>DATMWH010000030.1:0-3224 GCA_035562615.1 Pseudomonas sp. | reverse complement strand
CCCAGCGGCTGATCCAGTGCCTGCAGGGTCGGCGGCGTGGTGCCATCGAGCGTCCAGGCAAAGCGCTGGCGCCGGCAGTTCGGGTCCTGACTGTCCAGCGGCTGCCCCAGCGGCCAGCAGATCGCGGCGACCCCAACGCTGGCCGGCGTGCTCTCCACCGGTGCAGCAATACCACGCTGACTGTCGCGATTCAGCAGCAGGTCGTGCACCTGCAGCATCAGCGGCGCGGCCGAGGCCAGGCCGAACTGACCGGGCACCGGCGTGCCGTCCGGGCGGCCAATCCAGATCCCGATCAGGTAGCGCGGCCCCACGCCAATCGCCCAGGCATCCCGGAAGCCGTAACTGGTGCCGGTCTTCCAGGCCAGCTGGGAGCCCTGCTGCACCGCCCCGCGAGGATCACGCTCCGGGCGTGACTGGCCGCTGAGAATACGCCGGATGATCCAGGCCGAACCGGGCGAGAGCAGACGCCGCTCCAGCAGTGGTGCATCCGGCTGCAGCCGAATACGCGCAGCCTTGCCGCCCTGGGCCAGTGCGCGATACCCACCGACCAGTTCCTCCAGACGGCTGCCAGCACCGCCGAGGATAATCGCCAGATTCGGCTCGGCCAGTGCCGGCAGGCTTAACGGCACCCCGGCAGCCCGCAACTCGCCGGCAAAGCGCTTCGGCCCGAAGGCTTCGAGCAGTTGCACCGCCGGCAGATTGAGCGAACTGGCCAGTGCTTCACTGGCGGACACCGGGCCGCTGAAACCGGCGGCAAAATTACCCGGCCGGTAATCACCGTAACGGCGCGGCACATCCTGCAACAGCGACTCGGAATGAATCAGCCCGGCATCCAGCGCCATGCCATAGAGGAAGGGTTTGAGGGTCGAGCCGGGCGAGCGCTGGGCATTGATCATGTCGACATGGCCAAAGCGGCGTTGGTCATTGATGTCCACCGAACCGAGGTAGGCGCGCACCGCCATGTTCGCGTGCTCGACCACCAGAATGGCCGCCGAAGTGTGCTCCGGCAGCCGTGCGCGCCAGCCCAGCAGCAGATCCTCCAGCCGCCGCTGCAAAGCAGCATCCAGCGTGGTGCGAATCAGCGCCGGGCTGTCCTTGCCATTCAGCCGTCGCGCCAGCAACGGCGCCAGTCGCGGTTCCTGCCGTGGCGCCAGCAGCACCGGTTCTTCCAGCGCCTCGCCAATCTGCGTCGGCGTCCATACCGCAAAGGCCGCCAGCCGCCGCAGCACCTTGTCGCGCGCAGCTTGCGCAGCCTGCGGATGGCGGTCCGGACGCAACCGGCTGGGCGCTTGCGGCAATACCGCAAACAGCGCGGCTTCAGCATGCGTCAGCTGGCTCGGCGGCTTGCCCAGATAGGCCCAGCTGGCCGCTGCCACGCCCTGCAGCGTGCCGCCAAAAGGGGCACGGTTGAGGTAGAGGGTAAGTATCTCGCGCTTGGACAGATGCCACTCCAGCTGCAGGGTGCGCCATAACTGCTTGAGCTTGCCGGCAACGCTGCGCGAGTGCGGGTCGAGCAGGCGCGCCACCTGCATCGACAGCGTGCTGCCGCCGGACACCACACGTCCGCCACTGAGGTTCTGCCAGCCGGCACGGGCCAGCGCCAACGGGTTGACCCCGGGGTGTTGATAGAACCAGCGGTCTTCGTAGGTCAGCAGCGCCTGCAGGTAGTGCGGCGCCACTTCCTCGGGCGTCACCGGGTAGCGCCAGACACCCTCGGCATCGGCAAAACGCCACAGCGGCGTACCGTCCTCGGCCAGCACCACACGGGCCTGATCGTCCTGCGGCAAGGGCAGCGGGAACAGCTGGTCGGCTGACCAGAGCAGGGCGAGCAGGCTGATGAGCAGGAGCAGCGATTTACCCAGCCAACGCTTCATGCTTGATCTGTTTGAGCGATACAAGACCTACCCTCTCCCCCGGCCCCTCTCCCATAAATGGGCGAGGGGAGATGAGGACCGCGGCATACAACAATCCAGCGACCATGCAGGATCAGCCCCCTCTCCCGTTTACGGGAGAGGGTTGAGGGGCGCCCGGCTAGGGAGAGGGCCAATGGCCAGTCTGATCTGTTCAAGTACCGCATCCGTTTCCGTCAAAACCTGATGATTCCAGAAGCGCAGAACCTGATAACCCCGCGCCGTCAGGTAGCCATCGCGAAGCTGATCTTGCTGCCACTGCTCAGCATGCTGACCACCATCGAGCTCAATGATCAGAAAACACTCCAGACAGACAAAGTCGACAATATAACGGCCGATGGGCTTCTGCCGTTTGAACTTCAATCCCATGAAACGATGAGCCCGCAAGTGATACCAGAGCCGTGCTTCGCTATCGGTCATTTGGGTGCGCAGACGTTTGGCATTTTCGCGTAGTGCCATGTGAGCCTCCTTGCTCCTTTTGCCCTCTCCCTAGCCGGGCGCCCCCAGCCCTCTCCCGTAAACGGGAGAGGGAGCAGTCCGTGCATGGTCGACCTGTTGCAGTCACCCCTCGCCCATTTATGGGAGAGGGGCCGGGGGAGAGGGTCAGCGCCCCTTCACCACCAACTCCACCGGCGCCTCCCCCACCGCCTGCCAGTTCGGCCGGTACATCGATTCCACTTGCGGTGGCGGAACCCGGTAGGTGCCGGGGGTGACGGCACGCGCCAGATAGAGCAGATGGGTGGTGTCGTAGCCGGTCACGTCCACGGCGGCCACATAGCGGTCGCCACGGAATTCCTGATGTTTGGGCGGCACATTCTGCATGGCCTTCTGCCAGTCCTTCAGCGCACTACTGGCATCGCTGAGGCTGGCAGCGCTTTGCCCGAGGTTCTGGTTTTCCAGTTCCAGTCCGGCCGGCAGCAGGTCGATCACCAGCGCATCTGGCACCCGCTGCCTGGCCTCCACAGCCAGATGCACCAGTACCAGCTCGCCGCTGGCCAGATTGCGCAGATCCAGCGGTTCGCCCGCCATGCTCAGGTACTCGCGGCGGATGCTGAGGTTCTCGCCACCGGCCGGCGGCGCCTTCAGCGGATAACCGGACAGGCTCAGTTGCTGGAACAAGGTGACCGCGCCCGGACTGCTCAGGGTCAGCGGCTCGGCGAGTGCCGCACCCGACAGTTTGACGCCGGAATCGACATGGCTCAGCGCGCGCACCTGACCGCCTACCGACAGCTCGGCCTGCCAATCCTGCTCCGGTTCCAGCAACAGACCACGCCCGGCGAGGAACAGCGCATTGCGCTCCTGAGTCGACAGGTA
>DATMWH010000029.1:0-5081 GCA_035562615.1 Pseudomonas sp. | reverse complement strand
CGGATGAAATCCGGGGTGGGTGGCCCTGAATAACGCGATCCCGGATTTCATCCGGGCTACAGCGCTCAAGCCCCTCTCCGACACGTCGGACCGCCCAGCCCTCTCCCGCAAGCGGGAGAGGGCGTGACTCAGGCAACCCGTAACCGGCCCAACAAGCCAGCAGCAGCCCGACTATGCTTGGCGCTCCGCCGTCCAACAACAATCAGGCCATCACCGATGAACGAATACGCCACGCTTTCCCGCCGCACACCCCGTCGTTTCTGGGGTTGGGGCAATACCAACGCCACCCTTGATAGCCGCGAGCAGGCCACCATCAAGGGCATGCTGGGTTTGCTTGGCGCGCGCATCGAAGACCGTCCGGAGCCACAGGTCGGTGAATTCGACTTACCTACCCCGCGCATCCAACCTCCGGCCTCGCTGGCCGCACAGTTTTCCGCCAGCGCGCTGGACCGTCTCAACCACAGCGCCGGCAAGAGCTATGCCGATTGCGCGCGCATGTGGCTGCGCCAGGCGCCCACCCCGCCGGACTGGGTGGCCTTCCCGGATAACGAACAGGCGATCATCGACATCCTTGACTGGGCCCAAGCCAACAATGTCGCGGTGATTCCCTATGGCGGTGGCAGCAGCGTCTGCGGCGGCGTGGAAGCCGCGGTGGGCGACAGCTTTGCCGGGGTCATCTCGCTGGATCTGGAGCGGCTTAACCGTGTGCTGGAAGTCGACCCGGTCAGCCGCGCCGCACGGATTCAGGCCGGCGCACTGGGGCCGGAGCTGGAGGCGCAGCTCAAGCCTCATCAGCTGACGCTGCGGCACTTTCCGCAGAGCTTCGAGTTTTCCACCCTCGGCGGCTGGATCGTGACCCGCGCCGGCGGCCACTACGCCACGCTGCATACGCATATCGACGACTTTGTCGAAGCCACGCGCCTGGTCACCCCCAGTGGCGTCATGCAGACGCGCCGCCTGCCCGGTTCGGGCGCAGGACCAGCGCCGGATCGTCTGGTACTCGGCAGCGAGGGCACGCTGGGCGTGTTGACCGAAGCCTGGGTACGCCTGCAAAACCCGCCGCGCTTCCGCGCCTCGGCCTCGGTCACCTTCAGCGATTACTTTACGGCCGCGCAGTGCGTGCGCGTGCTGGCGCAATCGGGCCTGAACCCGAGCAACTGCCGCTTGCTCGACCCGCTGGAAACGGTGTTTTCCGGCGTCGGCAATGGCAGCCATGCGGTGCTGGTGCTGGCCTTCGAATCTGCCGATCACCCGCTGCAGGCCTGGATGGCCCGCGCGCTGGAACTGGTCAGCGAATACGGTGGGCGCTACGACGCCGAGGCGGTGCAACGTTCCATGGCCGATCAAGACAGCAGCGAACACCGCATCGGAGCAGCCGGTGCCTGGCGTGACGCCTTCCTGCGCATGCCCTACTGGCGCGACCCGGCGGTCGGTCAGGGGGTGATCATGGACACCTTCGAGACGGCCATCACCTGGGAGCGCTTTGCCGAGTTCTACAACAATGTGAAAGCCGATATGGCCCGCGCCATTCAACAGGCCACCGGGCATCCCGGTCAGCTGACCTGCCGCATGACCCACGTTTACCCCGACGGTCCGGCGCCCTACTTCACCCTCGCCGCGCGTGCGGCCGATGGCTCGGTGGCCAGCGCCCTTTCAGCCTGGCGCGAGATCAAGCAGGCGGCCAACGAAGCGGTGATCCGCCACGGCGGCACCATTACCCACCACCATGCCGTGGGGCGCGATCACCGCAGCGGCTATGAACAGGAAGTCGACCCGCTGTTTCGCCGGATGCTGCAGGCGGCCAAGCACAGTGTTGATCCGCAGGGTATTCTCAATCCCGGCGTGCTGTTCGACCCGCTGAACCGCCCACTGGGCATAACCGGTGCGCTGGCCAGATGATTCATGCTCAAGCACAAAGACCGAGTCGATGACTGAAGAACCCAAACACAGCACCGTCACCTGGGAAACCTACCGGGAAACCCTGGTCAACAAGACCCTGCATGCCTTTTACCTGCTCGGCTGGTTTGGCCTGCCGCTGTTTGTCTGGCGCAGCCTTACGGTCGGCTGGCAGCCAGCCAATACCGTGACCTTTATCGTGGTCGTGGCCGGGATGCTGTTCTTCCGTTTTGGCCGGCAGACCAGTATCAATCTGCGCGGCATGGTGCTGGTTGGGGTGTTCTTCGGCCTGGCCATACCCGGGCTGCTGAACATCGGCGTACTGAGCAACGGACTGCTGCTGATTGCCACCGGTTGCATCTGCGCCAGCCTGGTGTTCTCGCGCCGGGTCAGCCTGTGGCTGGGCGGCGCCTCCGTGCTGTTTCTCTGCCTGGTTGGTGCAGGTTATGTCACGGGCGCGTTGCAGCTGCATACGGACGCCAACCTGTTTGCCATCAGCCCCGCGACCTGGGTCACCGCCGTGCTGGTCAATTTTCTCTCGGTGCTGATTCTGGTCATGCGCATCTCCAGCTTCCGCGAATCGCTGAAATCCGCGCTGATTGAGGTCGAGCAGCAACGCGACGTGATTGCCCATCAGGCCAATCACGATCAACTGACCCATCTGCCGACCCTGCGGCTGGCCAATGACCGGCTGGAGATGGCGATCAACACCGCCCGGCGCCATGCAGGCAAAGTGGCGTTGATGTTCATTGATCTGGACGGGTTCAAGCAGGCCAACGACCGTTTCGGTCACGACGCCGGGGATTGCGTGCTGCAAACCGTGGCCCAGCGCATCCAGCAGAGTATCCGAGCGGCCGACACCGCTTGCCGGATTGGCGGGGACGAGTTTCTGCTGATCCTCACCGAAGCCATCGACGCCACCAGCGCCGCCGTGGCCGCGCAGAAAATCATCGAGCTGATCAACCAGCCCATCGACTTCAATGGCCAGCCCCTGCAGGTCGGCTGCAGCATCGGCATCAGCCTGTTTCCGGATCACGCCAGCGACAGCAAGGAGCTGCGCAGAGCGGCGGATGCGGCGATGTATCAGGTCAAGCGCGCGGGGAAAAACCACTACAGCTTTGCCAGCACAGCAGAACCGGGCTTTACCTCGGCCTGAGCCGCCGGCTAATCAGTGGCCATGCCACTGGCCACGCACTCCCCGCCGCGCCAGAGGCGCCATTGCCCCGGCGCAAACAGCGTCCACGGCTCATTGGCGGTCAGGGCTTCGGTGGCCAGCACCGTCACCACATCACTGGGGGTGGTTTCCGCCTGGAAATTCACCGTCAGCTCGGCATCCTTCAATTGCGCCGGCCCAAAGGGCGCGCGCCGGGTGATGAACGCCAGCTTGGTGGTGCAGAACGAGAACAACCAGTCGCCATCGCTGAGCAGGCAATTGAACACGCCGCGGCGGCGGAAATCGCTGCAGGCCGCCACCAGCTCCGGCAGCAGCTCAGTAGCCGTCACCGGTTCAGGGAAGGTCTGGCGCAGGCGATTGAGCAAGGCACAAAAGGCCGCTTCGCTGTCGGTATCGCCCACCGGCCGATAGACGCCGGCGACCGGTTGAAAATCCGCCAGCTGGCCGTTGTGGGCAAAACACCAGTTGCGCCCCCACAACTCGCGCACAAACGGATGGGTATTGGCCAGACTGACCTTGCCGACATTGGCCTGACGGATATGCCCGATCACCGTCTGGCTCTTGATCGGATAACGCTGTACCAGCCGCGCCACTTCCGATTCGCTGCTGGCGGCCGGGTCCTGAAACAGGCGCAACCCGCGCCCCTCATAGAAACCGATGCCCCAACCGTCACGGTGGGGCCCGGTGAGCCCGCCGCGCTGCATCAGGCCGGTGAAACTGAACACGATGTCGGTGGGCACATTGGCACTCATGCCGAGCAGTTCACACACCCTAAACCCCCTGTGCCTGCAGGGCGTTGCGCAGGATGTCGGCTTGCTGCTGCAGCTGCGCCTCAAGGCGCTTGCGCCCCAGCGGCAGAAAGCGCGTCAGCAGACGCCAGCCGATGCCGGGCAGATCCGCGCCGCGGCGGGGAATCAGATGCAGGTGCAGATGCGGCACATGCTGGTTGGCCGCGGCGCCGTCGTTGATCAGCAGGTTGATCCCGCGCACCCCCAGACCGCTGGCATACAGGGCCTGGCTGACGCGCTGCGCCAGCGGCAACAAGGCATCGCGCGCCGCCGCCGGCAGATCGCCCAGCAGTGGTGCGTGCTGCCGACTGACAATCAGCACATGGGCCGGGCGCAGCGGAAAAATATCCAGCAGCACGACAAAGTGTTCGTCTTCAAACAGCCGGTGGGCCGGCAGTTTGCCGGCGCTTATGGCGCAGAACACGCAGTTCATCGTGTTCAGATTCGCGGTTCAATGCGCAGGCGCCGGTCGCCTTGCGGATCAATCCAGGTATTGCCCTGCTCCATGATCTCGCGCAGCGTCGGCTCGTCCTCTTCCACCGCGCCGGCCGCCGTACGCGGGTTGGCTTTGACCTTGGCATTGGGTTTAGTCACGCGCTTGCGGCGGATGGCACTCTCGATCGGCCAGCGGATCCCGGCAAACACCAGGTACACGACAAACACGATCATGCCGTAACTGGTCAGATCCGCCACCGCGCGCCAGGCGTTATCGCCCACATCCAGCAGCAGGTCCATAGCGGTGATGGCAATCGCCGGGGCCAGCGCATCCTTGCCCGGATCGACCACCGTCGGCGTGAACAGCAATACCGCCACCAGCAAGCGCAACGGCTCGCGCAGCCAGCGCCACATCCAGCCGGTCATCTGGAACCACACCAGAAGGCAGCCCAACGCGGCAACGCCGTAGGCACTCCAGGCAAGCAGGTAATCGTTTTCGGTCATGATGGTTGATGGCAGGGCTGACAAAGGGGCGTTTATCATAACGGCTTTTGCCCGCCACGGCCTCCCCAGCCATCGCTCCGCCCTTGCCGAGAATCCGCCATGTCGCTGCCGCCAATCGCCCGTCACGCCACCACCGCCGACCCTTACGCCTGGCTGGAACAGCGTGACGATGCCGAAGTACTGGCCTACCTGCAGGCGGAAAACACCTATCTGGACCAGCAACTGGCGGAACAGGGCGCGCTGCGGGAAGCGCTGTTCCATGAAATCAAAAACCGCATCCGCGA
>DATMWH010000028.1:0-3254 GCA_035562615.1 Pseudomonas sp. | reverse complement strand
TGCCATGTTCCCATGCCCAGCGCGGGTACTTTCTCTTCAACGGTCAGATCTACATATTTCATAATATTTTCCCTGGCTCCGAAAGATGAGCAATGCACAGATGCTGGATAATCTTACGCCACACCACTCAGATCGGGAGTTTCACCCATGCGATCCACCAAGGCCAGCGCGGCCGTCGAGCGACTCAAGAGACGTACTGGAAATCCCCTGTATTCCATGTCGTCCCGCTCGGACGGCCTGTTCACCTTGTATCAGGCGTCAACCACCGGCCAATCGGAACCGGTCGGCACGGCCTTGCCGATGGACGAGTTCGTGCGCTTCGTCAATGAACTCCACCCGCCGACGCCAAAGCGTGTCAGCAAGCTGGATGTGGCGTTCATGGATAAACTGAAAGCGAGCGGTGCCGCGAAAGATAATCACAACACGTAGCGACGAGAGCATCGCTGCAAGCCGCCTGGAATGGCGTTCTACAACGCATCATGCGCCGGGCCAAGCAAGCACGAGCTTCTTCAGGCATACACCCTGAAGACGGCCAATTCATAGGGCTTTCCAGGCATGCTATAGCTTCGGCCCGATGAAGTAGAAAGTTGCCGTCATACCGGCGAATGCCGGTATCCAGTACCGGAGAGCAATCGCCGACTGGACCCCGGTGTTCGCCGGGGTGACGACTTCAAATATCATCGGGCCGCATCAATAGGCAAAGCGGTCAAACCAGCCCGAACCCGCCAAGAATAGCCCCCGCTGCGAGCAGCCACAGAATATGAATCTTGCTGCGCCAGACGATCAGTGCAGCAACTCCCGTCAGCAACCAGAGCGGCCAGTCCGCGACAGGGTCGCGGTGTGCGCTGGCCAGTACCCAGCCGGTGGCAATCAGCAGCGAGATCACGATCGGCCCCATGCCCTGCTTGAACGCCCGCACCGCGCGTAATTCACGGTTTTAGTGGCTCCAGCGGGCGCTCAGATAGGCCAGCGTCGTGCTCGGCAGCAAAATACCGGTCATGGTGATCAACACACCGAGCATTGCTGTCGGCAGGCCGCCGCCGGTGTTCATGCCGATATTCCAGCCGAGCAGCGCGACGAACAGGATGTTCGGCCCAGGCGCTGCCTGGGCGATTGCGACCGAGGTGTTGAACTGGCTATCGCTCAGCCAGTGCTGCTGCTCGACCAGATAACGGTGCATTTCCGGCAGCGTGGTAATCGCGCCGCCCACCGACATCAGCGACAGCGACAGATAATGCGCAAGCAGACTGAGCCAATCGGCCAGTTGCAGCGAGAGGATGGGTGCTGGATTCACGGTTTGAGCTTTCTGTAGGCCAGCAGGCAGCCCACGCTCCCCAGCCCCAGCAGCACATAGATCAGCGGCCAGCGCAGCAAGGCAATGCAGACAAAACAGGCCGCGGCCAGGACAAGACAGACGGCGATTCCCAGCGGATTGCTCTTCAACGCGCCAAACAATTTGAGCCCGGTGGCGATGATCAGCCCCGCCGCCACCGCCGCCATACCGCGCAAGGCACCGATAACGGCCGCATGGCCGAAATACTGGTCATAGACCAAGGCCAGCAGCAATACCAGGACCAGCGGGATGGACAACATGCCCGCCAGCGCCGACATGGCCCCCGCCAGGCCGAAGTAGCGCCCGCCGATCATCAACGCCAGATTGACCACATTGGGGCCGGGCATGATCTGCGCCACAGCCCATTCCTCGACGAATTCTTCTTTGGTCAACCAGCGCTTCCGCTCGACCATCTCGCGCTGCACAACCGCCAGCACCCCGCCAAATCCCTGCAGCCCAAGCAGGGTGAACGAAACAAACAGATCGGATAACGATCGTGGTTGCGGGTGGATTTCTGTTTTCAAAAGGTATGAGGGCAAAACCAAGAGTCAAAAAAAACGGGCGCCGAAGCGCCCGTTTTGCTAACCAACAGCGTTCTGTCTCGGATCAGAAGAAATGACGCACACCCACCTGGATACCTTGCTCGTATCCGTTTGAGCCTGCCGTACCTTGGGTGCCCGAAAGGCCAGCTCTGTAGGCGCCGTTGGTGAAGGTATCATCCTGGCTGAGGTTGCCATAAGCACCATAGAAAGCTGTACGCTTGCTGAGGTTGTGGATATAAGAAATACCCCAGAGACTCAACTTGTCATCACCGGCGCCAGCTGCGATGTATTCGATCTTGGCATCAGCATAGACGAGAGCCAGTTTGCCATTCGCGCCGATCGGGGCGGACAGGCCGAGTGACCATTGCGTACGGCTATCCCTATCCTCGCCGAACTGAGGATTGTCAGCGTAGTTGATCATGCCGTAAGCACCGTGCAGGCGCACGACACCAAAATCGTAGGCACCGGCGATATTCCATACGTTACCGGAGTCGTAGGAACCGTTACCCGCAACGCCAGCAACGTTGCTGCTGCGATCCTGATAGCTGTCATAGTCGTAAACAGCACCAATCACCAGGGGGCCGTTGTTGTAGTGCACTGCCGCGGTGTACACGCGCATGTTCGTATTCGCAGCCGTGTTCTGCGCAGCTGCAGTAATCTCGGTTGGGACCACATCGTTCGCCGCGTTATCTGTACCGTTAGAAGCGAAACCAAGCTTGACCTGGAAACCACTCCAGTTCGGGGAGAGATAGGCTACGAAATTGTTATAACGAGCCTGGTCGAGATAAACCGGGCTGACCTGAGACACCATGCTTCTGGCATTCGCGTCGGTTCCACCAAGCAGTTCATCCTGGAAGGTATCACGACGACCTGCCTGGATTTCGCCCCAGGACTTGCCGGACAGGCCAACGGTCGCCCAGCGACTCATCAAACCACCATTTTGTGCCGAGGTGCCGGTATCCATATTTACGCCAGCTTCCATGCGGAAGTTGGCAGAGAGGCCGTTACCCAGATCTTCCGTACCCTTGAAGCCCAAGCGTGAGCCGTTCAGGGCGCCAGAACCGACCACGCTACCGCTCTTGGTATGGTCAGCGTAGTTGTCCCAGGCGTAGCCATAGAACACGTCGGCAACGCCATAAATCGTAACGTTTGACTGTGCAAAGGCTGCACCCGAGACCAGACCGGCGACGGCCAGCGCGATAATTTTCTTTTGCATTGTGAGACTCCTGTAGTTATGTAAGCAGGAACAATATTAAGTATGTAACCAACTCTTCGTTCTCATGAATGAGAAGCTGGACTAATCATGGCAAACGGCAAGCCCTGGGGCAACCGTGCAGTGACGAAAAATGGACGAAACTTCCGGTTTTGTTGCGCATTTG
>DATMWH010000027.1:0-9081 GCA_035562615.1 Pseudomonas sp. | reverse complement strand
TAGTATAACGCGCGCCCTGCGCCAGACACACCCGCCAAGCGGCGCCCTGATGGGTTTTTCCCGGTGTGGCAGGTAGAGTGGCGCACTTCAAGCCTTTCCACCGGAACATCGGAATCAACGGCGTGCCTGAACTGACTATCGCGGGCCAAATCATTCGTGCTGCGGATGATGCCAATCTGCTCGACACCCTGTTGGCGGCGGGTCTGGCGATTCCTTACAGCTGCCGTGCCGGCAGTTGCCATGCCTGCCTGCTGCGCTGTACGGCCGGAGAACCTCTGGATGCCCGCCCGGATGCGCTGACGCCGGCGCAGCGCGCGGCTGGCTGGCGGCTCGCGTGTCAGTGTCGGATCGCCGGTGATCTGACAGTAGAAGTATTCGACCCGCGCCGCGATGGCATTCCTGCACGCATTCACAGCCTTGAATGGTTGACTGCGGACATCTTGCGCCTGCGCCTGCTGCCGCAGCGGCCACTGCGGTATGGCGCCGGCCAGCATCTGCTGCTGTGGGCGGCGCACGGTGTGGCGCGGCCGTACTCCCTGGCCAGTCTGCCGGGGGAGGATCAGTGGCTGGAGTTTCATATCGATTGCAGCCGGCCCGGTGCCTTCAGCGATCAGGCCCGGCAGTTGACCCCTGACAGCAGTCTGAACCTGGGTGAGTTGCACGGTGGTGCCCTGCATTACGATCCGCAGTGGCAAACGCGGCCCTTACTGCTGCTGGCCGCCGGCACCGGGCTGGCGCCGCTCTGGGCCGTGCTGCGCGAAGCCTTGCGTCAGGAACATCAGGGGCCGATCCGTTTGCTGCATGTGGCCCGCGAGCAAACCGGCCACTATCTGGCAGCAGAGTTGGCCACGCTGGCGGGCCAGCATCCCGGGCTACAGGTGGAATTGTTGCCAGCGTCCGAGCAGGCGGCTGCTTTGGCCAATCTGCAGCTTGCTTCACGACAAACCATCGCCTTAGTCTGTGGGCCGCCTGCTGCCGTGGAAGGCTTTTCCCGGCGGCTCTATCTGGCTGGCTTGCCGCGATCGCAAGTGTATGCCGATGTTTTTTTGCCGAGCGCCAACATGGCTCCGGCCTGATCAGGAGTTTGCATGAGCGAGCACATTGTTGTTGAGCGTGAACCGGGGCTGTTGACCCTGCGCATGAACCGGCTGGACAAGAAAAATGCCCTGACCCGGCAGATGTACAGCCAGATGGCGCAGGAACTGAATGCGGCAAATGACGACCGTAGCGTACAGGCGGTGCTGCTGACCGGTAACGAAGCATGCTTCACCAGCGGCAACGACCTGATGGACTTCATGAACGCGCCCAAGGAAGGTCTGGGTGGCGAGGTGCTGCAGTTCATGCAGGCACTGTTCGACTTCAGCAAGCCGGTGGTGGCAGCGGTCAGCGGGGCAGCGGTCGGCATTGGCACGACCATGCTGCTGCACTGCGATTTCGTCTACGTCAGCCGTGACGCTCTGCTCAAGATGCCGTTCGTCCAGCTCGGTCTGTGTCCGGAGTACGGCTCCAGTCTGATTCTGCCGCGTCTGCTGGGGCAGGCGAAGGCCAATGATCTGCTGCTGCTCAGCGAGTCCTTCAGCGGCGAACAGGCCGCGGCCTGGGGCATCGCCAATGCCGTGCTGGACGATGGTGCGGCAACCTTTGCCAAGGCGCGTGAAACGGCCTTGCGCTTGCTCGATCTGGCTCCCTCGGCGGTGGCAGTGAGCAAGCGCCTGATGCGCGCACCGGGACGAGAGGAATTGCGCGCGGTGATCCAGGAGGAGGGGGAGCTGTTCGGCGCTCGCCTGCGCCATCCTGAAGCCATGGAGGCGATTGCGGCCTTCATGCAGAAGCGCAAGCCGGATTTTTCGAAGTTCGCCTGAGGCATCTGTTTGTCATGCCGGTTAACCTTGCCCGGTTTTCGGGTGAGGGCCCGCGGAGCAATATGTTGCTTGGCAGTCGCCGCCCCGCACATCGAGTGCCCTGTTCGTGCACAGCTCATCTCAAGCCACTTTATTGGGCAAATAGTGTGCACAGGCACCGAAGTAGGGCTGTGCGCAGGCTGAATAGCGATCGTGATGATTCGCTAGCCAATTGAATTAAATAGCATTTAATTTTTTCTGAATTTTGGCGCGACTTCTGCATTGAAGATCTTGCGAGTCTTGACGGTGCTTCACACAAGCACCTCAACAGGCCTCACGGTAAATCACCTTTGCGCGTTACCAGGAGAATACCGATGAAAAAGTCCATCCTTTGCAAGCCCAGAACCGCTTTCACTCCGGCTTTCACCCCGGAGTTTCTGCAGTCGCTCAGCGAATACTTCGACTCGATGTATTTTGCCAATTAGCGGGTCCCGATCAGCGCGAGTGTCGACAGGGATGTTGTGGCGCGCTGGTTCGTGAGTGGCTCGTTTAACCCCCGCGCATCGACAAGTGAAGGCCGGCGCGGAGCAAGAATTTCTTCACCCTTCGGCGCAAAGCGCTGACTGTCAAAGTGCTCAGCACGCGCAAGCACGCATCCGTTATAGCCCGACAGGTAGAGTCGAACAGTTCATTGTCCTGACGCCATGGTGCTTGCCTTGGAGACGCAAAAAGGCCGCTCAATCGAGCGGCCTTGTGCATTCAAGTGCTGGCTTACACCAGCGGGTCACCCACGTGCAGGATCTTCATGGTGTTGGTGCCGCCGATGGTGTGGTAGCTGTCGCCTTTGGTCAGGATCACCCAGTCACCCTGTTGCACCACGCCGCGCTTGAGCAGTTCGTCCACGGCGGCCTGGCTGACTTTTTCCGGCGGCAGAGTGGCCGGGTCGAAAGGTACGGTCTGCACACCACGGAACAAGGCCACGCGGGCCTGCGTTTCGCGGTGCGGGGAGAAGGCGTAGATCGGCATCGACGAGCGGATGCGCGACATGATCAGCGGGGTATAGCCGCTTTCGGTCAGGCAGATGATCGCCTTCACGCCGGGGAAGTGGTTGGCGGTGTACATGGCCGCCAGCGCGATGCTTTCGTCGCAGCGCTCGAAGCGCCGGCCCAGACGGTGGCTGGAGTTCTGGCTGGTCGGATGCTTTTCCGCGCCGAGGCAGACGCGGGCCATGGCCTGTACCGCTTCGATCGGATACGCGCCAGCGGCGCTTTCGGCCGAGAGCATTACCGCATCGGTGTAGTCGAAGGAGGCATTGGCCACATCGGAGACTTCCGCACGGGTCGGCATCGGGCTGCTGATCATCGACTCCATCATCTGCGTCGCGGTGATCACCACCTTGTTCAGTTTGCGGGCGTGCAGGATGATTTTTTTCTGGATACCGA
This sequence comes from Pseudomonas sp., assembly GCA_035562615.1. Taxonomy (GTDB): domain Bacteria; phylum Pseudomonadota; class Gammaproteobacteria; order Pseudomonadales; family Pseudomonadaceae; genus Aquipseudomonas. Next base: position 5,798 of record DATMWH010000027.1, on the reverse strand, counting down.
CCAGCTCGGCGTCACCGATTTCCACGGCCAGATCGCCGCGCGCCACCATCACACCGTCACTGGCGCGGATCAGGCCGTCGAGGGTTTCATCGTCAGCCACGGCTTCGGCGCGCTCGACCTTGGCAATCAGCCAGGCTGTGCCGCCGGCGGCGTCACGCAGACGCCGGGCTTCGTGCATGTCTGCGGCATCGCGCGGAAAGGAAACGGCGAGGTAGTCCAGTTCCATTTCAGCAGCCAGTTTGATGTCGGCGCGGTCCTTGTCGGTCAGCGCCGGTGCCGTCAGGCCACCACCGCGGCGGTTGATGCCTTTGTGGTCGGACAGTGGACCGCCGATCAGCACAGTGCACAGCAGTTCGTCTTTGCTTACCGCGTCGACGCGCATTTCCACGCGGCCATCATCCAGCAGCAATTCGTCGCCGGCCTTGCAGTCGGTGATCAGGTCCGGGTAGTCGATGCACACCACATCCTGATTGCCAGCTTCGCGCGGATGGCTGATGGAGAAGCGGAACGTGTCACCGGCCTTGAGTTCGATGCGCTTGTTGGCAAATTTGGCGATGCGGATTTTCGGGCCTTGCAGGTCGCCCAGCAGGGCGACGAAGCGCCCGTGTTTGGCGGCGAGGGTTCGCACCAGCTGGGCGCGGGCCTTGTGATCGTCCGGCGAGCCATGGGAGAAGTTCAGGCGGGCCACGTCCATGCCGGCGAGGATCAACTGTTCCAGCACCTCCGCAGAGCTGCTGGCAGGGCCGAGGGTGGCGACAATCTTGGTGCGGCGGAAGGTCATGCAAAGGCTCCATTTCTCAGAGAGAGCGCGAGGCTACACCGGTGTGACCGTGTAGTCACTTTTCCGCGGCACTACTTTTCTGGCCGCTGTTGAACACCAGCAGGTCGCAGTCCACCTGCTGCAGAATCCGCTCTGCGGTATTGCCGATCAGTGCGCTGTGCAGATGGCTGCGCGACACCGCGCCCATCAGCAGCAGGTCGATGGCTTCACTGCGCACAAAGCGCGGAATCAGCTCCTCCGGGTAGCCTTCCAGCAGATGGCTGTTGCCGTGGATGGCCGGATAGTCTGCCAGCAGTTGCGCAAGCGCCTGACGGTGCTGTTCGGCAGAGTCCTGCAGGTACTGCGGGTAGTGGGTGACGACCTCGCTGTCAAAGAGCATCGATGGCGGCAGCGGGGCATGACAGTGCAGCGCGTGGGCCTCCAGACCGAACTGTTGCGCCAGCTGACTGGCCATGGCCAGCATGCGATGGTCGAGTGCGGCCGGTTTGTCGAAGCTGTGCAGCGGGTCCACGGCGGCACACAGTCGTTGGTAGTCGCTGATCGCGCCGTGATGCACCAGCCACAAGGGGATCGTGGCGTGGCGGATCATCTCCCAGCAGCCATTACTGAGCAGCAGCTGACGCAGGGGCGCGTGGTCACTGGCGGCCATGAACAGGCAGTCCGGCTGCAGTTCGTTGATCCGCTGCTGAACCTGCTGGTGCAGCGGTCTGCCCCAGCAGGCATGGGTTTGTACGCGCAGGCCTTCGTCGCGCAGCGGTTGCGCCAGTGACTCCAGCCAGTCAAGCCGCTCCTGCAGCAATTTCTGCCGGGCTTTTTCCCGCGCAGCACTGCTGAACAGCGAGCTGCCTTCCAGCACGGTGTGGTACTCGCAAACCAGCAATTCCAGCGCGGCGCCATTCTGCCGCGCCAGCCAGGTGGCGCGCTGCAGCGCCGGCTGGGTCGGTCTGGCCGGGTCAATGACTACCAATAGTGTGTTCAGGTTCATGGAGCGCTCACCTCTGAGTTATGCCTTCATTGCACCGCAGTTCAGTCATCTGGCGTTTGATTTGTATCAAACGCAGGACTCCGCTGATCAGCTGAATGTGTTTTGTGTTGAAGATTCTGGTCGCTCGGACGATAAATACCAGACCGGAGGAATAAACCATGCGCACCCTGATCCTTGTCTTTCTGCTCGCCGCCCTGACGGGCTGTAATCGCTGGATGCTCGACAACTACCTCAACAGCGCCAACCGGGCCTACAACGAGGGCGATTGCGCTGCGGTCAGGGTCGAGTTGTCCAAGGCCGAGCGCGCCGCCCGTTCGCGGCCGCACCTGCAACCGGAGATCTCCCTGCTGCGCGGTTTGTGTCTGGAACGCGAGAAATATTATGTGGATGCGCAGCAGACCTATCTCTTCGTGATCCGCAATTACCCCTCCAGTGAATACGCTTTCCGTGCCAAGGCCCGGCTGGAAACCCTGCAAAAGCTCGGTGAAGACTCCGGTAACTTTGCCCTGAAGGTCAGTCCTGAGCCTATGTAGGGCTGTTCCGCCCGGGCTGGCCGGATTAAGCTGGGCCTTCCTGACCGGAGCCCGCCATGCGTCGACTCATCTGTATTTGCCTGCTGTTGCTGCCCGCTCTGAGCGCGGCTGAAATCTATCGCTGGACCGACGCCAATGGACAGATCCATTTTGGCGAACAGCCGGGAGCGGGTGCGCAGCGCATTGAAGTCAAACCGCAGGTGGTTGAACGCGATGCAGCGACTCGCGAACGCGAAGAACGCCTGCGCAAGGTGCTCGATGCCCGCAGTCAGGAGCAGGCTGCCGTCCAGCAGAAGCAGGCGCAGAAGAACGCCAAGCGCAACGAAGAGTGCAGTAAATTGCGGCAGTCCCTGGCGGAACTGGAGCAGGGTGGGGTGTTTTTCAGCCAGGATGCGCAGGGCGAACGCACCTACTACAGTGATCAACAGGTAGAGGCAGCGCGCAGCAATCTAGCTGCCAAGCTGTCCAGTCACTGCCAGTGACACTGGCCAAACGCGGTGGCTCGGCGCATATTCAGGCCAACCGACACTGCGAGTGAGCCGTATGCGCCTGTTTCGCCGAATCGACCGGCACCAGCTGCCTTACTACCTGAAGGTGTTCAACCGGATAACCGACAAGCCCATGGGCTTTATCGGCAATGTCTCGCTGGACGGGCTGTTGCTGATCAGCCAGCTCCCGTTGCTGGTCGGTTCTCGTTTCGATATGCGCCTGAAAATTCCCGGGCAGGACGGCAAGCTGCATTTCATAGATTTTCATGCCGATTGCCAGTGGTGTCGCGAGGATGTCACGCCGGGCACGTTCGACACGGGGTTTGCCCTGGTAGCGCCACCGGCCGATTACGTGCAGATGGTCGATGCGCTGCGCCACTACTTCACGTTCGGTTCGCTCACTGCGTCTTCCTGAGGTGAGTCCGTTTTTGCTTATACATCTATTTAGTTGATTGTTTTAAGCCAAAATAAGCGTTATTCATCCATAATCAATCGAATTATTATGGCATCACTCAGGCAAGACAGTCCTGTTGAGGTGATTCCATGAGCGTTCGAGAAGTTCTGCAAATCCTCCCCGCTCGCCGCAGCCGCGATGGCGATGGCGTGTTGATCCAGCGCGTTGTCGGTCAGCAAGCGCATGATCTGGACCCGTTTCTGATGGTCGATGAGATCCGCTCCGATGATCAGGCCGATTATGTGGGTGGTTTTCCGGCCCATCCCCACCGTGGTATCGAAACCCTGACGTACATGCTCTCCGGTGGCTTTGTGCACCAGGACAACCTGGGGCATCGCGCCGAATTGAGCAACGGCGGAGCGCAGTGGATGTCGGCCGGTCGCGGCATCATTCATTCCGAAATGCCGCTGATACATCAGGGCCTGCTGCACGGCTTTCAGTTGTGGATCAATCTGCCGGCCGCACAGAAGATGAAAAACCCCGAGTACCGGCAAGCGACTGCCCGGGAACTGCCGCAGCTCAAGTTGGCCAGTGGCGGCCTTGCCCGCGCCGTTGCCGGGCAATGGACGCTGGAAGGCCGCACGCTGGGCAGTCCGCTGGCCGGCATGGCCGCCGGCGCACGCGCCCTTGATGTGCAGTTGCCGGCCGGTGCGCAGTTGAGTCTTGACGTGCCAGCGGCCGACACCGTGCTGGCGTATGTCTATCAGGGCGTGTTGCTCGCCGGTTTGCCGATCCAGAAAGGTCAGTTGGCGCGTTTTGGTAAAGGCGAGCAGATCACGCTGACGGCGGGCGCGGATGGCGTGCGTCTGCTATTACTGGCCGGGACCCCGCTGGCTGAACCGATCGCGCAGCACGGCCCGTTTGTCATGAACACAGAAGCTGAAATCCGCCAGGCCATTGCCGATTACCGCAATGGCACGCTGACTGTTACTCACTAAAACAGTCACTCACACAGGAGATTCACCATGAAATTGCACGACATCTTCAAGACCGATTCCTCCCTTGCTGCACTGATCCTGCGCGTCGGCCTCGGCCTGGCGCTGATCCCTCATGGCGCCCAGAAGCTGTTCGGCTGGTTCGGTGGCTACGGCCTGGAAGGCACTGGTCAGTGGATGGCGTCGATCGGTCTCGAACCGGGCATGCTGATGGCGGCGCTGGCCGGCAGTGCCGAGTTCTTCGGTGGTCTGGCGCTGGTACTGGGCCTGTTGACGCGACCTGCGGCGGCACTGACGGCGTTCACCATGCTGGTGGCGATCTTCAGCGTGCACATTGGTAATGGCTTCTTCATGTCCAATAACGGCTATGAGTACGGCTTTGTCCTGCTGGTGGCTTCGTTGTCGCTGCTGGTCTCCGGTGGTGGCCGGCTGTCGCTGGATCGCCGGTTGTCTGCAGGCCTCTGATGTTGTTCTGGCGCACCTTGGAGTGCGCCTTGCTTTTTCCTGTTGTTCAGCCAATTGGAGATTTTCATGCAAGCACTGTTAAAACCCTTGCCAATGGGTGCACTGCTGCTGCCCAACCGCATTTTGATGGCGCCGCTGACGCGCACCCGCGCCGAGGCCGGGCATGTTCCCGGTGCGCTGATGGCCGAGCACTACGCCCAGCGCGCCTCGTCGGGTTTGCTGATTGCCGAAGCGACCATGGCCATGGCCGGAAACTCGGCCTTCAACACTGAACCGGGTATTTACAGCGCCGAACAAATTGCCGGCTGGAAGAAGACCACTGACGCGGTGCACGCGGCGGGAGGGCGCATCTTCCTGCAGATATGGCACGGCGGGCGCGCTTGTCATCCATTGCTCAATGACGGCGCCGAGCCGGTCGGGCCGAGCGCCATTGCCATTACCAACGACGAACTGCATACCCCCGCTGGCAAGGTGCCGTATGTGGTGCCACGGGTGCTGCGCGATGATGAACTGCCGGGCATCGTCGAAGGCTTCAAGCAGGCAGCTATCAATGCCAAGGCGGCTGGCTTCGATGGTGTCGAGGTGCACGGTGCCAATGGCTATCTGCTGGATGAATTCCTGCGCGATGGCAGCAACAAGCGCAGCGGCCCTTATGGTGGTCCGCTGGAGAATCGGGCGCGCTTGCTGCTGGAAGTGATCGAAGCGGTGAGCGGGGTGTATGGCAGTGATCGCGTCGGAGTGCGCATTTCGCCGCTCAACAGCTACAACAGCATGCAGGACAGCGATCCGGTCGGACTCACCGCCTGGCTGGCTGCACGTCTGAATGACTACGGTCTGGCCTATCTGCACGTGATGCGCGCCGATTTTCTCGGCCAGCAATCCGGCGATGTGATGACGGCGGCGCGGGCCAATTTCAACGGCGTGCTGATCGGCAATATGGGTTACAGCGTCGCTGAAGCAGAGCATGCGATTGCCGCCGGCAAGCTCGATGCCGTGGCCTTCGGTACGGCCTATCTGGCTAATCCGGACTTGCCCGAGCGCATCCGTGCCGGCGCGGCATTGAATGCGCCCGATCCAACCACTTTCTACACGCCGGGCCCGGTGGGCTACACCGATTACCCGGCCATGGCTGACTGAGCGTGACTGACCCGGGTGGC
>DATMWH010000026.1:0-6082 GCA_035562615.1 Pseudomonas sp. | reverse complement strand
ATTTTGCGCGCGCCTCTGGTGCATACTGTCTGCCCATTTGTCCGCTGAGCCGTCCTTGTGAGCCGCATAGCCTTGTTCGCCGATGTGCAGAACCTTTATTACACGGTACGCCAGGGGTATGGCTGTCACTTCAACTATGCCGCGTTGTGGGCAACCCTGGAAACCCAGGGCGAGATTGTTGAGGCCTATGCCTATGCCATTGACCGTGGGGATGCGCGCCAGCAGCAGTTTCAGCAGATTCTGCGCAAGCTGGGTTTCGAGGTGAAGCTCAAGCCCTTCATCCAGCGCAGCGATGGTTCAGCCAAGGGCGACTGGGATGTCGGTATCACCATCGACGTGCTCGATGCTGCCAGCCGTGTTGATCACGTGGTGCTGGCCTCGGGCGATGGCGATTTCGATCTGCTGCTCGAACGCATCCGTCGCAGTAACGGCGTGCGCACCACGGTTTACGGCGTGCCGGGCCTGACCGCGCAGTCGCTGATCCGCGCGACCGACGTGTTCCGGCCCATCGAAGGTGCCTTGTTGCTGCGTCACTGACGCGCTGTGCTGAATGAGTAGCCCCATGCCCGCCAAGCGTTTTCCGCTGTTACTGATTGCCGCCTTTCTCGCCGTCTACCTCATCTGGGGTTCGACCTATCTGGCCATCCGCATCGGTGTTGAATCCTGGCCGCCGTTGCTGATGGCCGGAATTCGTTTCCTGCTGGCCGGTGCGCTCATGTATGGCTGGTTGCGTTGCCGGGGAGTGGCTGCGCCGACTCTGGCGCAATGGAAGCTGGCCGGGCTGCTTGGTGTGCTGTTGTTGGCGTGTGGCAACGGTGCGGTGACAGTGGCGGAGCACCTGGGGGTGGCCTCTGGGGTAGCGGCACTGGCCATTGCCACGGAGCCGCTGTTTTTCCTGCTGTTCGGGTTGTTCTGGGGGCTGCGTACCACACGTCTGGAGCTGACTGGCATTCTCCTGGGCTTGTTGGGCATCGTCTTGCTCAATCTGGGTTCGAATCTTCAGGCCAGCCCGCTGGGCGCTGCGCTGGTGCTGTTTGCATCCTTGACCTGGGCCTTCGGTTCGATGTGGAGCAAACACCTGCCGTTGCCATCCGGCCCCATGGCCAGTGCCACGCAAATGCTGGCGGGCGGCGCGGTGCTGCTGCTGGCCAGTCTGCTCAGTGGCGAGCAGCTGCAGCACTGGCCGACGCCGGCAGGCTGGGCCGCATTGGCCTATCTGGTGGTGTTCGGCTCGATCATTGCGTTCAGTGCCTATCTGTACTTGCTCAATAGCGTCCGCCCGGCGGCAGCCTCCAGCTATGCCTACGTCAATCCGCCGGTGGCTGTGCTGCTGGGGATTGTGTTTGCCGGCGAGCAGATCGGCACAGAAGAATGGCTGGCAATGGCGGTTATTCTGACGGCCGTGGTATTGATCGGCTTGCCGCAGTGGCGCAGATCGGGCTAAGCGAAAGGCCGCATGCCCGTCTCGCGGCCATTTGTTGGGTTACGGCCGTTGGCCTAACCCAACCTACGATTGACGCCAAACCCGAAGTCAAAACGCGTTGGGCTATTTGAACTATGGCCTTTCAGTCGGTGGTGTAGGGTGGGTTAGCCGTTAGCGGCGTAACCCACCATCGATGCCAAAGGCATCGCCCTTGCCCGTCTCGCGGTCATTTGTTGGGTTACGGCCGTTGGCCTAACCCAACCTACGATTGACGCCACAGCGTAGGTTGCGGTTGAGCGCAGCGAAGCCCAACAGGGCGCGGCGCTAGAGCTGTTGCAGCAGGGCGCGGCAATCGCGGACGAACAGGTCGGCCAATTCAGGCCAGGGGTTTTCCGGCAGATTGACCAGCACGCTGGTGGCGCCCACCGCACGTGCGCAATCCAGATCGAAGCGGTAGTCACCGACCATCACCAGTTCGGCGGTTGGCACCTGCCAGCGCCGGGCCAGCATCAGCAAACCGCCGGGGTCTGGTTTGGGTGGTGCTTCATCGCGGCCAATGATGTCATCCAGGGCAAAGCATCCATCCAGTCCGATGCTGGCCAGCGTCAGCTGTGCCAGCGGGCGGGCGTTGCGGGTGAGGATGCCGAGCCGGCAACCGCGCGCCGACAATTGGCGCACCAGCTCAATCGCGCCTGTCGCCGGTTGTGCGGCCAGCGCCAGTTGCTGTTCATGCGCCAGCAGCCAGGCGTGCTTGGCGGCCGCTTCGTCGGCCGGCAGGGCGGCCAGGTGATGCAGGATGTCGTGTTCCGGGGGGATCTCCAGTTCGCGGCGAATCAGCGCAAAATCGTGGATGGCCAGGGTCAGCGTGCCATCCAGATCGAACACCCAGTGGCGTGCAGCGCGCAAATGCTTCACTTCCAGTCTTCGCGCTGGCGGATCAGCCCTTCCTGCGCCACCGAGGCCACCAGTTCACCGGCCTGATTGAAAATGCTGGCGCGCGAAAAGCCGCGTGAATTGCCCGCCCATGGACTGTCCATGGCGTACAGCAGCCATTCGTCCATGCGGATCGGCCGGTGGAACCAGATGGCGTGGTCCAGGCTCGCTACCTGCATGAACTTCTGCCACACCGACACGCCATGCGGCAGCATCGAGGTGGTCAGCAGGCCGAAGTCCGAGGCGTAGGCCAGCAGGTACTGGTGCAGCGCCGGGTTGTCCGGCAGCTCGCCATCGGCGCGGAACCATACATGCTTGACCGGGTCGGCCGGCTTGGGGTCGAACGGGTTGTTCAGGCTGACCGGGCGGATGTCGATCGGTTTGTCATGCACGGCGCGCTCGCGCAGGCGCTCGGGCAACTTGTCGGCGACCAGGCGGGCCAGCACGGTTTCCGAACGCAGGGTTTCCGGACCCGGTACTTCGGGCATCTGTGCCTGATGATGAAAACCTTCCTCGATACCCTGAAATGACGCGGCACAGGTGAAAATGGTTTTGCCTTTCTGGATTGCCGTGACCCGCCGGGTACTGAAACTGCCGCCGTCACGGACCCGCTCAACCTGATAGACCACCGGCAATCCGGCATCGCCGGGGCGCAGAAAATAGCCGTGCAGCGAGTGCACCAGCCGGCCGTCGCCGACGGTCTGGCTGGCTGCTGACAGCGACTGGCCGAGCACCTGGCCACCGAACATCTGACGAAAACCCAGATCCTGGCTGGCACCGCGGAACAGGTCCTCCTCGATGGGCTCCATGCTCAACAGGGAAACCAGTTCATCCAGTACTTGACTCATTGCGCGCTCCTGAAACGGTGGTGTGAAGCAGCCCGGGGGCTGTCAAAGGGGCAAATGGTAAAGCCTTTGCAGGCGGCTGTCGGCTATTGCGCGCCATTGAGTGTCAGCCAGCGTGCTTTGCTCAGGCGATAGAGTACGTGCGGGCGCAGCGGATGTTGCTTCGGCAGGAGCGGGTGGAGAAAGTCTTCGGCCGGGTCGCGCTGCATGCCCAGACGCTGCATCAGTGCCTGCGATGGCTGATTGGCCGGCACGGTGAAGGCCAGAATCTGCGGCAGATCCAGCTGACCAAAGCCGAACTCAAGCGCTGCCTGTGCCGCTTCAAAGGCCAGTCCCTGATGCCAGTAGGCGGGCAGCAGGCGCCAGCCGATTTCCACCGAGTGGGTGAAGGTTGAGTCGAACAGCACCCGTTGCAGCCCCAGAATGCCGATCATGCCGGCTTGTTGGCGCAGTTCCACTACCCACACACCAAAGCCGTGCTGGTCGATATGCGCCAGGATGCGGCCGGCCAGGGCGTCGCTCTCCTGACGGTTCAGGCGACCGGGGAAATAGCGCATCACCTGTTGGTCATCGTTCAGGGTGGCAAAGTCTGCAAGGTCCGCCGCGTGCCAGTGGCGCAACATCAGGCGAGGGGTGTGCAGTTCTGTCAGTGGCATGCTGGCGTCAGTCGTGCTGTTATTGCACATCAGCATAACGCGGCAGCGCTCCGGCGCAGAGCACTGCCGTTCAGATTGGACAAAGCACAGCGGAAGGGACTCATATTGATCAGCAAGGCAGTTGTGGTGGCGGGGGTTGTCAGGTTTTGCCGGGGCTGCGCCGGGCGCGGGTCAGTGTGCTGGTCTGCCTGGGCTGGAGTCTGAGGTGTTTATTCGGCGGAGTATTGCCATGCTGCTTTCCCGCTTGCCCCTCCGTGGCCTGCTGTTCGCGCTCTCGCTGCAGGCAATGCCCGCTGCGGCCTCGTCGGGTGGTTGTGCAGCGGACACTGTGCACTTGCTGGAGGAAGCCAACTGGCCGCCGTTTACCCTTGAGTCGGGCGGTCTGGCCAGCCGTGGTTTGTCCTATGAGCTGATGCAGCTGATCTTTTCCCGTCTGGGACTGTGTGTCGAAATCGAGTTGCTGCCCCAGGCGCGTCTGCTTGAGCGATTGACCAGAGGCCGTGATGATGGCGTGACCCTGATCCGTTTTGACCTTGAGCAGGCGGCGTTCCTGACTTTTACCGATAGCCCGCTGGTGACCTTGCGCGGGGACATTTATGTCAGGGCTGACGGGGCGACTCCTGCGCAGATCAACAGCTGGGAAGATTTGCGCGGGTTGCGGGTGGGCACCGTGCGCGGCCGCAATTACCCCGACGACTTCAAGCAGGCCCGCGACGCGGGTGTGTTCAGTGTGGTGGAGGTGGTCAGTTCCGAGCAGTTGCTGGGGATGCTGGCGCTTGGCCGGCTGGATGCGGTGCCCTTTCTGGCGATCGAAGCCGCGCAGTTTTTGTCCAGTGCGCAGTACGCCGGCAAGATCCGTCGGGCCGAACCGCTGAAGGTGGATATCGAGTTCTATCTGGCGCTGACGCGCAACTCCCGCCATCGGGCGTCGCTGGAACAGATCAATCAGGCCATTGCCCAGTTGCGCGCCAGTGGTGAGCTGGCGGAACTTCTCCAGCGCTACGGTCTTTAAACCAGGCGATTGGGCTAGAATGCCCGGCCTTCATAACGTGCCCTCCATGCCATGACCGCCAGTGCAGTTGTCATTCACACGAAGGTTGCCATCATCGGTGGCGGCCCCGCCGGACTGATGGCGGCAGAGGTGCTGTCGCAGGCGGGCGTGCAGGTGGATCTTTTTGATGCCATGCCCTCGGTGGGGCGCAAGTTTCTGCTGGCCGGCGTCGGCGGTATGAACATCACCCATGCCGAGGCGCAAGAGGCTTTTCTCGATCGTTACGGCCCGCGGCGTCCGGCGCTGGAAGGCATGCTCAGAGCCTTCGATGCCGACCGCTTGCGCGAATGGATTCACGGACTGGGCATCCAGACCTTTGTCGGCAGTTCCGGACGGGTGTTTCCGGCTGACATGAAGGCGGCCCCTTTGCTGCGCGCGTGGCTCAAGCGATTACGCGAACTGGGCGTGGCCATCCATACGCGGCATCGTTGGCTGGGCTGGAATACCGATGGCAGCCTGCGCATCGCCAGCCCGGCTGGCGAGCACATCGTCACGGCTGAGGCTGTGCTGCTGGCGCTGGGCGGCGGCAGCTGGGCACGGTTGGGATCGGATGGGGCCTGGATGCCGCTGTTGGCCGCTCGTGGGGTTGCCACGGCGGCCCTGCAACCGAGCAATTGCGGCTTCGATGTGGCGGGCTGGAGCGAGCAGTTTGCGCAGAAATTTGCCGGTGCTCCGGTGAAGTCCTGTGCGTTGTCCGTGGCGGGGCTGGCGCCGCGCCTGGGCGAGTTTGTGATCACCGCTGGCGGGGTCGAAGGCAGTCTGGTGTACGCGCTGTCGGCGTCGATCCGTGAGCAAATCAACGTGTCCGGTGCGGCTTTGGTGCAGCTGGATCTGTTGCCCGGTAAATCGCCGGAGCAGGTTGAGCAGTTGTTGCGCAAGCCACGCGGCAGCAAGTCGCTGAGCAATTTCCTGCGTGCCCGGCTGGGGCTGGAGGGCGTGCGCGCCGCACTGCTGCGTGAACTGGGCACGGCAGACAGTTTTGCCGATCCGGCGCAGCTGGCCAGGGTGATCAAGGCGCTGCCGTTGCGCCTGTTGCGGCCGCGACCGCTGGATGAGGCCATCAGCAGTGCCGGTGGTGTGTGCTTCAGCGCGCTCAACCAGCAGTTGATGCTGCGCCAGCTTCCCGGGGTGTTCTGTGCCGGTGAGATGCTGGACTGGGAAGCGCCCACCGGGG
>DATMWH010000025.1:0-5050 GCA_035562615.1 Pseudomonas sp. | reverse complement strand
TGGTGTTCGGCTTTGCCGGGGCGATCATTGCCGGCTTCCTGCTCACCGCGGTGCAAACCTGGACCGGCAGACCGAGTCTTTCCGGCAAACCCCTGGCAGTGCTGGTGGCGATCTGGCTGGGCGCGCGCCTGAGCTGGTTGCTCGGTGCACCGCTGTGGCTGCTGATCCCGCTGAACCTGCTGTTCCTGCTGCTGGCGGCGCTGGCGATGGCGCGATTGTTGTGGGCGGTGCGGCAAAAGAAGAACTACCCGGTGGTGGCGATTCTGCTGCTGCTACTGTTCGCCGAGGCCCAGTGTCTGGCGGGTCTGGCACTGGCGGATCACGAATGGCAACGCCGCGCCGTTCTGGCTGCGGTGTGGCTGGTCGCCGCAATGATGACGCTGATCGGCGGGCGGGTGATTCCGTTTTTCATCCAGCGCGGTCTGGGACGAGCCACTGCCGTGACACCGATTGTCTGGCTGGACTGGACGCTACTGCTCGGCGCGGCACTGGTTGCCGTGTTGCATGCAGCAGGTCCGGCCCTGCAGCCTTCACTGCTGATCGCCCCGCTGTTTGTGCTGCTGGCGTTTGGACATGGCGTGCGGCTGTGGCGCTGGTTTGATCGTGGATTGTTGGCGGTGCCATTGCTGTGGTCGCTGTACCTGGCCTATGCCTGGCTGGTGCTGGCCTGTGCCGGTATGGCGTTGTGGCACGCCGGGGTCCTGCTCAACTACAGCCAGCCGCTGCATGCCCTGACGGTGGGCAGCATGGCTGGTCTGATTCTGGCCATGCTGGCGCGGGTCAGCCTTGGCCATACCGGGCGCCCATTGGTGTTGCCAGCGGGCATGCCATGGGCGTTTGCCCTGCTGAATGCCGGCGCGCTGGCGCGGGTGTTCCTGGTTGAAGCCTGGCCGCAGGCCGGCCTGTGGCTGGCCATGAGCTGCTGGTCGCTGGCCTTTGCCCTGTTCCTCTGGCGCTATGCGCCGATGCTCTGCAGCACCCGGGCGGATGGGCATCCCGGCTAACCGGACGCCATCGCCGGTTAGCGCGAAAAAATCATCTCCCATGGCGTGAAAGTGTCGGCGCATACCGGTACTCTTGCGTTCGATTTTGGGCATGCCCCGTTTTTCTCTCGCTGCAGAAATGGAGTTTCGATGCAAAGCATTCAGGGATTGATCGAGAACGTCGAGAAAGTCATTGTCGGCAAGCGTCCGGTGATCGAACTGGCAGTGGTGGCCCTGCTGTGCCGGGGGCATGTGTTGCTGGAGGACGTTCCCGGCACCGGCAAGACCATGCTGGCGCGTGCCTTGGCACGCTCGGTGGCGGTCGACATGAAGCGTCTGCAGTGCACGCCCGACCTGCTGCCCTCGGACATTACCGGGGTGCCGATCTACAACCAGAAAACCGCCGAGTTTGAATTCCGTCCCGGTCCGGTGTTTACCCACGTGTTGCTGGCCGACGAAATCAACCGCGCCACCCCCCGTGCGCAGTCAGCGTTGCTGGAGTGCATGGAGGAGTTTCGTGTCAGCGTGGACGGCGTGACTTACGAACTGCCGAAAACCTTCATGGTGCTGGCCACCCAGAACCCGATCGACATGGCGGGCACCTATACCCTGCCGGAGGCCCAGCTCGACCGGTTTTTCGTGCGCCTGTCGATTGGCTATCCATCGCTGGCTGATGAACTGCGCATTCTCAGTGCGCAGGCGCAGAGCCATCCGATTGATTCGCTGCAACCGGTTATCTCAGAAGCCGAGGTGCTGCTTGCGCGCGATGCGGTAAAGGCGGTGCATGTCAGCCCGGACGTGGCCAAGTATGCTGCGACCATCACCGCGGCAACCCGCAGTCATGCCGATTTGCGCCTGGGCGCCAGTACGCGCGGAGCGTTGGCGCTGGTGCGTGGTGCCCAGGGATTGGCCTTGCTGCGTGGCCGGCCGTTTGTCACGCCGGATCTGGTCAAGGAAATGTGCGCGCCGGTGCTCGAGCACCGGCTGATCGTCAAGCCGCAGTCGGCGGCTCTGGGGCAGAGCGCCTCGACAGTGCTGCAGTCGATCGTCTCGATGGTCCTGCCACCGGTATGAACAGCAGCGGTTTTTGCCGGCTGCAAGGACGCGGCCGGGCGTGCCGGTGATGCGCTGGCCATCCGTGCTGCCACTGCTCTGGCGCCATCATGCGGCGTTGCTGACGCTGATCGGCTTGACCCTGGTGGCCTATCTGTCTGCGCTCAATCGCGAACAGCAGGCGCTGCCGTGGGCAATTGCCGCGCTGCTCAGTGCGACCCTGCTGACCGGAATTGTCTTGCCGCACTGGCTGGTGCGCACCCTTTGCGTGGTGCGTCAGGGCCCGCAGCGGGCGATCGAGGGCGAGCGTATCGAGTTTCGTGTCGAGGTGGAGAATCGCGGGCGTCTGCCGCGCTTCATGGTCGAGCTGGTCGATCGCCTGCCGTTTATCGGTGCTGCCCGGGGCGAGGCGCCGGGCGAGGATGTGCGCCTCGGCTTGCTGGCCTATGTGCCGGGTGGTGCGCAACGCTCGTTCAGCGTTGCGGTGCAGTGTGAACTGCGCGGGCGTTACCAGCTGGGCCCGGCCGGGCTGGCTACGCGCTTTCCACTGGGGCTGGTGGAGGCGCGGCAGCCGCGCAGCGACAGCGTGCAGACGCTGACTATCTACCCAAGGCTGTTTTCGATTGTGGCTTTGCCACTGCATGGCTCACCCCTGCACGTGCACCGGGGTAACTACCTGCTACCGCAAAGCAGCGGCGCGGCGGAGTTCTGTGGCCTGCGTGAATACCGTCGCGGCGACAATCCGCGGCATGTGCACTGGCCGACCACGGCGCGGCTCAACGAGCTGATGATCAAGGAATTCGAGCCGCTGGCCTCGGCGTGTCTGTACATCGTGCTTGACCAGTCGAGTGCCGCCAACGTCGGCCAGGGGCGCGAGTCGACTTTCGAGTACACGGTGCGCATTGCCGCGTCTATCGCCCGCTTCGCCTGCAGCAACAACATTCCCACGCGGCTGGCGGGTCAGGGCCTGCAGGCCCTGCACCAGCCAGCCGGGATTGGCGATACGCATTTTCAGGCGCTGCTCGACGAGCTGGCGGTAGTCCGGGCCGATGGATCGACTGCCTATGCGGAGGTGTTGCGCCAGGTCGCCACGGACTGCCAGCGTGGTGAGACGGTGGTGGCGTTCCTGGCCGAGCCGCGTCTGCGTCAGACGGACACCCTGCGCGTGCTGGCCGGGTTGCGTGCCAGTGGCGCCCATCTGCTGGTCATCCTGTTCCGCCGTGCCAGCTTCGACGAACCGGGACACCGGGTCGTGCAGCAGGGCACGGCACTGGCCAGTCTGCAGGAAATGGGCGCGACCTGTGTGGAGGTCGAGGCGGGTGATGATCTGGTGAGGTTGTTCAACCCATGAAACCGGACAGCTCTCCCGCACTTACGTACTTCCCGGTCTACCTCGGGCTTTACCTGTCGCTGACGCTGGCGGCGATCAGCAATGACTTTGTCTCGCAGATGAAGGTCAATGGCTTCGGCATGCTGGCCATCTTGTGGGCGGTGTCGTTTGCGCTCTGTCTGTTCGTCGGCTGGCGTCAGCGCGGCGAGGTCACTTCCGGTGGCCGGCTCGCTCAGCGGATAGCCATCGGTATCGCGCTGTTGCTGCTGCTGTTCTTCTGGCGGGTGTGGGACTTTCCGCGGCTCGGGGTTTTCATGCTGCTGTTGCTGCAGGCTGCCCAGTGCTGCGTGTGCGTCAATCGCCGCCAGCTGTATCTGGGGCTGCTGGTGTCGCTGGTCACGGTGCTGTTTGCCAGCGCGAATTTCCTTGCAGACTGGACGCTGTGGTTCTACCTGCTGCCCTACACCGTGGCGGTGGTATTCACGCTGGTGGCGGAGCAGATCAACCGGCGCTCCCAGGAGATTCGCCAGGGCAGTCTGGGTACGGGTGTGGCACGTGGCCAGGGGGCTGCAATCGCCTTTGCCACGGCGATGATTCTCGGCCTGGGAGGGTTGCTGTATGCGCTGACGCCGCAGCCTTCCTGGGGGCAGTTGTACTGGTCGCATGGCCAGCCGGGCAAACCCGGGGACACCCCGGCGCTGGACGGGCTGCCGGCCCGCCCGGAAACGGCTGGCGGTACGGCAGATGCTCCGTCCGGATCTTCCGGACTGACGATTGCGCAGATGCGCGAGGCCGCCCGCCGGCCGGGGATGCCCGACTGGCAGGCGGGAGCCATTGAGGCCCTGGCTGACGGTGCAGAGCTGGCCGGCAAGACCTTGCAGCCGCTGGGTGAGGCGCTGGGTGAAGTCTTCAGCGAGCTGCTCCGGCAGTTCAAGCTGCACTGGCGCAGCATCCTGCTGGCGCTGCTGCTGGCAACCCTGTTGGCAATGCTCATAGCCTGGTGGAAGTTACTGCGCGAAGTGCGGCCGGTGCTCTGGCTGTGGGTGCGCCTGGATTACGTGCGACTGGTGCTGCTGGCCCGTGCGTCAGATGCGCGCGCCGGTCATGCGGCGTTCTGCCGGCTGTTCGATCTGCACGGGCTGGAG
Source organism: Pseudomonas sp. (assembly GCA_035562615.1). Classification (GTDB taxonomy): domain Bacteria; phylum Pseudomonadota; class Gammaproteobacteria; order Pseudomonadales; family Pseudomonadaceae; genus Aquipseudomonas. The sequence goes on along the minus strand of DATMWH010000025.1, from coordinate 539 downwards.
GTTCCGGCATCGGCCAATGCCCGCGAGTATCTGGCCTGCGTGCGCGAGCAATTCCGTCATCTGGATGAGGATGCGGCGGTATTCATCGAGCTGTTCGAGACGGCACGTTACGGCAGCCGGCCGCTGAGTGCCGACGAGCGATTGCAGCTGGTTGAGTGTTACCGGCGCCTCTACCGGCGCGCAGACATTCTTGATGCGCTTGATGCCTGAGTCGTAACGGGCCTGCGCCGCCGGCGCATGACGGCGATCAATATGCCTGCGCCGCCGGTCACCTATGCTGATGGCTCACTCAGTTGCGGAGCCGCTGTCATGACTGTCAAAACCATCACCGCCCGTGGCCGCATGGACAGCGGCATGGATGTGCATGTGCAGTGCGGCAATCACACGCTGGTCATGGATCAGCCGAAGAATGCCGCTGGCAAGGATCTCGGACCGACGCCGCTGGAGGCGATTCTGGCGGCGGTGGCCGGTTGTTTTGGCACCATCGGGCGCTTTATTGCCCATCAGCAGAAGTTCGAACTGCGCGGCATGCAGTTCGA
>DATMWH010000024.1:0-2195 GCA_035562615.1 Pseudomonas sp. | reverse complement strand
CAGGTGGTTATTCCGGCCAGCTGGGCCAATGGCCGGGCTTCCTTCGGTGGTCTGGTGGCGGCCATGGTGTTCGAAGTCATGCGTGGGCAGGTGCCGGCTGAGCGGCCGCTGCGCTCGCTGGCGATTACCTTTGTCGGGCCGGTCGAGCCGGGTGTGCCGACGCAATTCGAGGCGCAGGTGTTGCGCGAAGGCCGGGCGGTCAGTCAGGTGCTGGGCAAGGCGTCGCAGAACGGTCAGGTCTGTGCGCTGGTGCAGGGTAGTTTTGGCAGCGCCCGACCGTCACAGGTGTCTGTGTCGGGGGAGTCGGCACCAATCATCAAGCGGGTCGAGGAGTGCGCCGAGCTGGGTTATTTTCAGGGCCTGACACCCGAGCTGGTGCAGCATCTGGCGATGCGCTGGGCGGTGGGCGGGATGCCCTTCAGCAACAATCCTTCGCGCGAAATGAGTGGCTGGGTGCGTCTGCGCGAGGGTGCCGAAGAGGAGGTGCTGAGCGAGTCACATCTGCTCGCGCTGGTGGATGCCTGGCCGCCGGCCGTGCTGTCGCACCTGAGTCGTCCGGCCTCGGGCAGTTCACTGACCTGGACCATCGAGTTCATGCAGCCGGCGCCTGCTTTGCACAGTCTGGACTGGTGTCAGTATCGGGCGCTGATTGAACATGCGCAGGATGGCTACGGTCATATCGCCGCTTCGCTCTGGGCGCCTTCCGGTGAGCTGTTGGCCATCAGTCGGCAAACCGTGGTGGTGTTCGGTTAACGCGCCGGGTCTGCCTGCGGCAGACCGAAGAATGCTCTGGCGCAGGCCGTCGTGTGAGTGGCCAGTTGCTCGCTGCTTTCGCCTCGGTGCATGGCTACTTCGTGCAGGACTGCGGTGAGAAAGGCCGGCTCGTTATGCCCGCTTTTGGGTTTGGGTCTGAGGCTGCGGGGCAGCAGGTAAGGCGCATCGCTTTCCAGCATCAAGCGACCTTCGGGGATCTGTGCCACCAGCGGATGCAGGTGGGTGCCGCGGCGCTCGTCGCAGATCCAGCCGGTGATGCCGATGTGCAGGTCAAGGTCGAGGTAACCCGACAGGGCTGACTGGTCACCGGTAAAACAGTGCACCACAGCGGCGGGCAAACGGTCGCGGTAATGCCTGAGAATGGCCATCATCCGTGCGCTGGCATCCCGTTCATGCAGAAACACCGGCATGTTCAGTTGTACGGCCAGTTCCAGTTGCTGCTCCAGTGCCTTTTCCTGCAAGGCCCGCGGCGAGAAGTCGCGGTTGAAGTCCAGGCCGCATTCACCCACGGCGCGCACCCTTGGCTGTTGCAGCAGTTCGTGCAGCTCAGCGGCCATGGCGCTGTTCCACTGGCTGGCCTGATGCGGGTGCACACCGGCGGTGTTGAACAGTTGCCGTGCCTGGGGGTCCAGTTCGCGGCTCATATCCAGTGCCTGCCGGGTTTCCTGCACATCGGTGCCGGTCAGTACCAGTTGCCAGACTCCGGCAGCATAGGCCCGGTCGAGCACCTCGCGGGCCTGCCGGGCGAGGCTTGGATGGGTCAGGTTGACACCGATATCAATCAGTTGCATGGCCGCTACTCGCATCGTGGACGGGCAGCATAACAAAGCCATCGGACGTAAAAAACCTAATCATTACATAAGGTTGTAGTGCCAGTTTGCTTGATGAAAGGTTAAAAGGCTGGTGGCCATACGGAGGCTGTGCGACCCTGCGGCATCATTTCAGTCGGTTCGCCGTACCATGAGGTCATTGCTGTTATTGCTGCTGCTGTGGAGCCTGCCGTTTACGGTCGGTGCGCGGCTGTCTGAGCAGGGCGGGGCCGAACTTGAGCTGCAGATTCCACGCGATCTGCGGCAGATTCGCGACAGCGGCGAGTTGCGTGTGCTGGTCAATCAGAGTCGCAACACCTATTCCAGCGTCAAGGGGCAGGCTACCGGTATCGAAAACCAGCGCCTGCAGGATTTTCTGACCTTTCTCAACCTGCCCCGTGGCGGGACCACGCGCCCGGTCAAAATGACGGTCATACCACTGCCCAAAGACCAGTTGCTCGCCGCCATGCTGCGTGGCGAGGGAGATCTGCTGGTGCCCGGCGAATTGCTGGATATTTCCCAGGCCAGCGGTTTGGTCGCCAGTGAGCCGATCATTCGTCAGGTCGCTCAGGTTTTCGTCAGTCGGCAAGGGCAGCCGCGCTATCAGCGCCT
>DATMWH010000023.1:0-90668 GCA_035562615.1 Pseudomonas sp. | reverse complement strand
CTCTGGCTGGCGCTGATTCTGAGTTTCTGGACCATGACCCTGCCGCACCGCTTCGGGCTGGCGCGTGCCTGGGGTGTCGGGCTGGCAGAGGATGTGCTGTATGGCTCGTTGCTGGGTCAGAATGCCCTGATCCTGACGTTGATCACCTTCCTGGTCATGACCTTGCACCGCCGTTTGCGCATGTTCCCGCTCTGGCAGCAGGGCATGGTTCTGCTGATGGTCTTTGGTCTGGCGCAGTTGCTGCAGTTGTGGCTGTACACGCTGTCTGGCAACCGCCCGCCCACCTTGCTGTTCCTCTTGCCGGCGCTGATCAGTGCACTGCTCTGGCCTTGGGTCTACGGCATCCTGCGTGGCCTGAGCCGGCGCTTTCACGTGTATTGAACGGGCCCGCCTTGCTGAGGAGATACGCGCATGCCAATCCTGTACCTGGCCTCGGCATCGCCCCGGCGAAGTGAGCTGTTAACCCAGATCGGTGTGTCGTTCCGTGTGCTGGCATCCAGTGTTGATGAACGCGTGCTGCCCGGTGAGTCGCCCGAGCAGTACGTCGAGCGCCTGGCGCTGGCCAAGGCGCAGGCCGGCCTCGCCATGCTGGGCGGGCAAACGGATGTGCTGGTGCTGGGCGCAGACACCAGCGTCGTTCTGGACGGAACAATACTGGGCAAACCCGCCGGCCGTGACGAAGCCCTGCAGATGCTGCAGGCGCTGTCCAATCGCGAACATCAGGTGCTGACCGCAGTTGCACTGGCTTCCCCGACGCATTGCACGTCGCGCGTGGTCAGCAGTTATGTGCGTTTCTGCGCGATATCCGAGGCGCAGATGCAGGCTTACTGGGACACCGGTGAGCCGCAGGACAAGGCTGGCGGATACGCGATCCAGGGCCTGGCGGCGATCTTCGTCCGAGAGGTTCGCGGCAGTTATTCCGCTGTGGTCGGGCTGCCCTTGTGCGAAACTGCGGAATTATTGGCGGCTGCCAATATCCCCTGCTGGCAGTTGCGAGATAACGCATGAGTGAAGCCTTTTTATGAGCGAAGAGATCCTGATCAACGTCACGCCGATGGAGTCGCGCGTGGCGGTGGTGGAAAACGGTGTCCTGCAAGAGGTGCACGTCGAGCGTACCCAGCGTCGCGGTATTGTCGGCAATATCTACCGGGGCAAGGTGGTGCGGGTGCTGCCGGGCATGCAGGCGGCGTTTGTCGATATCGGTCTGGAGCGCGCGGCCTTTATCCATGCGGCGGAGATTTCCAGTCGCGAAGGCAGTGCTCTTGAGTGCATCAGTCTGTTGGTGCGTGAAGGGCAGGCCCTGGTGGTGCAGGTCACTAAGGATCCGATTGGCAGCAAGGGCGCACGCCTGACCACCCAGTTGTCGATACCCTCGCGGTATCTGGTTTACATGCCCAGTACCAGTCACGTCGGTATCTCGCTGCGCATCGAGGACGAGGCGGAGCGTGAGCGCCTGAAGGCCATCGTCACCAATTGTCTGGCGGCTGAAGCCATCGAGGAAACCGGCGGGTTCATTCTGCGCACCGCTGCTGAAGGGGCCGGCGCCGACGAGATCATCGCGGATATCCGCTATTTGCGCAGGCTTTGGGGGCAGATCGCCGGCCAGCGCCAGTGTGCACCGACACCTTCGGTGATCTATGAAGATCTGTCGCTGGCACTGCGCACCCTGCGTGATCTGGTCAATCCGCGCAGCGAGAAAATCCGTATCGATTCGCGGGAAACCTTTCAGAAGGCGACCCAGTTTGTCGCCGAACTGATGCCCGAGATCTGTGACCGCCTGGAGCACTATCCCGGCGAACGGCCGATTTTCGATCTCTACGGGGTGGAGGACGAGATCCAGAAGGCCCTGGAGCGCAAGGTGCCGCTCAAGTCGGGAGGCTATCTGGTGATTGATCCGGCCGAAGCCATGAGCACCATTGATGTCAATACCGGCGCCTTTGTCGGGCACCGCACGCTCGAAGAGACGATCTTCAAGACCAACCTCGAAGCGGCTACCTCCATCGCCCGCCAGCTGCGCCTGCGCAATCTGGGAGGCATCATCATTATCGACTTCATCGACATGCAGGATGAAGAGCATCAGCGCCAGGTCTTGCGCACGCTGGAGCGACAGCTCGAACGCGATCATGCCAAGACCAATATCATCGGCATCACCGAGCTGGGGCTGGTGCAGATGACCCGCAAGCGCACCCGCGAGAGCCTCGAGCAGGTGCTTTGCGAGCCGTGTGTCAGCTGTCAGGGCCGCGGCAAGCTGAAAACCCCGGAAACCATCTGCTACGAGATTTTCCGCGAGATCCTGCGCGAGGCGCGGGCCTATCAGGCCGGGGCCTACCGGGTGCTGGCCAACCAACGGGTGGTTGATCGCCTGCTGGACGAGGAGTCCGGTAATGTGGCTGACCTTGAGGCCTTCATCGGGCGCACCATCAAGTTCCAGGTCGAGGCCATGTATTCACAGGAGCAATATGATGTGGTTCTGCTCTGATCCCCGGCCTGCAGGCCTGAACCGGACTGGCGGGTAATCCTCGCAATGGCCTGGATCACCCGTGTGCTCACCCTGTTGTTGCGCGCCGCACTGTCGCTGGGCGCGTTGCTGCTGGTGTTGCTGGCGCTGTATGTCAGCCTGGGCCGGGAGTTGATGCCGTTGCTGGCTGAATATCAGGCCGAGGTTCAGAAACAGGCGCAGGCCGCCATCGGCATGCCGTTGCGCATTGGCCGGCTGGAAGGCAGCTGGCGAGATTTCGGCCCGTTGCTGGTCGCTCACGATGTCGAGCTGGGCGAGGGCGCTGAGCGGATTTATCTGCAGACGTTGCGCATCAAGCCGGAGTTGCTGGTCGGCTTGCTCGAGCGGCGTCTGGAAATCCAGCGGATAGAAGTCGAGGGCTTGCGGTTATCGGTGCGGCAGTCTGCAGAGGGTGCGTGGGCCGTTGCCGGGTTACCTGCGCCAAGTGCGCAATCAACCACATCGGCTGAAGCGGTGCTGAGTAATTTGCTCGGTATCTCGCAGCTGCTGCTGCTCAACAGTCAGGTCACTCTGCAGCCGTTAAACGAGCAGCCCATCAGCCTGACCTATGTCGAATTTGAGCTGCGCAATGGCCGCAAGCAGCGTCTGGATGGGCGCCTTAACCTGCCTGACGGTATGCCGGTGAGCTTCAGTCTGCGCGGTACACTCAATCCGGCCGACTGGCGCAACAGCCCGGCCCAGCTGTATCTGAGTCTGCCGCAAAGTGACTGGTCGAAGCGCTTGCCGCCGGACTTGTTGCCGCAATGGAGCATCAAGCAATTCATGGCTGGCGGAGAGTTCTGGGCGGCGCTGGACGGCGGGCAGTTGCAGCGTGCGGTCGCGCGCCTGAATGCTCCGGAGATTCAAGCTGCAGCGTCCGGGCGTGAACTGGCGCAGGTGCAGGATCTGACGGTGACCGCCTTTCTGGACCGGCAAGCGCAGGGCTACAACCTGCGGCTGGAGTCACTGGCGTTCAGTCTGGGGCAGACCCGTTTCGGCCCCGCGCAGCTGGCGCTGCAGCAACGACAAGCGGACGCTAGCGCGGCTTCCGTGTGGAAAGTACAAGCCGATCGTCTGGATCTGGCACCTCTGGCCTACCTTGCCAATGCGCTGGTGCCCGACGTTCCGGCGCTGAATGAGTGGCTCGGCGGCCTCAAACCCCAGGGCCAGTTGAGCAATATCCAGCTGACCTATGACCCGCATCTGAACGCCGCAGATCGGTTGCAGTTTGCCGCCAATCTGGAGAGCGTGGGGGTATCGCCTTATAACGATGTGCCAGGGCTGGAAAATGTCAGCGGCGCGATAAGCGGCGATCTGCAGAAGGGTGCGCTGCGCCTTGATGCGGAGAATTTTGTTCTCAATCTGGCCGGTATCTTTCCTCAGCCGTGGCATTACTTCAAAGCCGGCGCCTTGCTCAGCTGGACGCTGGACGAGCAGGCTTTCACTCTGCGCAGCCCTTATATCCGGCTGGAAGGAGAAGAGGGTCGGATCGCCGGTGATCTGAAAATCGCCATTCCATTGGCTGCCGATCAGGACAGTTACATGGATCTGCGCGTCGGGCTGACCGAAGGCGATGCCGCATTCACCGCCAAGTACCTGCCTTCGCCAACGGCCAATTTCAGCGCCGATCTGGCTGATTGGCTGAAGACAGCCATCGTCAGCGGCAGCATAGAACAGGGCCTCTTCCAGTTTCAGGGTTCGCTGAGTGCTGCGGCACCCGCCAATTCGAGCACCTTGAGCCTGTATTTCAAGCTGCACGGTCTGGAGTTGGCTTACCAACCGGGTTGGCCTGCGTTGCGTGAGGCGGCCGGTGAGGTGTTTGTCGGCGACAACGGTGTCAGGGTCGAGGTGAGTTCCGGGCAGATCCTGGAGAGCCAGGTTGCACAGGTACTGGCCAGTGTGCCACCGGCCAGCGATGGCCAGGTGCCGCGGCTGAACGTCTCGGCCAACCTGCAAAGCAGTGTCAAGGACGGCCTGGCGATCCTGCAGACTGCACCGCTGGGGACGGCCGCCACTTTTGCCGGCTGGAAGGGTGAGGGTGCGCTGCTGGGCAAGCTGTCCCTGGATATCCCGCTGGGCGGCCGGGCAGCGCCGCTGGTGGTGGTGGATTTCGCGGCCGACGGCGCGCAATTGAGCATGCCCAGTCCGGCGCTGCAGTTGTCGCAGATTACGGCTGCGTTCCGCTACAACAGTGCCACTGGCCTGAGTGCGCCGAGCATTCGCGCAAGGGCCTTCAACCAGGCGGTGAGCGGCAAGATTGTCGCCGAGGGCGTACGTGGTACTACCCGTACGCGCATTGAAGCCAATGGCAAGATCAGCCTGAAGGACCTGACCGACTGGCTGGGAGTGGACGCCAAGCTGTTGCCGGTTGCCGGTACGTTGCCTTACAGCCTGAAAGTGCTGCTCGATCAACACAGTCAGTTGCAGGTTGATTCCACCCTGCAGGGTGTGAGCATCGATTTGCCGGCACCCTTTGGTAAAACCGCAGAGCAGACGCGGGCCTCTCAACTGCGCATGCCGCTGGGCGCCAAAGAACCGAGTTACTGGGCCAAATATGCCGATCTGGCGAGCCTGGCTCTGGCCATGCCGAGCACCCGGCTGGATACCGCGCGGGCCGAACTGGTGCTGGGTGGACAGGCCGCCACGCTGCCCACGGCCGCGGGATTCTGGCTGCGTGGTAGCGTGGCGCAACTGGATGTGTCCGCCTGGAAGGCATTGTTCGAGCGCCATTCTGCTCAGGGCCCGGCGTTCAATCTGGCCTGGTTGCGACCGGTCGATCTACAGGTCGGGCATTTCCAGGGCTTCGGTCTGGATGCCGAGAATCTGGGTATCAACCTGCAGCGTGTTGGCCCGGCCTGGCAGGTCGGACTCAGCAGTGCCGTGGTGGATGGCCTGGTGACGGTTCCGGACCAGACCGGCGTTCCACTGGTGTTGAATTTAAAGCGTCTGAGCTTGCCTGAACCCGCCCATACCGACGAGGAGGCATTGGCCGGGCCTGACCCTCTGGCCGGCATCGATCCAGCCAGTCTGCCGGCGCTGGATGTGACCATCGCCCAGGTCTTGCTCGGCGGTGCGCCGCTGGGAGGCAGTTCATTCAAGCTCCGGCCGGTGACCGCTGGGGTCGAGTTCAGCGAGTTGAATCTCAATCTCAAGGGCTTGCTGGTCACCGGTAATGCCGGTTGGACAGGGCGCTTGGGCGCCACCAATTCCTGGTACAAAGGCCGTCTTCAGGGTGCAGATATTGGCGCCGTACTGCAGGCGTGGAACTTTGCACCTTCGGTCAGCAGTGAGCGTTTCAAGGTGGATACTGACTTGCGCTGGCCGGGGTCACCGGCATATATCAGTCTGCCGCGGCTTTCCGGAACGCTGGATGGCAGCATGCACAACGGCAGCAGCACCGAAGTGCAGGGGGGCGGGACTAAGGCTCTGCGGGCTTTTGGTCTGCTCAATCTGAGTGCTATTGGCCGGCGTTTGCGTCTGGACTTCTCCGATCTGTTTGGCGCCGGCATGGCCTACGATCGGATTGGCTTTGTGCTGGCCGCCACCAATGGCGTTTTTGTCACTACTCAGCCGCTTGATGTGAAGGGGCCGTCGGTGAAACTGCAACTCGACGGTACGCTGGATATGGTCACCCAGCAGATCGACGCCAAGCTGTATGTCACCCTGCCGGTGTCCAATACGGTGGTTCTGGGGGCTCTGGCGGTGGGGGCGCCGGTGGTGGCGGGTGCCATCTTCGCGGTCGATAAGCTGGCCGACAAGATGTTCGGGGTCAGCACATCCAGCCTGACCCGGGTTCAGTACCAGGTCAAAGGCCCTATGGATAACCCGAATATCAACTTTTTCAAGCGATGAATGGCGGAGTGTGTTCTCGATGAGTCTGGCAGTGGTGCAGATGGTCAGTCAGGATCGGGTGGCAGACAACTTGCTGGCCGCCCGCCGGCTGCTGGAACAGGCAGCGCAAGGCGGCGCGCGTCTGGCAGTGTTACCGGAGAACTTTGCCGCCATGGGGCGGCGCGATCTGGCCGATCTGGCGCGCGCGGAGGCCTGTGGCGAGGGACCTGTTCTGCCCTGGCTGAAACAGGCAGCACGCGAGCTGGATTTATGGATTGTAGCCGGCACTCTGCCGCTACCACCGGATGACCAACCCCAGGCCAGACCGCATGCCTGCTCCTTGCTGATCGATGCTGATGGTGAGCGGGCGGCGCGTTACGACAAGCTGCATCTGTTTGATGTGGACGTTGCCGATAAGCGCGGGCGTTACCGTGAGTCGGATGACTATGTGCACGGTGCGCGGGTGGTCGTGGCAGATACGCCGGTGGGTCGCCTGGGCTTGAGCGTCTGTTACGACCTGCGTTTTCCCGAACTTTATACCGCGTTGCGTGCCGCCGGCGCCGAGCTGATCAGTGCGCCGGCAGCCTTCACCGCAGTGACCGGTGCGGCGCACTGGCATATATTGCTGCGCGCCCGCGCCATTGAAACCCAGTGCTATCTGTTGGCGGCCAATCAGGGTGGTGAGCATCCCGGCGGGCGTGAAACTTTTGGTCATTCGCTGATCGCCGATCCCTGGGGGCGGGTTCTCGCGGAGCAACCGCTGGGTGAGGCAGTTCTGCTGGCTGGGCGTGATGCCCAGGCGCAGGCGGCTATCCGTCAAACTATGCCGCTGGAGCAGCAGCGCCGATTTTCGCCACCTGGCGAGCCCGTATCCGTTGTGATGGAGAAACCATGAGTGATTTAGTGTCATCGGTCAGCGCCCATTTGCTGACCCCCGGCGAGCTGAGTATCGAGTTGCTTCCCGAGGTGCTGGGGGAGTTGGCTGGCCCCGGTATCGATGCAGCTGATCTGTATTTTCAGAGCCAGATTTCGGAAAACTGGGTACTGGAAGACGGCATCGTCAAGGAAGGCAGTTTCAATCTGGATCAAGGGGTTGGCGTGCGCGCCCTGTCGGGTGAGAAAACCGGCTTTGCCTACAGCAATACCATCAGCCGCCAGGCGCTGCGCGATGCCTCACAGGCGGCACGTTCGATTGCCCGGGCGGGGCAGCAGGGTCAGGTTGCGCTGTTGCGCAGTGTGCCCGGCACGCCGCTGTACCCCGAGCAGAATCCTCTGGAGGTGCTCAGCCGTGCGGAAAAGGTCGATCTGCTCAAACGGACCGATGCTGCCACGCGAGCGCTGGATCCGCGTATCCAGCAAGTGACGGTGAGCCTCTCGGGTGTCTGGGACCGTGTACTGGTCGCAGCGACGGACGGCAGTCTGGGAGCGGATATTCGTCCGCTGGTGCGCTTCAACGTGAGCGTGATCGTCGAGCAGAATGGCCGTCGTGAGCGCGGTGGGCATGGTGGTGGCGGGCGCTGCGATTACCGCTATTTTCTGCAGAAAGAAGGGACGCTGGAAGAGCGGGCCATGGGCTATGCCCGTGAGGCGCTGCGTCAGGCCCTGATCAATCTGGAAGCTGTCCCGGCCCCGGCGGGCACATTGCCGGTGGTGCTGGGTCCCGGCTGGTCAGGCGTGCTGCTGCATGAGGCCGTCGGTCACGGGCTGGAGGGTGATTTCAACCGCAAGGGCAGCTCCGCTTACAGCGGTCGTATTGGGGAGCAGGTCGCATCAAGCCTGTGCACCATTGTCGATGACGGAACCCTCGCCGGGCGACGTGGCTCCCTGACGCTGGATGACGAGGGCACGCCGACCCAGTGCACCACGCTGATTGAAAAGGGTGTGCTCAAGGGGTACATGCAGGACAAGTTGAATGCCCGCCTGATGGGGGTCGCCGCGACCGGCAACGGGCGCCGCGAATCCTATTCCTGTTTGCCGATGCCGCGCATGACCAACACCTACATGCTGGCTGGCGACAGTGATCCGGCGGAGATCATTGCTTCGGTGGAGCGCGGAATATATTGCGCCAATCTGGGCGGAGGACAGGTGGACATCACCAGTGGCAAGTTCGTTTTTTCCACCAGTGAGGCGTATCTGATCGAGAACGGCCGTATCACCACGCCGGTCAAAGGCGCGACCCTGATCGGCAATGGTCCGGAGGCGATGAGCCGGGTGTCGATGGTCGGTAATGATCTGGCGCTGGACAGTGGCGTCTGTACCTGCGGCAAGGACGGGCAGTCGGTACCTGTCGGGGTAGGGCAGCCAACCCTGAAAATAGATGCCATAACCGTGGGGGGCACAGGGGCGTAGGATTGGCAGTGGGCAGTAGGGAGTGGGGAGCGCGAAGGGGCGAGTGGCTGGCGCCGCCCACTTCCCACTCCCCATTACCCCGTTAGCGCAAGCCGCGCTGAATTTCGTCCAGCTCACGGATGTATTTGAACACCTTGCGGGCGGCGGCCGGCGGTTTGTTGTGGGCCGCTTCGTGTTGGGCATGGCGGATCAGACTGCGCATCTGCTGGCGGTCAGTTTCAGGGTATTCACCGACAAAAGCGTCCAGTGTGGCGTCGTCTCCGCCAATCAGGCGGTCACGCCAGCGTTCCAGACCATGGAAGCGCTCGTTGTACTGGCGCGTGGAGGTGTCGAGTTGGTCGATCAGCGCGCTGATGGCTTCGACGTCCGCATCGCGCATCAGTTTGCCGATGTATTGCAGGTGTCGTTTGCGGGCAATATGCGCCTTGTGTTTCGGCGCATCGGCCAGGGCTTTTTGCAGCGGCTCGGTGAGCGGCAATTTGGCCAGCAGATCCGGTTTGAGCGTCGTCAGGCGCTCACCCAGCTCTTGCAGGGCATGCAGCTCACGTTTGACTTGGGTTTTGCTCTTCTCTTCGGAGAAGTCATCGATTTTTTCAGACATGGGACGTATCCGGAAGATAACGTTGCCATGATAACCACTCGGGGGCCGCTTGTCCGGCTTGCCCGCCTGGCCACAGTAATGGAGTAAGCAATGAGTGCGCTAGAACATGTCGGTCCTGAAGCGCTGCCCACGTTGCAGGAGCAGGTTGAGCAGATTATTGCGGAGGCGCGCCGGCAGGGGGCCAGTGCCTGTGAGGTCGCTGTTTCGCTTGAGCAGGGCTTGTCCACCACGGTCCGCCAGCGCGAAGTTGAAACGGTTGAGTTCAACCGCGATCAGGGCTTTGGTATCACGCTGTACGTGGGCCAGCGCAAAGGCTCTGCGAGTACCTCTGCCAGTGGCGCCGAGGCCATTCGCGAAACGGTCGCGGCCGCCCTGGCGATAGCCGAACACGCGTCGGAAGATGCGTTTTCCGGGCTGGCGGAAGCCGGGTTGATGGCGCGCGAGATGGCCGATCTGGATCTTTATCATCCGTGGAATCTCACCCCCGAGCAGTCGGTCGAGCTGGCGCTGGAGTGTGAGGCGGCGGCGTTTGCTGCCGATTCGCGGATCAGCAATGCGGACGGTACGTCGCTCAGCACCCACCGCGGATGCCGCGTCTACGGCAACAGCCATGGTTTTGTCGGGAGCTACGCGAGTACCCGCCACAGCCTGAGTTGCGTGATGATCGCTGAACGCGATGGCCAGATGCAGCGTGATTACTGGTACGACGTCAATCGCCAGGGGACTGCCTTGGCCAGTGCAGCCAGTATCGGGCAGCGTGCCGCGCAGCGCACGGTATCGCGCCTTGGCGCGCGCCCGGTGCCCACATGCGAGGTGCCGGTGCTGTTCTCGGCCGAGTTGGCTGGCGGCTTGTTTGGTCACTTTCTGGCGGCGATTTCCGGTGGCAATCTGTACCGCAAGTCATCCTTTTTGGAGGGATCACTGGGTCAGCAGTTGTTTCCCCAATGGCTGAGTCTTAATGAGCATCCGCATATCCCGCGGGGGCTGGCCAGTGCGGCCTTTGATGGCGATGGTCTGGCGACCTATGCCAAGCCTTTTGTCGAGGACGGTGTGATCGTCTCGTATGTGTTGGGAACCTATTCGGGCCGCAAGCTGGGGATGCCGAGCACGGCCAATGCGGGCGGCGTGCACAATCTGCTGGTGACGCATGGTGCCGAGGATCAGCGGGCCTTGCTCAGGCGCATGGGGCGTGGCTTGTTGGTCACCGAGCTGATGGGGCAGGGCCTGAATCTGGTGACTGGCGATTATTCGCGTGGCGCCGCCGGTTTCTGGGTGGAGAACGGTGAAATCCAGTACCCGGTTCAGGAAGTGACTATCGCCGGCAATCTGCGGGAGATGTTCAGGCAGATTGTGGCAGTGGGGAATGATCTTGAACTACGCAGCAACATTCGCAGTGGCTCGGTATTGCTGGAGCGGATGATGGTGGCGGGAAGCTGATTTATTCGGCTTCATCAAACCGGTTGTTGATCAGTTCGATCAGCCCCTGCATGGCTTCTGCTTCCTGCTCTCCGTCGGTTTGCAGCTGGATGCTGGAGCCCTTTCCGGCCGCCAGCATCATGACCGACATGATGCTTTTGCCATCGACCAGGCTTTCCAGCGTGCGCCCGACCTTGATCTGGCAGGGGTAGCAGCCGGCCACACCGACAAACTTGGCTGCTGCCCGGGCGTGCAGCCCCAGTTTGTTGATGATGGTGATTTCCTGATTGAGCATCTGTTGCTGTTCCTTAGCTGATATCGCGGTGGCGGACCTGAATGTTTTTCAGACTGATCTTCAGGGCTGCGCCCAAACGCTCTGCCAGGTACACCGAGCGGTGTTGCCCACCGGTGCAGCCGATGGCGACGGTCACATAGGAGCGGTTACTGGCGGCGAAGCGCGGCAACCACTTGTTCAGGTAGGTGTAGATGTCCTCGTACATCTCTTCAACATCATCCAGGCCGCTGAGGTAATCGATGATCTCCGGGTCCTTGCCGGACAAACTGCGCAGATCCGCTTTCCAGTAAGGGTTGGGCAGGCAGCGTACGTCGAAGACCAGATCGGCATCCACCGGCATGCCGCGCTTGAATCCGAATGATTCGATCAGAAAGGCAGTGCCTGGCTCAGGTTTGTTGAGCAGTCGCAGCTTGATGCTGTCGCGCAGCTGGTAAAGATTCAGATGAGTGGTGTCGAGCTTGAGATCGGCCAGATCGGCAATCGGGCCCAGTAGAATGGTTTCATCCTTGATGGCTTCCGCCAGCGAGCGTGTTTCGGATGTCAACGGATGGCGGCGGCGGGTTTCGGAAAAGCGCTTGAGCAGCGTTTCGTCGTCACTGTCCAGATAGACCACATCGCACTGGATATGCTTGGCGCGAACCTCTGCCAGCAGGTCCGGCACCCGCTCCAGCTGGCTGGCCAGGTTGCGTGCATCAATGGAAACTGCAACTTGTGGCTGCAGCAGATCAATATTCAGCAAGGCTCGCTCAGCCAGTTCGGTCAGCAGTCCGGCCGGCAGATTGTCGATGCAGTAGAAACCGTTGTCTTCGAGAACATCCAAAGCGGTACTTTTGCCAGAGCCGGAGCGACCACTAACGATGATCAGGCGCATGGTCTTGCTCCTTATTGATCGTTTTGGGCTTCCACAACCATTTGGTAAAGCTGCTCGCTGCTTTGTGCCTGCCGCAGCCTTTCGCGCACTTCGCTGCGATTGAGCATGCTGGCAATCTGCCGCAGCAGTTCAAGGTGCGCATCGGTGGCTTCTTCCGGTACCAGCAGGACAAACAGCAGGTCGACGGGGGCGCCATCAATGGCATCAAAGTCGACTGGCGTATCCAGACGCAATACTGCACAGATCGGGCTGGTGCATCCGGGCAGGCGACAGTGTGGAATGGCTATGCCATTGCCAAAGCCGGTGGAACCGAGTTTTTCGCGGGCGATCAGGCTCTCGAAGATATCCTGCTCATCCACGCCGGTAAGGTCGCGGGCAACCAGGCTGGCAATCTGCTCGAGGACGCGTTTTTTGCTGCCGCCCGGCACATTCACCAAAGAACGGCCGGGGGTCAGGATTTGCTCTATTGAGATCATGGGTAGGAATTAGGGTTATCGGGCCGTAGTGCCCTGTTTATGGTCAAGCTGCTTTTCCTTGTGCTTGATCAGTTGACGATCAAGTTTATCGGCGAGCAGGTCAATGGCCGCGTACATGTCTTCGTGCTCTGCGTGAGCGACGACTTCGCGTCCGGCAACATGCAAGGTCGCTTCGATCTGCTGTTTGAGCTTCTCGACCTGCATGATCACTTGTACGTTGGTAATTTTGTCGAAATGGCGTTCAAGTCTGCCAAGTTTCTCACCGACATAGTCACGCATGGCGTCGGTCACATCCAGTTGATGTCCACTGATGTTCACTTGCATACCGCATTCTCCTTGTTGCCGTGTATTAGTGACAGTCTCGTGAGCCTGTCGCCGGGACACTGGTGCTTTGGGGCGATGTTCTTAAATCAAGCGCTTGCGTTCGCTGGAGGGGGCAATGCCCAGTGATTCGCGATATTTGGCTACAGTCCGGCGGGCAACCTGAATGCCCTGTGCTTCCAGTAAACCTGCAATCTTGCTGTCACTCAATGGCTTTTTCTGACTTTCCGCAGCGACCAGTTTTTTGATTATGGCGCGGATTGCCGTTGACGAGCATTCACCGCCTTCGGCTGTGCTGACGTGGCTGGAGAAAAAGTATTTCAGCTCGTAGATGCCACGTGGGGTGTGCATGAACTTCTGGGTGGTAACCCGTGAAATGGTGGATTCATGCATGCCCACAGCTTCGGCAATGTCATGCAGAACCAGGGGCTTCATGGCTTCATCGCCATATTCGAGAAAGCCGCGCTGGTGTTCGACAATCTGCGTCGCCACTTTCATCAGGGTTTCATTGCGGCTGAGCAGGCTCTTGATGAACCAGCGCGCCTCCTGCAACTGATTGCGCATGAAGGTGTTGTCGGCGCTGGAGTCTGCGCGGCGCACAAAACTGGCGTACTGCGGATTCACTCGCAGGCGCGGCACCGCTTCCTGGTTGAGTTCAACCAGCCAGCGATCATTGTGTTTGCGTACCAGCACATCCGGGATTACATACTCGGGCTCGCTGGCCTCGATCTGCGAGCCAGGGCGCGGGTTGAGGCTCTGGATCAGGTCAATGATCGGCCGCAGTTCGCCCTCCTTGATCTTCATCTTGCGCATCAGCTGGCTGTAGTCGCGGCTGCCTAACAGGTCCAGATAGTCGCTTGCCAGTTTTTGCGCCTCGGCAAGCCAGGGCGTCGTGGATGGTAGCTGGCGCAGTTGAATCAGCAGGCATTCACGCAAGTCGCGGGAGCCGCAGCCGATCGGGTCAAACAGCTGGATACGGTGAAGTACTGCTTCAATCTCGTCGAGTTCGACGTCCATTTCCGGGTCAAAAGCTTCCAGCACTTCTTCCAGCGACTCTTCCAGGTAGCCATCGTTGCTGATGCAGTCGATCAGGGTGACTGCAATCAGCAAGTCGGTTTCCGACATCTGGGTCAGATTGAGTTGCCAGAGCAGGTGGCTTTGCAAGCTCTCGCCGGCTGATGTGCGTGAGGTGAAGTCCCATTCATCGTCGTCGTTGCTCGGCAGGCTGCTGGCGCTGGTCTGGTAGATATCCTCCCAGGCAGTGTCTACCGGCAGTTCGTTGGGAATTCGCTCATTCCATTCGCCTTCTTCAAAGCGTTCGGCGTTGTCGGCGGAATCCTCAAAAGCGGTTTCCTGGCTGGTGGCGGGAGCGGGCGTCGAGGTTTCGCTTTTATCGGCAAGCGGATCGTCATTGTCGAAGTCTTCGCCTTCTTCCTGACGCTCGAGCATGGGGTTGGATTCCAGCGCCTCCTGAATTTCCTGCTGCAGGTCCAGGGTTGATAGCTGAAGCAAGCGAATTGCCTGTTGCAGCTGAGGGGTCATCGTCAGCTGCTGGCCCATCTTGAGGACTAGCGAAGGTTTCATAACGGAAAGAGGTTCACCTTGAGCTTCGGGCCACCGGGCGCCAATAGATTCGAGACGCCGAGGCGTCGAGCGTTAGCAAAGTATATGCCGGTATTCGGCTACTTTCCTCTGGGCGAGGGCGCGGTGTTCGGTTGGGTTGATAGGTTACAGGCGGAACTCGTGTCCCAGGTATACGTCTTTGACCAGTTGATCGGCCAGGATGGTTTCGGCATCGCCTTCGGCGATCAGTTGGCCATCGTTCACTATGTAGGCGACTTCACAGATATCCAGAGTGTCGCGCACGTTGTGGTCGGTGATCAGTACGCCAATGCCCTTGGTCTTGAGGTGATGGATGATCTGTTTGATGTCGCCGACCGAGATCGGGTCCACACCAGCGAAAGGCTCATCCAGCAGTATGAATTTGGGCGAGGTGGCCAGTGCGCGGGCAATCTCCGCCCGCCGCCGCTCGCCACCGGACAGGCTCATGCCCAAGGTGTCGCGAATGTGGTGGATGTGGAATTCTTCCAGCAGACTTTCGAGCGCGTCATGACGTCCGGCCCGGTCCAGATCCTTGCGTGTTTCAAGGATACTCATGATGTTGTCGGCCACGCTCAGCTTGCGGAAGATCGAGGCTTCCTGTGGCAGATAGCCAATGCCTGCGCGGGCCCGGCCGTGCATTGGCAGATGGCTGATGTTGAGGTCGTCGATCAGAATGCGTCCCTGGTCTGCCTGAACCAGTCCGACGATCATGTAGAAGCAGGTAGTCTTGCCCGCGCCATTGGGGCCCAGCAAGCCGACGATCTGGCCGCTGTCGATGGACAGGCTGACGTCACGCACGACCTGACGGCCCTTGTAGCTCTTCGCCAGGTGCTGGGCTTTGAGAGTGGCCATTAGGGTGCCTTTTGTTCGGGTTTTTTCTTCGGCTGGATAACCATGTCAATCCGCGGTTGCGGCTTGCTCACACTGGCGTTGCTGGCTCTGCCTGCGTTGACAATCTGGCGCTGGGTGTCATAAACGATCTTCTCGCCGGTAAAGGTGTTGCCTTCCTGGATGACCTTGGCCTGATCGATCAGAACAATGCGTTCGGTGGCGGCATAATACTGAATGGTTTTGCCATAAGCCTTTACGATGGCCTTGTCCGTTGACGGCTGCTGCTCATAGTAGGCCGGCTCGCCAATCGCGGTAAAAAGCTCAACATCACCCTGCGGACTCTGGGTGATCGTGACCTGGTCGCCGGTTATCTTGAGGCTGCCCTGGGTGATCACCACCGAGCCGCGATAGACGGCGACGCCTTGCTTGTCGTCGAGCTCGGCGCTATCGGCCTGCACCCGGATCGGTTGTTCGCGGTCAGTCGGCAGTGCCGCGGCAGTGCCGCAGGCGAGTGTGCTACCCAGGAAAACAAGCACTAGGGGAAGGGTTTTAACGAACCTCATGCTGGCCTCTTACATTGGAGAGCAGGTCCATCCTGCCTTCATTCAGGTACGCTTTCATACCGGTTGCCGTGGTCACGCCATTGGCTGCATCAATCTTAACGGCTTGGCTGGTCTCGGCATATTCTTTATCAGGAAAAACGGTCAGACGACTGGTGGTCAGCAGGGTCTGGCGATTCTTGTTGTCAGTACGTTGCACCCTGACGTCATCGATCAATTCTACCTGCTTTCCAGCAGGGGCTACTTCCCCGCGCTGGCTTTGCACATGCCATGGTGCCTCGTTCTGGCGGTACAACAGCAAGTCCGGCTGGCTCATCAGGGTAATGTCAGTGGCTTTGATATGTTCCAGCTTGTCCGCCTTCATCCGGTAATTGAGGCTGCCGTCTTCCTTGAATTGCTGGGTGTGTGGGTTGACTACGAAGAAATCCACCGAGGTCTCAGTCGCGACAGCAGTGTGCTGTTCGTCGAAACTTTCCGGCCGGATATTCCAGTAGCCAAGCGCGATCAGCAGCGCCGCTATGGGCAGAAACATCAGTGTCTGGCGAATACTGTTCGACATGCTGATCCTACAGATAAGTGGCTTGGATGCTATCAAGCGTGCCTTGGGCGCGCATGATCAGTTCGCAGAATTCGCGGGCGGCACCTTCGCCGCCACGCGCTTGCGTGATGCCGTGAGCATTTTCACGAACAAAAGCATCAGCGCTGGCAACCGCCATACCCAGTCCGACCCTGCGAATCACCGGCAGGTCAGGCAGGTCATCGCCCAGGTAGGCTACCTGTGCGTAGTTGAGATTGAGCTGTCCGAGCAGTTCATCGAGTACCACCAGCTTGTCTTCGCGCCCCTGGTAGAGATGCTGGATGCCCAGGTTCTGTGCCCTTCGCTCCACAATCGGAGTTTTGCGGCCGGAAATGATGGCCGTACGCACGCCCGAAGCAATCAGCATTTTTATGCCGTGGCCATCCAGCGTGTTGAATGTCTTGAACTCACTGCCGTCAACCAGGAAATACAGCCTGCCATCGGTCAGTACGCCGTCTACATCGAAGATCGCCAGCTTTACGCCGCGTGCGCGCTGCAAGAGTTCCTGCTGCATTCACATCACCCCGGCGCGCAAGAGGTCGTGCATGTTCAGTGCGCCAACCGGACGATCATCCGAATCAACCACAACCAGTGAGTTGATTTTGTGGTCTTCCATGATTTTCAGTGCTTCCGCAGCAAGCATCTCGGGTTTGGCGGTTTTGCCATGGGCGGTCATCACGCTGTCGATGCTGGCGTTGCGTACATCGATTCCCCGGTCCAGGGTACGACGCAGATCGCCATCGGTAAAAATACCGGCAAGCCGCCCGTCGCTTTCGACGATCACGGTCATTCCCAGCCCCTTGCGGGTCATTTCCAGCAGTGCATCGCGCAGCAGGATGCCGCGCGCAACCCTCGGCAGGGCTTCGCCGGCATGCATGACGTTCTCCACCTTGAGCAGTAATCGCCGGCCCAGCGCGCCGCCCGGGTGGGAGAAGGCAAAGTCTTCGGCGGTAAAGCCGCGAGCTTCGAGCAAGGCAATGGCCAGTGCATCACCCAGTACCAGGCTGGCTGTGGTTGACGAGGTGGGGGCGAGGTTCAGTGGGCAGGCCTCATGTTCAACCCGTGCATCCAGATTGGCCTCGGCAGCCTGCGCCAGTGGCGACTCGGGGTTGCCGGTCATGCTCACAAGGGTGATCCCCAGTCGCTTGATCAATGGCAACAGGGTGATGATCTCGGCGGTGGAGCCTGAATTGGACAGTGCCAATACCACGTCATCTTTGGTGATCATGCCCATGTCGCCATGGCTGGCTTCTGCCGGATGCACGAAAAAGGCGGGTGTCCCGGTGCTGGCCAGCGTGGCAGCAATCTTTTTGCCGATGTGACCAGACTTGCCCATGCCCACGACAACGACCCGTCCGCGGCACGCCAGCAACAGTTCGCAGGCGCGTACAAAATCTGCGTTGATTCGCTCAAGCAGGGCTTCTATCGCTTCCAGTTCTAGGCGAACGGTGCGCTGAGCTGACTGAATCAAGGCGTGGGATTGGTTCATTTGGTGAGCAGTATCCAGTGACTGTTGGCCGATTATAACGGCAATAAGCCGGTGCCTGACACTTTGCGCATCAATTGCTCTCAGCACAACGGCTGCAGGGCGTCGTCGCGGCTGCAGGTTTGGTACTTTGGGATGCTGTGGCGACGATGTTATATTGCGCCGCTGTTCGCTTGGCCCCCGCGATTTAAGCTTGCTGTTGGTGGGTATGGGCGCGGCAACTGTTCCCGAGGAGTACGGATGGCTAGCGCAAGCGTTAATGCGGTCGAGTTGAGGGGGGTCACCTTCAAGCGCGGGTCGCGAACTATTTTCGAAAATGTCGATATTCATATCCCGCGCGGCAAAGTGACCGCCATCATGGGGCCTTCAGGGTGCGGAAAAACAACCCTGTTGCGGCTGATTGCGGCGCAGTTGATGCCAAGTCAGGGCGGTGTCTGGGTCAATGGGCTGAACCTGCCGGACTTGTCGCGCGCTGAACTCTTCGATATGCGCAAGCAGATGGGTGTGTTGTTTCAGAGTGGCGCACTCTTTACGGATCTGGATGTGTTTGAAAACGTCGCCTTTCCATTGCGGGTGCACACCAAGCTGCCGGAAGAGATGATCCGCGATATCGTCCTGATGAAATTGCAGGCAGTGGGGTTGCGCGGCGCCTATGACCTGATGCCTGACGAGTTGTCCGGAGGCATGAAGCGCCGGGTTGCGTTGGCCAGAGCCATTGCGCTGGACCCGCAAATCCTGATGTACGACGAACCTTTCGTCGGGCAGGATCCGATTGCCATGGGTGTTCTGGTGCGGCTGATCCGTCTGCTCAATGACGCCTTGGGTATCACCAGTATCGTGGTTTCCCACGACTTGGCAGAAACCGCGACTATTGCGGATTTTATCTATGTGGTCGGTGACTCCAGGGTTTTGGGCTTCGGTACGCCCGATCAGCTGATGAACTCGGACAATCCACAGATTCGCCAGTTTATGAAGGGCATACCGGATGGACCGGTGCCCTTCCATTTTCCGGCAGCGGATTACCGTACCGATTTGTTGGGGCAGGGTTGATGCGCAAGACTTCTTATCTCGACAGGGTTGCCCGGATCGGTCGGACCGGTATTGCTGTAGTTGAGGCGCTGGGCCGCTCCACGCTGTTTTTGTTGCATGCACTGTTGGGGCGCGGCGGGCTGGGCAATGGCTTTAGTCTGCTGGTCAAACAGTTGTTCTTTGTTGGCGTGTTGTCGTTGCCGATCATTGTGGTGGCCGGCTTGTTCATTGGCATGGTGCTGGCGCTGCAGGGTTACAACATTCTGGTCGATTACGGCTCAGAGCAGGCGGTGGGCCAGATGGTTGCGCTGACGCTCTTGCGTGAGCTTGGTCCGGTGGTGACCGGATTGCTCTTTGCCGGACGCGCCGGTTCTGCCTTGACGGCGGAGATTGGCAACATGAAATCCACGGAGCAATTGTCCAGTCTGGAAATGATCGGGGTTGATCCGCTCAAATACATCATCGCGCCGCGGCTGTGGGCGGGGTTTATTTCCATGCCATTACTGGCGGCTATCTTCAGTGTCGTCGGTATCTGGGGTGGCGCCATGGTTGCTGTGGATTGGCTGGGCGTTTACGACGGCTCGTTCTGGGCCAACATGCAGAACAGCGTTGAGTTTCGTGAGGATGTGCTCAATGGCATGCTCAAAAGCGTCGTATTTGCCTTCGTTGTAACCTGGATCGCTGTTTTTCAGGGGTATGACTGCGATCCAACCTCGGAAGGGATCAGTCGTGCAACTACCCGGACCGTGGTGTATGCCTCATTGGCCGTATTGGGCCTGGACTTTATTCTGACCGCCTTGATGTTTGGAGATTTTTGATGCAAACCCGCGCCCAGGAAATTGGTGTTGGCCTGTTTGTGATGGCCGGCTTTTTGGCTTTGTTGTTGCTGGCCCTGCGTGTCAGTGGGCTGTCGGCAGGCACGTCTGATCAGACGTACAAGGTTTACGCGTATTTTGACAATATTGCCGGTCTTACCGTCAGGGCCAAAGTCACCATGGCTGGCGTGATCGTCGGCAAGGTCACGGCCATTGATCTGGATCGCGACAGCTACACCGGTAGGGTCACCATGGAAATCAATGATCAGGTGAATAATCTCCCTGAGGATTCGACGGCATCCGTCCTTACTGCCGGCCTGCTGGGCGAGAAATACATCGGTATCAGCGTCGGCGGCGAAGAGGCCGTGCTCAAGGACGAAGGGGTTATTCGCGATACCCAGTCGGCATTGGTTCTGGAAGATCTGATCGGCAAGTTCCTGCTGAATTCGGTTAACAAGGAGGAAAAATCTCAATGATCAGCCTGCAGTCCAACATGATGCTTTTTTCAGCGGTCCGCCGAGCTTTTCTGGTTTTTGTCCTCAGCACAGTGTCGCTGCTTGCTCAGGCTGCACCGACTGCTGCGGAGGTGGTGAAGGGCACAACAGACCAGCTTCTGGCGGACCTGAAAGCCAACAAGCAGCTCTACAAGCAGGATCCATCAGAGTTCTACGCCGCGCTGGACCGTATTCTGGCTCCGGTAGTGGATATGGAAGGTATCTCCAAGGGCGTGATGACTGTCCGCTACTCGCGTGGCGCTTCACCTGAGCAGATGAAGCGTTTCGAGGATAATTTCAAAACCAGCCTGATGCGCTTTTATGGCAACGCTCTGCTGGAGTACGACAATCAGGAGATTCGCATTCTCCCTGTGGGTGGCAAGCAGGAGCCCGGTCGGGAAGCGGTCAACATGGAGGTCAAGGACAGCAAGGGTACGGTTTACCCGCTTTCCTACACCATGGTCGAGATGGACGGCAGTTGGCGCATGCGCAACGTGATCATCAATGGCATCAATATCGGCAAATTGTTTCGTGATCAGTTTGCCCAGTCCATGAAGGATCATGGCAATGACCTGAACAAGGTGATCGATACCTGGGCCGAAACCGTCTCCAAGGCCAAGCAGGCCAGCAAGGAGTCGGCGTGAGCGTCGCAAAGATAACCGAGACGGTTCCGGGGCGGCTCGAGTTGTCCGGAGTGATTGATTTTCGCTCCGGCCCGCAGTTGCGCAAGGATGGCCGGCAAGTGATCAATGCCAGTCCAGCTGGAGAATTGTTGCTTGACTGCACGGCAGTTGAAAAATCCAGCAGCGTCGGAGTTTCCCTGTTACTGGCGTTTATGCGTGATGCTTCTGCGTCGGGCAAGGCTCTGGCGATGCGTGGACTGCCCGCGGACATGCGTCAGATTGCCGAGGTATCGGGTTTGACCGAGCTGCTCCCGACCTGCGAATGAGTCGATTCGCGGGTTGGGCGGATTTTTTGTATGATGTCGCCCCTGCAAGCATTGGCTTTGCACAAAATTTTCCCGCTTCAGGCCGGTACTCACGGTTTTCCAGCATCTGAACTGCGCTGGACAGCTTTCCACATGGCCGCTGGCTACGTACATCGGCTGGCATGAAGTGCAAAACGAGGTCGAGCATGCAGGCGCTAGAAGTTAAAGATTTTCTCCAGAGCAAGTTACCCGGTGTCCAGATAGAAGTGGAAGGCGAGGGTTGCAGCTTCCAGTTGAACTTGATTTCTGACGAGTTGGCCGCGCTGAGTCCGGTCAAGCGACAGCAGCAGGTTTATGCCCATCTGAATGCGTGGATTGCCGATGGCAGCATCCATGCAGTCACCATGAAATTCTTCAGCCGCTCCGCCTGGGCCGAGCGCAACTGAGCCCACTGGCAGCGAGAACCCATTCCATGGACAAACTGATTATTACCGGCGGCGTTCCTCTGAACGGCGAGATTCGTATTTCCGGCGCTAAAAATGCGGCATTGCCGATTTTGGCGGCCACCCTGCTGGTTGACCGGCCAGTGACGGTGTGCAACTTGCCGCACCTGCACGACATCACCACCATGATCGAGCTGTTTGGGCGGATGGGCATTGAACCGGTCATTGATGAAAAGCTCAGCGTTGAGGTGGATGCCAGCTCGATCAAGACCTTGGTAGCGCCGTACGATCTGGTGAAAACCATGCGTGCTTCGATCCTGGTGCTTGGCCCGCTGGTCGCGCGCTTTGGCGAGGCGGAGGTGGCGCTGCCTGGCGGCTGTGCCATTGGATCGCGTCCGGTTGACCTGCACATCCGCGGTCTGGAGGCCATGGGTGCTGAAATCACGGTCGAGGGCGGCTATATCAAGGCCAAGGCGCCGGAGGGCGGTTTGCGCGGTGCGCACTTCTTCTTTGACATTGTGAGTGTGACCGGCACTGAGAACATCATGATGGCGGCTGCGCTGGCCAAAGGCCGCTCGGTGCTGGAAAACGCCGCACGCGAGCCGGAAGTGGTTGATCTGGCGAACTTTATCAACTCGATGGGTGGCAAGGTCAGCGGTGCCGGCACCGACACCATTGTGATTGACGGAGTTGAACGTCTCGGCGGCGGGCGCTACAGCGTGATGCCTGACCGGATTGAAACCGGCACTTACCTTGTGGCCGCAGCGGCGACCGGTGGTCGGGTGAAGCTCAAGGATACCGATCCGACCATTCTTGAAGCGGTGCTCTCCAAGCTTCAGGAAGCCGGAGCAGAAATTACCACGGGCAAAGACTGGATTGAGCTGGACATGAAAGGTCGGCGTCCGAAAGCGGTTAATCTGCGCACGGCACCCTATCCGGCCTTTCCAACAGACATGCAGGCGCAGTTTGTTTCGCTCAACGCGGTTGCCGAAGGAACTGGCACGGTGATCGAAACCATTTTCGAAAACCGTTTCATGCATGTCTATGAAATGAACCGTATGGGCTCGCAGATTCTTGTCGAGGGCAACACGGCAGTGGTTACCGGTGTGCCGAAACTCAAGGCCGCTCCGGTAATGGCCACCGATCTGCGCGCTTCAGCCAGTCTGGTTATCGCGGGATTGGTAGCTGAAGGCGATACGATGATTGATCGTATTTATCACATTGATCGTGGCTATGAGTGCATCGAAGAGAAGTTGCAGTTGCTGGGTGCCAAGATCCGTCGTGTACCGGGATAGGCAAGGTTGTTCCCGGCCCGACTGCCAGCGCTGTAGCTGGCCCTGTTTTAAGGAAGTTGCTGAATGCTGACCATTGCCTTGTCCAAAGGCCGAATACTCGACGATACCCTGCCGTTGCTGGCCGCTGCGGGCATTGTGCCGACTGAAAACCCGGACAAAAGCCGCAAACTGATCATCCCTACCACGCTGGATGATGTGCGTTTGCTGATCGTCCGCGCCACCGATGTACCGACCTATGTCGAGCACGGTGCCGCCGATCTGGGTGTGGCGGGTAAAGACGTGCTGATGGAGTACGGTGCCGAGGGCATCTATGAGCCCCTGGATCTGAAGATTGCGCGTTGCAAGCTGATGACCGCCGGAGCAGTGGGCGCAGCCGAGCCGCGTGGACGTTTGCGCGTGGCAACCAAGTTCGTCAATCTGGCCAAGCGCTATTACGCCGAGCAAGGGCGTCAGGTCGATATCATCAAGTTGTATGGCTCGATGGAGTTGGCGCCTCTGGTTGGTCTGGCGGACAAAATCATCGATGTGGTTGATACGGGCAATACCCTGCGCGCCAATGGCCTTGAGCCGCAAGAGCTGATTGCTGAAATCAGCTCGCGGCTGATCGTCAATAAAGCCTCGATGAAAACCCAGCACGCCAGCATTCAGGCACTGATCGATACCCTGCGCGAAGCGGTTGAAAGCCGACACCGCTGATCTCTTTTCCGCAATCCTGATTGCGGCAGCCTATCCGTGTCATAGCCATTTTCTCAGGTGCCTGCACGGTGGGCTTGTTACTCTAGTTGCGCCTGAGAATTGCCTAACATGAGATCTGCCATGACCGCTCCCATCACTATCCGTCGCCTGAATGCTGCCAATCCGACTTTTGCCGGTGAGCTTGATCACTTGCTGAGTTGGGAAAGTGTTTCGGATGATGCGGTGAATGCTCGCGTGCTGGAAATAATTCAGGCCGTGCGCGAGCGCGGCGACGACGCGCTGGTGGAATATACCCGCCGCTTCGATGGGCTGGATGTCGCCAGCATGGCTGACTTGATTCTGCCCCGCGAGCGTCTTGAATTGGCCCTGACACGGATCACTCCCGCTCAGCGTGAGGCTCTGGAAAAAGCCGCCGATCGGGTGCGCAGTTATCACGAGCGGCAAAAGCAGGACTCATGGAGTTATACCGAAGCCGATGGTACGCAGCTGGGGCAGCAAGTCACGCCACTGGATCGTGCCGGTCTTTATGTGCCGGGCGGTAAGGCTACCTATCCCTCCTCGGTGTTGATGAATGCCATCCCGGCGAAAGTGGCAGGCGTTGCCGAGGTGGTGATGGTGGTGCCCACACCGCGCGGCGAAATCAATGAAATGGTCCTGGCCGCCGCCTGCATCGCCGGTGTGGACCGGGTATTCACCATCGGTGGCGCGCAGGCGGTTGCGGCACTGGCCTATGGCACCCAAAGCGTGCCGCCGGTAGACAAGATCGTCGGCCCGGGCAATATCTACGTCGCGACCGCCAAGCGGCATGTGTTCGGCAAGGTGGGGATCGACATGATTGCCGGTCCTTCGGAGATTCTGGTGATCTGCGACGGGCAGACCGATCCGGACTGGATAGCCATGGACCTGTTCTCTCAGGCCGAGCATGACGAAGATGCGCAGTCGATTCTGCTCAGCCCGGATGCGGGTTTTCTCGATGCCGTTGCTGCCAGTATCGACAAACTGCTGCCCACGATGGAGCGGCAGGAGATTATTCGTACTTCGCTGAGCGCCCGTGGGGCGCTGATACAGGTTGCGGACATGGCGCAGGCCATGGAGGTTGCCAACCGCATCGCACCGGAGCACCTGGAGTTGTCAGTGGCCAATCCGGAGCAGTGGTTGCCGCAGATCCGTCACGCCGGAGCAATTTTCATGGGGCGATACACCGCCGAGGCACTGGGCGATTACTGCGCCGGTCCCAACCATGTGTTGCCGACCTCCGGCACCGCGCGCTTCTCTTCACCGCTGGGCGTCTATGACTTCCAGAAGCGCTCGTCGATCATTTTCTGCTCGCCTGCCGGCGCTTCCGAGCTGGGTAAAGTGGCCTCCGTGCTGGCGCGCGGTGAATCGCTGACGGCCCACGCGCGCAGTGCCGAGTACCGCATTGCAGCCGAGAGCGAGGGCAAGTGAGCATGAGCAAATTCTGGAGTCCTTTCGTCAAGCAACTGGTGCCCTATGTGCCGGGTGAGCAGCCAAAGCTGGCCAATCTGGTCAAGCTCAACACCAACGAAAACCCCTACGGCCCCTCGCCCAAGGCGATCGAGGCGATGCGTGCCGAGCTCAATGACGACCTGCGCCTCTACCCGGACCCCAACAGTGACCGGCTGAAGCAGGCGGTTGCCGATTTCTATGGCATTTCAGCGTCGCAGGTGTTCGTTGGCAACGGCTCCGATGAGGTCCTGGCGCATGCCTTTCACGGGCTCTTCCAGCACGGTCGGCCATTGCTTTTCCCGGATGTCAGCTACAGCTTTTACCCGGTGTATTGCGGGCTGTACGGTATTCCCTTCGAAGCCATTGCGCTGGATGAACAGTTCCAGATTCGTCCAGAGGATTACCTGCGACCCAACGGTGGCATCGTCTTTCCCAATCCGAATGCGCCGACCGGATGCCTGCTGGCGCTGGAAGCCATCGAGCGCCTACTGCAGCAGAATCCCGACTCGGTGGTGTTGGTCGATGAGGCCTATATCGATTTTGGCGGTGAAAGCGCGGTTGCGCTGGTAGGGCGCTACCCGAATCTGCTGGTCACCCAGACGTTGTCCAAATCGCGTTCGTTGGCCGGTCTGCGGGTTGGTCTGGCGGTTGGCCATCCGGACCTGATCGAGGCGCTGGAGCGCATCAAAAACAGCTTCAACTCCTATCCGCTGGATCGTGCAGCGATCGCCGGTGCTTCTGCGGCCTTTGCCGACAGGGACTATTTCCACAAGACTTGCGCACAAGTGATCAGCAGTCGCGAAGCGGTGGTGGCCAGCCTTGAACAGTTGGGTTTTGAGGTGCTGCCGTCAGCGGCGAACTTTGTCTTTGCTCGTCATCCGCAACACGATGCATCGGCGCTGGCTGCGGCCTTGCGTGAGCGCAGCGTGATAGTGCGGCACTTCAACAAGCCGCGTATCGAGCAGTTTCTGCGGATCAGCATCGGTTCGCCGCAGCAGAACCAGGCGCTGCTGGATGCGCTGGGCGCGATTCTCTGAGTGAGCCCTGACTTACTGGTCCGGGCTTTTCTTGGTGATCGGCGCAGGGCGAGCCCCCACTTCTGCCTTCAGCTCCAGTAGTTCACCGCTGCGCAAGACAGAAAGGTGGACGATTTCACCCGGCTTGCTGCGCGCTACCTGATTCATCGAGCGCCGGCCGTTGAGCGCGGGCTCGTCGTCAATGCTCAGAATCACATCCCCCGGCTGCAGGCCAGCGCGGAAACCCGGCCCGTCGCGATACAGGCCGGCGACGATGATGCCCGGTCGACCTTCCATGCCAAAGGATTCCGCCAGTTCCGGGGTCATCGGCTGAATTTCGATACCCAGCCAGCCACGAATCACCCGGCCCTGCTCGATGATCGCGCGCATGACTTCCATGGCCAACTTGGTCGGGATGGCGAAGCCGATGCCCTGCGAACCACCGGTATCGGAAAAAATGGCGGTATTGATTCCCAGCAGATGACCCTGGGCATCCACCAGTGCGCCGCCGGAGTTGCCCGGGTTGATTGCTGCATCGGTCTGGATAAAGTCTTCGTAGGTATTGATGCCCAGCTGATTGCGCCCGGTGGCGCTGATGATGCCCATGGTCACCGTCTGACCCACACCGAATGGATTGCCAATCGCCAACGCTACATCACCAATGCGGATCTGCTCCGAACGTCCCAGGGTGATCGCTGGCAGGTCGGGCAGATCAATCTTCAGTACTGCCAGGTCGGTCTCAGGGTCGGTTCCGACGATGTGCGCCTGGGTTTCGCGACCATCCTTGAGCGCTACGATGATCTGCTCCGAGCCCTCAATCACGTGATTGTTGGTCAGCAGAAATCCTTCCGGGCTGATGATG
Organism: Pseudomonas sp.; assembly: GCA_035562615.1. Taxonomy (GTDB): domain Bacteria; phylum Pseudomonadota; class Gammaproteobacteria; order Pseudomonadales; family Pseudomonadaceae; genus Aquipseudomonas. The sequence continues at coordinate 63,910 of DATMWH010000023.1, read as the reverse complement.
ACTGCCGAACCCAGACTGGATTCCATACGTCTTTGCTTGGGAACATCGTCACTGTAGAGCCCCGGACTGGTCGCTGGTTTGTCCACGGCCTTACTGACCAGTTTGGTGCTGTACAGGTTGGCAACCGCAGGCGCTGCACTGCTCACAGCGTTGGCGTAGGAGGCCTGTCCCTGGGCTTCGGTATTCCCCGGGCGAATCTGCTGCAGGTGCACTGCCTGATCCGGCAAGCCCACCCATTGCGGATAGCGTTGGATGATCAGCAGCGCCAGAAGCACGCCAACCAGCAGTGGCCAGCCGAGAAACCGTAAAGCCTTGAGCATTGGGAGCAGGTCCGCAGAAGGGTTGCCGGAGCGTCGCACGCCCCATTAAGGTGGCGCCATTATACGAAGCTGCCGGTTAAATGGCAGTCGGCCCAGCATAGCGGAGAAATATCATGGCAATTGCCTTGCGCAGTCTGGTCGAGGAGGCCAACCGCTTCCTCAATGTAGCGAGCATTAATGACTATTGCCCCAACGGCTTGCAGGTCGAGGGCCGGCCGCAGGTGCAGAAGATCGTCAGTGGGGTCACGGCCAGTCAGGCGCTGCTGGATGCTGCCGTTGAAGCGGGCGCGGACGTGGTGCTGGTGCACCATGGGTATTTCTGGAAGGGTGAGGATGCCTGCATCACCGGAGTTCGTCAGCGACGGATAAAGACGCTGCTGACTCATGACATCAGCTTGCTGGCGTATCACTTGCCCCTGGATATCCATCCGCAGGTTGGCAATAACGTGCAGCTCGCCCAGCGGTTGGGTATTGAGGTGGAGGGCGATCTTGAGCCGGGCAATCCGCGCACGGTCGGATTGGTCGGCGTTTTGGCGCAGGCGGTGAGTCTGGACGATTTTGCCCGGCGCGTGCAGCAGGTGCTGGGGCGTCAGCCTCTGGTCGTGGAGGGGCCCGCTCTGGTCCGGCGAATCGGCTGGTGTACTGGCGGCGGGCAGAGTTTTATCGAACAGGCGGTGGCCGCCGGTGTGGATGTTTTTCTCAGTGGCGAAGCCTCCGAGCAGACGTTTCACTGCGCACGGGAAAACGCTATCGGCTTCATCGCGGCGGGTCACCACGCGACCGAGCGCTATGGCGTTCAGGCGCTTGGCGAATATCTGGCGCGCCGCTTTGCGCTGGAGCATGTGTTTATCGACTGCCCCAATCCGTTCTGATATCCGCTCGAAACTGATTGATGTGCCCGAGGCTCTTTCAGCGCCGTTGAGCCTTGATTAATGGTTTTATGCTCAGACCTTTTTGATCTAAATACGGCCCTGATTAGAAGCAGGTGCTGTGTTAAAGTTCGCGCTCGTCCACGGCCCGTAGGCCGTTATCCTGTCTTTTTTGTGAGTGACCATGGTCGACAAACTGACGCATCTCAAAGAGCTTGAGGCAGAAAGCATCCACATCATCCGTGAGGTGGCCGCTGAATTTGATAACCCGGTGATGCTGTACTCCATCGGCAAAGATTCTGCGGTGATGCTGCATCTGGCGCGCAAGGCCTTCTTCCCTGGCAAGCTGCCTTTTCCGGTATTGCACGTGGATACCCGCTGGAAGTTCCAGGAGATGTACAAGTTCCGCAGCAAGATGGTTGAGGAGTATGGGCTCGAACTGATCACCCATATCAACCCCGAGGGTATAGCGCAGGATGTGAATCCCTTTACCCATGGCAGTGCCAAGCATACCGACATCATGAAGACCCAGGGTCTCAAGCAGGCACTTGATCAGTATGGTTTCGATGCGGCCTTCGGCGGTGCGCGCCGTGACGAAGAGAAATCCCGCGCCAAGGAGCGTGTCTATTCGTTCCGCGACAGCAAACACCGCTGGGACCCGAAGAATCAGCGTCCGGAGTTGTGGAATATCTATAACGGCAAGGTCAACAAGGGCGAGTCGATCCGTGTATTCCCCCTGTCCAACTGGACCGAACTGGATATCTGGCAGTACATCTATCTGGAAGGCATTCCGATCGTACCGTTGTACTTCGCTGCCGAGCGCGAAGTGATCGAAAAAGACGGGGCGCTGATCATGATTGATGATGAGCGCATCCTTGAGCACCTCTCCGAGGAAGACAAGGCGCGCATCGTCAAGAAGAAAGTGCGCTTCCGTACCCTGGGGTGCTATCCGTTGACGGGCGCCGTCGAGTCCGAGGCCACCTCGCTTACCGATATCATCCAGGAAATGCTGCTGACCCGGACTTCCGAGCGTCAGGGACGGGTTATCGACCACGATGCCACCGGTTCCATGGAAGACAAGAAACGTCAGGGCTATTTCTAACTAGGGCTTTTAATATGTCGCACCAATCCGATTTGATCAGCGAAGACATTCAGGCCTACCTGGCGCAACACGAGCGCAAGGAGCTGCTGCGCTTCCTTACCTGCGGCAACGTCGATGACGGCAAGAGCACCCTGATCGGGCGCCTGCTGCACGACTCGAAGATGATCTACGAAGACCATCTGGAAGCCATCACCCGTGACTCTAAGAAAGTCGGTACCACCGGCGAAGATATCGACCTGGCGCTGCTGGTCGACGGTCTGCAGGCCGAGCGTGAGCAGGGCATTACTATCGACGTGGCGTACCGTTATTTCAGCACCGCCAAGCGCAAGTTCATCATTGCCGACACCCCCGGGCATGAGCAGTACACCCGCAACATGGCCACTGGTGCCTCCACCTGCGACCTGGCGATCATCCTGATCGACGCGCGCTACGGTGTGCAGACCCAGACCAAGCGCCACAGCTTTATTGCCTCTTTGCTTGGCATCAAACACATCGTTGTGGCCATCAACAAGATGGACCTGAAGAACTTCGATGAGGCGGTGTTCGAGCAGATCAAATCGGACTATTTGCAGTTCGCCGAAGGCATCGCGCTGAAGCCAAGCTCGCTGCATTTCGTGCCGATGTCAGCCCTTAAAGGCGACAACGTGGTGAACAAGTCCGAGCGCTCGCCGTGGTACAGCGGCCAGTCGCTGATGGAAATTCTTGAAACCGTGGAAGTGGCCGGTGATCGCAACTTCACCGACTTGCGCTTCCCGGTGCAGTACGTCAATCGACCCAATCTGAACTTCCGTGGCTTCGCCGGCACCTTGGCCAGTGGCATCGTGCACAAGGGCGATGAAGTCATCGTCCTGCCGTCGGGCAAGGGCAGCAAGATCAAGTCGATCGTCACTTTCGACGGTGAACTGGAGCAGGCGGGTCCGGGGCAGGCGGTTACGCTGACTCTGGAAGACGAAATCGACGTATCGCGCGGTGACTTGCTGGTGCATGCCGACAATCAGCCGCAGGTGACTGACAGCTTCGAAGCCATGCTGGTATGGATGGCCGAAGAGCCGATGCTGCCGGGCAAGAAGTATGACTTCAAACGCGCTACCAGCTACGTGCCGGGTTCGGTAGCCAGCATCGTTAATCGTGTCGATGTGAATACCCTTGAAGATGGCCCGGCCAGTGCGCTGCAGCTGAACGAGATCGGCAAGGTCAAGATTGCGCTGGATGCGCCGATTGCTCTCGATGGTTACGCCAGTAACCGCACCACCGGTGCGTTTATCGTGATTGACCGGCTGACCAACGGAACCGTTGGTGCCGGGATGATCATAGCCACTCCACTCTCTGGTCATGGCGGTAGCAGTCATCACGGCCAGTTGGCTCATGTGTCCACTGAAGAGCGTGCCCTGCGTTTTGGCCAGCAACCGGCCACCGTGTTGTTCAGCGGTCTGTCGGGTGCCGGTAAAAGCACGCTGGCTTATGCCGTGGAGCGCAAGCTGTTCGATCTGGGGCGTGCAGTCTATGTGCTGGATGGCCAGAATTTGCGTCATGACCTGAACAAGGGCTTGCCACAGGACCGCGCCGGTCGGACCGAGAACTGGCGGCGTGCAGCCCACGTTGCCCGCCAGTTCAACGAGGCTGGCTTACTGACACTGGCCGCTTTCGTGGCGCCGGATGCCGAGGGGCGCGAGCAGGCGAAAGCGCTGATTGGTGCCGAGCGCTTGCTGACGGTTTACGTTCAGGCATCCCCGCAGGCATGCCGGGAGCGGGATCCGCAGGGACTGTATGCCGCCGGCAAGGACAATATCCCGGGCGAATCCTTCCCCTATGACATTCCGCTGAATGCTGATCTGCTGATCGACACGCAGTCGAGTTCGGTGGAGGAAGGGGTAAAGCAAGTGATTGATCTGCTGCGGAGCCGCGGCTTGATCTGATTGTTCTCGCTACAAACAACAAAGCCCCATTTCGGGGCTTTGTTGTTTGGGTTGTCGATACGTCAGTTGTTGCTTTTAAGGCCGAAACTCTCGTTCAGTGTGCCGGGCTCGTTCTTGTCTTTGGGTGCGTAATCCTTGGGGGGTTCGTTGCTTTTGGGCAGCGAAAGCCGTTCGCGACTGGCCGGCAGGGCGGTATCCACGCGCAGTGACTCCAGCAGGCGCTGACGGGTCAGCTCATCCAGGGCTAATTGATCGGCACCATCGGCCAGATGCTGCTGCACATCCTGATAGCTTTGCGTCAATCTGTTGACCAGCGTAGCCGTCGTGTTGAAGTGGGTGATGACATCGGTTTGATAGTTGTCGAAGCGCTCTTGCAGTTCATCCAGGCGCTGTTGGGTGCGATCCGGGTTCTTCACGGAGACCTGGCGAGAAACAAAAAAACCGATGCCAGCCCCGGCTGCCAGAGCAAGCACCAGCAGCAACCAGATGTTGTATGACTGTTCCACGTATCCTTCCTCTCTAAACGGCTTTGCTTTACGTTAGCGCCTGAACCTTGCGCTGTATACCGCGACGCAAGTCCAATTGTGCCAATCCAAGACGTTATACCCCGAAGCGGGGTCACGGAGTCTTTCCCGATCATGCAAGAAGTTCCGGTTTTGCTTGAAGGGCCCGCCGGGCCACTGGAAGCCCGCTATCTGCTGCATCCGGATGCCAAAGGCGTCGCGCTGGTTTGCCATCCCAATCCTGCACAGGGCGGCAGCATGCTCAACAAAGTGGTGTCCACGCTGCAGAGAACGGCGCGGGATGCCGGCTACAGTACCTTGCGCTTCAACTATCGCGGAGTTGGCGCCAGTGCCGGCAGTCATTGCCTGAGTCTTGGCGAAGTGGATGACGCCGAGGCAGCGCTGAATTGGCTGCAAATGCAGCAGCCGGGATTGCCCGTAGTGTTGCTGGGCTTCTCGTTTGGTGGGTATGTAGCCGCGCTGTTGGCGGTCAGATTAGCCGAGCGTCACGTTCAGGTGCACCATCTGTGCATGGTTGCCCCGGCGGTCAATCGCTTGTCTGGCGGTGAAGAGTTTCCGGCGTCGATGTCTCTGACCGTTATTCAACCTGAACAGGATGAGGTGATTAGTCCGCAGCTGGTGTACGCATGGTCGGCTGACTTGGCGCGTGACCATGAGTTGCTGAAAGTGGCAGAATGCGGCCACTTTTTTCATGGCAAGCTGGTTGAGCTGAAAGAGCTGGTCCTGCCGCGTCTTTGACTTCGTAAGTACCTTCAAGCGGCCCCGACCTTATGACTACCCGTATTCTGACCGGCATTACCACCACAGGCACGCCGCATCTGGGCAACTATGCCGGAGCGATTCGTCCGGCCATCGTGGCCAGCCGTGATGTGGATGCGGAGTCCTTCTATTTTCTGGCGGATTACCATGCACTGATCAAGTGTGATGACCCGCTGAGGATTCAGCGTTCCCGCCTGGAAATTGCTGCTACCTGGCTGGCCTGTGGCCTTGATGTAAACCGCGCTACCTTTTACCGGCAATCCGATATTCCGGAAATTCCGGAGCTGACCTGGTTGCTGACCTGCGTGGCGGGCAAGGGGCTGCTCAATCGTGCGCATGCCTACAAGGCGTCGGTGGACAAGAATCTGGCTGAAGGCGTCGATCCGGATGCCGGCATCAGCATGGGGCTGTTCAGCTATCCGGTGCTGATGGCAGCGGACATTCTGATGTTCAACGCGCATAAGGTGCCCGTTGGGCGCGATCAGATCCAGCATGTGGAAATGGCCCGTGATATTGGTCAGCGATTCAACCATCTGTTCGGTAACGGCCGGGAACTCTTTACCCTGCCTGAAGCAGTGGTCGAGGAGGGTGTTGCGACCTTGCCGGGTCTCGATGGACGCAAAATGTCCAAGAGTTATGACAACACCATTCCGCTGTTTGGCAGTGCCAAGCAGTTGAAGGATGCCATCGCGCGCATTGTCACCGACTCTAGGCTGCCCGGCGAGGCCAAGGACCCGGAAAGCTCGCACCTGTTTACCCTGTATCAGGCTTTCTCCAGCTCAGCACAGCAGGCTGAATTTCGCGCCGAACTGCTCGACGGACTGTCCTGGGGCGATGCCAAGCAACGGCTTTTCCTCTTGCTCGACAACGAGTTGGGTGCGGCGCGGGAGCGCTATCACACACTGATGAATCAGCCCGCTGAACTGGAAGATATTCTGCTGGCCGGTGCCGCCAAGGCGCGCAAGACAGCGACCCCATTTCTGGGTGAACTGCGTGAGGCGGTTGGCTTGCGTTCGTTCCGCAATCAGGTGCAGGTGAGCGGGGCCGGCAAGAAAAAGGCCGCGAAAAGTGCACGCTTTGTCAGTTTTCGCGAGGATGATGGCAGCTTCCGTTTCCGACTGCTGGATGCTGCGGGAGAGCAGTTGCTGCTGTCGGTGGGCTTTGCCGATGGCAAGACGGCCGGCATGGTGAGCAAGCAGTTGCAGTCCGCTCTGGAACTGGATGTGCGAGAGCATGCCGATGGTTTTGGTGTATGGCTGGAGGGTGCTTGTGTTGCCAACAGTCCGACCTTTACTGAGCCGCTGGAATGTCAGGCTGCGATAAACCGATTGCGCGAAGCCCTGGCCGCAGAGGGCTGAGTGCTGCACAGGTTAGACCTGAGTCTGATTGCCATTCGGGCAGCACGCCGCTAAAGTGTGCGCCCCGATGTTACCGAATTACCCAAGATGACGGTACTTACCCGCTACCAAGCCGATCTTGAGCGCCCCGATTTCTTTCGTGATGCGGCGCAGGAAAATGCTGTCCGACATTTACAGCGACTCTATGACGATCTGGTGCATCAGTCGCAGGGTGGACCGGGTGTATTGCTGCAGAAGTTGTTTGGCAAAAAACAGTCAGTACCAATCAAGGGGCTCTACTTCTGGGGCGGGGTGGGGCGCGGCAAGACCTACCTGGTTGACACTTTTTACGACGCATTGCCGTTCCCGCAAAAAATGCGTACGCACTTTCACCGCTTCATGAAGCGCGTGCATGAAGAGATGAAAACGCTTTCCGGCGAGAAGAATCCGCTGATCATTATTGCCAAGCGTTTTGCTGCTGAAGCCAAGGTCATTTGTTTTGATGAATTCTTTGTCTCGGATATCACCGATGCAATGATTCTCGCCACCTTGCTGGATGAACTGTTCAAGAACGGCGTGTCATTGGTGGCTACGTCCAACATCGTGCCTGACGGTCTGTATCGGGATGGCTTGCAGCGGGCGCGCTTCCTGCCGGCGATTGCCCTGCTCAAGCAGCACACCGAAGTTGTGAATGTCGATAGTGGTGTGGATTACCGCCTGCGCGCCCTTGAGCAGGCCGAGCTGTATCACTGGCCGCTGGATGCGGAAGCTGAACTGAGTCTGGAGAAGAGTTTCCGCAGCCTGATCCCGGAGCATTGCAGTGTTCAGGAGAACGAGCTGTTGCTGATCGAGAATCGCGAAATTCTGGCGCGCAAGGTCGGTGATGATGTGGCCTGGTTTGACTTTCGTGAGCTGTGTGACGGCCCGCGCAGCCAAAATGACTACATCGAATTGGGCAAAATTTTCCATGCGGTGTTGCTGGCCAATGTCGAGAAAATGGACTCCAGCAAGGAAGATATTGCGCGGCGCTTCGTCAATCTGGTTGACGAGTTTTACGATCGCAATGTCAAGTTGATCATCTCTGCTGAGGTCAGCCTGCAATCGCTTTATTCCGGGGTGCGCCTTGAGTTTGAATTCCAGCGCACCCTGAGCCGTCTGCTTGAGATGCAATCACACGAGTTTCTCTCGCGTCCGCACAAGCCCTGACGGGTGGGATGCTTCCGGCTATGTGCTGGTTGAGCGGCGATCCGGTGGTGTCGTGTCCAGCTGCTGATACTGTCGGCGATAGTTGTTGGGCGACTGCTCGGTATGCTGGCGGAACAGGCGGGCGAAGAAGCTCGCGTCGTCATAGCCCACTTCGTAGCTGATGGTTTTGATGCTCTTGCGGGTCAGTGAGAGCAAATTCTTTGCGGTTTCAATGCGCAGTCTCTGCAAGTAATGCAGTGGCTTGTCGCCCGTTGCGGCCTGGAACCGTCGCATGAAATTGCGGATGCTCATGCCGTGCTCGCGGGCCATGTCTTCAAAGCGGAATTTTTCGGCAAAGTGCTCTTCAAGCCACTGCTGAATCTGCAGAATTGCCACATCCTGATGCATTTTCTGTCCGCCAAAGCCAATCCGTCCGGGTGAATAGCTGCGCTGGACTTCGTAGAGGATATCGCGCGAAACAGCCTGGGCTACGCTGGCGCCGCAGAATCGGTCGATCAGGTAAATGTACAGATCGCAGCCTGAAGTCGGACCGGCTACGCAATAAAGATTGTCGGCGTCGGTAAGGTGCTTTTCCTGATTTAGCAGTACTTTGGGAAAGCGTTCAGCAAATTCGCGAAAGTAACGCCGGTAGGTAGTGGCTTCCTTGCCATCAAGCAAGCCGGCTTGGGCTATCCAGAAGGCGCCATTGGCTTCGCCGCAGATGATGCTGCCGGCGCTATGGCGCTCGCGTAGCCACGGCAAAATCTCCGGATATCTGGCGCGTAGCAAGTCAAAGTCACCGCTGAATGCCGGAAGGATGATCAGATCGGCATCATCCAGAGCTTTGTCGGCCGGTAATGCTACGTTGCTGAAACTGCTGACGGGCAAGCCATCCGGACTGACCAGGTTGATCTCGAATGAGGGGTTTAGCCCCAGTCCCTTTTGCTTTCCATCGCGCAGGCTGGCCATGTAGAAAAAATCTTTTGCCAGCAGTAATGTCGAGGCGAATACCCGCTCGATCGCCAAAATGCTGACTTTGCGCAATGCTTTTTGAGTAGGCTGAACGGACATGAGGTGACAGTTTCAAGGGTTAATTGGTCAGGGTTCGGCTGGATCGTCTTATTTTTTGGCGTATGTGTCCAGTGCAATTGCTATCACTGCAGGTCTAAAGTCGCTGCTCTACTTATTGTTCTGCGGTGCTTAAAAATGATTCCAAGAACCCTGTTTAGCTCTGACCACGAACTTTTCCGCGATAGCGTCCGCAAGTTCCTCGAGCAGGAGGCGGTGCCCTATCACCAGCAGTGGGAAAAAGATGGCCATGTTGATCGTGCGCTCTGGAGCAAGGCGGGCGAGGCAGGAATGCTCTGTTCGCACCTGCCTGAGGAATATGGTGGCATGGCTGCTGATTTTCTATACAGCGCAGTGGTGATTGAAGAAGTCGGTCGCCTTGGCCTGAGTGGCATCGGTTTTTCCCTGCACTCGGATATTGTTGCGCCTTACATCCTGCATTACGGATCCGAGGCTTTGAAGCAGAAGTACCTGCCCAAGCTGGTGTCCGGTGAAATGGTCACAGCCATCGCCATGACCGAGCCTGGCGCCGGCTCCGACCTGCAGGGCGTGAAGACCACGGCCGTGCTGGAGGGTGACGAGTATGTGATCAACGGATCCAAGACGTTCATTACCAACGGTTTTCTGGCTGATCTGGTGATCGTGGTTGCCAAAACGGACCCCAAGGCGGGTGCCAAGGGAACCAGCCTGTTCCTTGTCGAAGCCGGTACCCCGGGCTTTGCCAAGGGTAAGCGCCTGGAAAAGGTTGGCATGAAGGCGCAAGACACCTCTGAGCTGTTTTTTCAGGATGTACGTATCCCTAAAGAAAATCTGCTCGGCAAGGAGGGGATGGGCTTTATCTATCTGATGCAAGAGTTACCACAGGAGCGTCTGACTGTGGGGTTGGGTGCCCTTGCATCCGCCGAAGCTGGATTGCAATGGACGCTGGAGTACACGCGCGAGCGCAAGGCGTTCGGCAAGGCAATTTCAGACTTCCAGAACACCCGCTTCAAGCTGGCGGAAATTGCTACTGAAGTTCAGGTTGGACGTATCTTTGTTGATCGCTGCCTTGAATTGCATCTGCAAGGCAAGCTGGATGTGCCTACTGCCGCAATGCTCAAGTACTGGACTACAGATATGCAGTGCAAAGTGTTGGATGAGTGTGTGCAGTTGCACGGTGGTTACGGCTACATGTGGGAGTATCCGATTGCCCGAGCCTGGGCGGATTCGCGGGTTCAGCGAATCTATGCGGGGACCAACGAGATCATGAAGGAAATTATTTCGCGATCACTCTGAACGCCTGATTTGCATGAAAGAAGCCCGGCGTGTGTCGGGCTTCTGTGTTTCAGGGGGCAGGGTTTGGTTGTTGGCGGTGAATTGCTTCAATAGATTGCAATAGATCCGGGCTTAGTTGCAGAGAGCCGCTCTCTAGGTTGCTGGTCAATTGTTCTAATGATGTCGCGCCAATTATGTTGCTGGTGACAAAGGGTTGGGCGGTCACGAAAGCCAGAGCCATTTGTGCCGGATTCAAATTGTGCTCTTGGGCTAGCGATACGTACCGGGCGCAGGCGGCTTCTGCCTGCGGGTTGGTGTAGCGCGAAAATCGGCTGAACAGGCTGATGCGAGCGTTCGCGGGGCGTGCGCCATTTGCGTACTTTCCGGAAAGCATGCCGAATGCCATTGGTGAGTACGCGAGCAAACCGCAGTCTTCGCGTATCGCAATTTCGGCCAAGCCAACCTCGAAGGTGCGATTCAGCAAATTGTAAGGATTCTGAATCGAGGCCATGCGTGGCCATTCGCGTGATTCTGCCATGTGCAGGTAACGCATCATGCCCCAGGGCGTCTCGTTGGACAGGCCGATATGGCGGATCTTTCCGGCGGCGACCTGTTCAGCGAGTACTTCCAGGGTTTCCTCCAGTGGGGTGAAGTCCGTATCGCGGTGCTGATAGCCGAGTTGTCCGAAGTAGTTGGTTGGTCTCTCCGGCCAATGCAGTTGATACAGATCGATCCAGTCTGTGTGCAGGCGCCGCAGGCTGGCATCTATTGCGCGGACAATGTGAGCCCGGTTGTGTTTGAGTTTGCCGTCGCGAATGTAATCAATGCCATTGCCCGGTCCCGCAATCTTGCTGGCCAGAATCCATTCGGGGCGATTCTTTCTTTGGCGAAAGTAATTGCCAATTATCGTTTCGGTAGCCCCGTAAGTGGTTCCGCGCGGGGGTACCGGGTACATCTCTGCTGTGTCAATGAAGTTGACGCCGGAAGCCTTGGCGCAATCAATTTGCGCAAACCCTTCATGTTCGTTGTTTTGCTCGCCCCAGGTCATGCTGCCAAGGCATAGCGCGCTTACTTGTAAGTCTGTTCTGCCTAGTTTTCGGTATTTCATCCGCATTCCCTCGGGCTCTTTGGCGATAGTTGATCAAAGCAGGTTGCTATTTTTTGCGCAATCGGCATAATTCCGCACCTTTCTCGGCGAGGATGCCTAGCTCGTGGAGAAAGAAGGCGGGGATGCCTAGCCTGCCGAACCCTGCCGTAGCGGATGCGCTGACTCGAGCCCCCGATAGCGTCTGTAATCGGCCGTCTTTGACTTGTCAAAGCAAGCACTATTCAGTAAGATCCGCCGTCTTATTTTTCAGGGCGGCCCCTGAGGCTATACGAATGAAGACTTATACTGCAAAACCGGAAACTGTTAAGCGCGACTGGTATATCGTCGACGCTGCCGGCAAGACCCTGGGTCGTCTGGCTACCGAGATCGCCAGCCGTCTGCGTGGTAAGCACAAGGCTGAGTACACTCCGCATGTTGATACCGGTGATTACATCGTTGTCATCAATGCTGAGCAGGTTCGTGTTACCGGTGCCAAAACCACCGACAAAATGTACTATTCGCACTCGGGCTTCCCGGGCGGCATCAAGTCGATCAACTTTGAAAAGCTGATCGCCAAGGCGCCTGAGCGTGTGCTCGAGACCGCGGTCAAGGGTATGCTGCCGAAGAACGCGCTGGGTCGCGATATGTATCGCAAGCTGAAAGTGTACAAGGGTGCTGTTCACCCGCACACCGCACAGCAGCCCCAAGAACTCAAGATTTAACGGGATAGTTCATTATGTCGGCTACTCAAAACTACGGCACTGGCCGTCGCAAGACTGCAACCGCTCGCGTATTCCTGCGTCCGGGCACTGGCAGTATCTCCATCAACAACCGCACTCTGGACCAGTTCTTTGGTCGTGAGACCGCGCGCATGGTTGTTCGTCAGCCACTCGAACTGACCGATACCGTGTCCAAGTTTGATGTGTATGTCACTGTCCTGGGCGGCGGTGTCAGCGGTCAGGCCGGCGCCATTCGTCATGGCATTACCCGTGCTCTGATCGAGTATGACGAGAGCCTGCGCAGTCCTCTGCGCAAGGCTGGCTATGTCACTCGTGATGCCCGTGAAGTTGAACGTAAAAAGGTCGGTCTGCGCAAAGCGCGCAAGCGTCCTCAGTACTCCAAGCGTTAATAACGCTTGTCATGAAAGCGCCCAGCATCCTTGCGGATCTGGGCGTTTTTTTTATCTGCAATTTTTGCCTGCGACAGCGTGTCGCGGTCTATTCTGCCTGAGTTTGCAGGGTTTCTAGCGCTTTTGTTTCAAGCTATTGCCTTGTCAGCAAAGGGGCTTTTCTTTACCATTCAAAAAATTTCTAGCGACAAGATTTTTCTTAATGTGCGCCTGGTTTCAGGCGACATAGCCGATGGGAGACAACTGAATGAGCAATGACGGCGTAAATGCTGGCCGGCGTCGCTTCCTGGTTGCGGCCACCTCAGTGGTGGGTGCAGCAGGAGCGGTGGGTGCCGCGGTTCCGTTCGTGGGGTCCTGGTTCCCGAATGCCAAGGCCAGGGCTGCCGGAGCACCCGTGAAGGTTAACGTCAGCAAGATCGAGCCAGGTCAGCAGGTAACTGCCGAGTGGCGCGGACAGCCGGTGTTTGTGCTTAACCGCACTCAGGAAATGTTGAGTGGTCTGGACAAGATTGCGTCCCAGTTGGCGGATCCTGAGTCCAAGAGTTCGGTTCAACCGACTTACGTAAATCCTACTCAGCGTTCGATCAAGCCTGAGTTGCTGGTGTTGGTTGGTCTTTGCACCCATTTGGGTTGCTCGCCAAGTTTCCGGCCCGAAGTGGCTCCGGCGGATCTCGGTCCTGAATGGATTGGCGGTTATTTCTGTCCATGCCATGGTTCTCGCTATGACCTGTCCGGTCGCGTTTTCAAGAGCCAGCCTGCGCCGTTGAATCTGCCGGTGCCTGATTACTCGTTTGAGTCGAATGACGTTATTGTCATCGGCGTGGCTCAGGAGAAAGCCTGATGAGCAAATTCATGGAATGGGTTGATGCCCGCTTCCCTGCCACCAAGATGTGGGAAGACCATCTGTCCAAGTACTATGCACCGAAGAATTTCAACTTCTTCTACTTCTTTGGTTCGCTGGCTCTGCTGGTGCTGGTCAATCAAATACTGACCGGTATTTGGCTGACTATGAGTTACAACCCAACTGCCGAAGGGGCTTTTGCTTCGGTTGAATACATCATGCGTGATGTCGAGTTCGGCTGGATTCTGCGTTATCTGCACTCCACTGGTGCTTCGGCTTTTTTTGTTGTGGTGTATCTGCACATGTTCCGCGGCTTGCTCTACGGCTCCTATCAGAAGCCCCGCGAGTTGGTGTGGATTTTCGGCATGACGATTTATGTGGCGCTGATGGCCGAAGCTTTCATGGGCTATCTGCTGCCTTGGGGGCAGATGTCCTATTGGGGAGCACAGGTAATCATCTCCCTGTTCGGTGCCATTCCGGTCATCGGTGATGATCTGACCCTGTGGATTCGGGGTGATTATCTGATCTCCGGAATTACCCTGAACCGCTTCTTTGCCTTGCATGTGGTAGCCCTGCCGATCGTGATTCTGGGTCTGGTAGTGCTGCACATCCTGGCTTTGCACGAAGTTGGCTCGAACAACCCCGATGGTGTCGATATCAAGAAGAACAAGGATGCCAATGGTGTGCCTCTCGACGGCATTGCCTTCCACCCTTATTACACGGTGAAGGATATTGTCGGCGTTGTGGTGTTCCTCTTCGTGTTCTGCTTCGTGGTGTTCTTCTTCCCTGAAATGGGCGGTTACTTCCTCGAGAAGCCCAACTTTGAAGAGGCCAACCCGCTGAAGACGCCAGCTCACATTGCGCCTGTCTGGTATTTCACTCCCTTCTACGCAATTTTGCGTGCGGTGCCAGATAAGCTGATGGGTGTGATTGCCATGGGTGCGGCGATTGCCATCCTGTTCGTTTTGCCTTGGCTGGATCGCAGTCCAGTTAAATCCATGCGCTACAAGGGCTGGATGAGCAAGGTCTGGCTGCTGGTATTCTGCGTGTCCTTCGTGATTCTCGGCGTACTGGGTGTACTTGCGCCGACGCCGGGTCGCACTCTGCTGTCGCAGATCTGTACTGTGTTGTATTTCGCCTACTTCATCCTGATGCCGTTCTACACCAAGATGGAGAAGACTAAACCGGTTCCGGAAAGGGTGACTGGCTGATGAAAAAGCAATTTCTCGCACTTATTCTCGCGGTACTGCCTGCCTTTGCTTTGGCTCAGTCCGCCCTTGAATATCCGAATGATCATGTCGATATCGACCTGGCTGATAAGGCGGCTCTGCAGGATGGCGCACGCACCTTTGTCAACTATTGCATGGGCTGCCACAGTGCCAAGTTCCAGCGTTATGAGCGCGTAGCGGCGGATCTGGGTGTCGCGCCAGGGCTTATGCTGGAAAACCTGGTGTTTACCGATGCCAAGATCGGTGATCACATGAAGATCGGTATGCGCCCTGCGGATGCCAAAGTCTGGTTTGGCGCTGTGCCGCCCGACCTGACACTGGTTGCCCGGGTTCGTGGTAACGATTGGTTGTATACCTATCTGCGTACTTTTTACGAAGACCCGGCGCGTCCCTGGGGCGTTAACAACAAGGTATTCCCCAGCGTAGGTATGCCTAATGTGCTGGTGGGCTTGCAGGGGCGTCAGGTATTGGGTTGCAAGCAGGTGCCTGTGATTGCTGATGGCAAAAAACAGTACGACCCGCTGACCGGCGCGCCGATCACTCATGAAGCTTGTGATCAATTGACCATCGTGCCTAATACCGGAACCCAGAGCCAGGCGGAGTTTGATGAGACGATCAAGAATCTGGTCAGCTTCTTGGCCTATTCGGCAAATCCGATCAAACTCGAAAGCCAACGTATCGGGATCTATGTATTGCTCTATCTGGCCTTCTTCTTTGTATTCGCCTATCTGCTCAAGCGTGAATACTGGAAAGACGTGCATTAAGCACTCAATGGCCGTATGAATAGCGCGCCCCACGGGGCGCGCTCGTCTTTCTGCCTCCCCAAAGCGGAACATTCGAGGAGGGCTCTCTTGAGCTCCATCAACAAGTTAACCTGTTTTTCCGATCCGGCTGATCACTACAGTCATCGAGTCCGCCTGGCTTTGGCTGAAAAGGGGGTAACTTGCGTCGCGGTCGAGGTTGTTGCGGGACAGTGTCCTGCGCAGTTGGCTGAAATCAATCCCTATGGAAGTTTGCCAACTCTGGCTGACCGTGATTTGGCGCTCTATGATTCAACCGTGGTCATGGAGTATCTGGATGAGCGCTATCCCCATCCGCCATTGCTCCCGGTTTATCCTGTGGCGCGTGCCAATAGTCGGTTGCTGATCCACCGCATTCAGCGCGATTGGTGTTCAGCGGTTGACCTGATTCTCAATACCAAGACCAAAGAGCCGGCGCGGGTGCAGGCGCGCAAAGAATTGCGTGAGAGCCTGATAGGCGTTTCCCCGGTTTTTGCCGACAAGCCGTTTTTTCTCAGTGAAGAGTTCAGTCTGGTGGATTGCTGTTTGCTGCCGATCATGTGGCGTTTGCCGCAGCTGGGCATTGAATTGCCGCGCCAGGCAAAACCCTTGCATGATTACATGGAGCGAAATTTTGCTCGGCCGGGGTTTCAGGCCAGTCTATCTGCAGTTGAGCGGACTTTGCGCTAAGGTGGCCGAGATGAATTCAAGTCGTCCCTATCTGATTCGGGCACTCTACGAGTGGATAGTCGAGAATAATTGCACACCGCACTTGTTGGTCAATTCAGACTTCAAAGGGGTGCAGGTGCCTTCTGGTTATGCCAGTGAAGGGCAGATTGTCCTCAATGTGTCGCCCACTGCGGTGCGTCATCTTGATATGGATAATCAGGCGGTTAGTTTCGAAGGGCGATTTGGTGGTGTGCCACAGAGACTTTATCTCCCAGTGGCGGCGATATTGGCCATTTATGCTCGCGAGAATGGTCAGGGTATGGTTTTCGAGCTTGAGCAACCGGATATCGGGCCGCGAGATGATGCTGGGGCGGATGATGTGCCTGAGCCGCCAAAGCCGGGCGGTCGCCCCAGTCTGAAGGTGGTCAAGTGATAAAGATGGCTATTGCCTTCTTTATCACTCGGTAGCGTTCAGTTAATTGGTGTATTCGAACAGCCTAACGATCTTCTGCACGCCATTGGCGTTTTCAACCACGCTGGTGGCATTTGCAGCTTCCTGGCGAGTCACTATGCCCAGCAGGAAAACGACACCGTTTTCCGTGATGACCTTGATGCGGCTACTGGGTACATCGGCGTCAGCAAGCATCAGTGTCTTGATCTGGGAAGTGATAAGGGCGTCGTTACTGCGGACAATCAACGAGGTGGGCTCCATGATCTGCAGTTCGTTGTGCACCTTGGTTACGCCCTGCACCGAGCGAGCAGCCCGGCCGGCGCGTTCCTTCAGGTCGGCACGCGGGGTCTGACCGGCAATCAGAATCACTCCGTTATAGCTTGTGGTAACAATATGCGATGTCGGGCTGGACAGGTCTGGCGCGGCATCTCTGATTGCGGCGTTGACATTGGGATCGAGAAACTGGTCGTCAATCTTGTTGCCAAGGCTGCGGTTGCTGCAGCCGCCGAGTAGCAGTGTGGCCACCAGAGCCGTGATCAGAAAGGCGCTCCGATTCATTCTTCACTCCCGAAAAGTTGGTTGTCTATCAGGTCGCACAGGCAGTGGATGGCTAGCAGGTGAACTTCCTGAATGCGCGCAGTGATCTTCGACGGTACGCGAATTTCGACATCTTCTGGCAGTAGCAGGGATGCCATGCCGCCGCCATCTCTGCCGGTAAGGGCCACAACCAGCATTTCGCGGTCATGCGCTGCCTGAATGGCTTGAATGACGTTGGCAGAATTGCCGCTGGTAGAAATGGCGAGAAGAACATCTCCGGGGCGGCCCAAGGCGCGAATCTGCTTGGAAAATACCTCGTTGTAACTGTAATCGTTGGCGATCGAGGTGATCGTAGAGCTGTCTGTGGTCAGGGCAATGGCCGGAAGGCTGGGGCGCTCGCGCTCGAAGCGGTTAAGCAGTTCCGATGAAAAGTGCTGGGCATCGCCAGCCGATCCACCATTGCCACAACTAAGTATCTTGCCTTCATTCAGCAGGGCATTGACCATCAGAAGGCTGGCATTGGCAATGCTCGGTGGCAGCACATCTAGCGCTTGCTGCTTGGTTTCTATGCTGGATTGGAAAAGCTGGCGAATGCGGGTTTGCATTTCCATCAGTTTTACCTTCGTCAGTGATTAAAACGGTTGTGATCGCTGATTGAGCTGACACTTATCAGCCGGTGATCTGCTGGCCCTCTTTTTACCTGACCGGGTATGCCTTGGGCTAGCAGGAAAAATCAATGGCAATGATTTAACAGTCAAATGCATTCTTCAGCCAGGTCAGTTTCGGGGGCTGGCCCATGGCTGAGGGCTCGATTGCTATCACATCGAAACGGCAGGCGGACTTGCTCCAGCGCACCTCGCTTTGCAGAAATTGCTGCGCCGCGAGAATCAGTTTGGCGCGTTTGCGTCCGTCAACACTCTCCAGCGCACCACCCCAGGCTTTATGTTGGCGATAGCGCACTTCGATGAAAACCAGGCAGTTCCCATCCAGCATGATCAGATCCAGCTCGCCGCGCCGGCATTGCCAATTTTGCGTCACCAGCCTCAGACCATGCTGCTCCAGATGTTCGCGGGCATGCCTTTCGGCCGTTTGCCCGCTCTGCTGGCGCGTGGTCATTACAAGGGTTGCACAAGGCCGTCGCGAAACTCGGCCCATTGCAACTGTCGCACTATGCGTTGGGTCGGGCTGAGGGTCAGCAAGCCGGTCAGTCCCTGAACGCTGCTGTCTGGAAGGCTTTTCAGTTGGGTCAGGCGCGAGGTCAGCATGAAGGCGTCACTTCCCATTGCATAGAGGCGGCCAAGACTGCCTGCAGCCTGTGGCCATTGGCTGACGACTTGTTGTTGCAGTGGTGCAGACAGATTCATCAGCCACGGTGTTTCACAGAAGAAAATACCGTTGAGATCTGCCGGCTGGGCTTGATTGATGCTGCCGCTGAGCAGGTGGGATGTGGCGTAGACAGGGACATCGCCGGCGTACTGGAAGGCCAGCGTGGGCTTGATCTGTTGGGCCTGCTGTGGCGTGGCAGCGAGGAAAATGAAGTCGATATCCTGGCGTCTGGCTGGTTGCGTTGCCACTTCAACTCCCAGCAGTGATTTCAACCGTTTGGCGCGCGCCTCGCTGTCGCGAAGCTGAAACAGGCTGGCAATCTGCTGAGCCAGCTCAACCGGATGCTCAACGTGCTCGGCGGCTATCAGCGTGCCGCCTTGAGCCAGCCAGCTTTGCTGGAATGCCGCCAGTGTACGGTCACCCCATTCTCCCCGTGGTACCAGTGCCACAGCCCGACGCATTCCGTCATCCCAGGCGCGGCGTGCTACTTCGCGTGCTTCATCTTCGGCGGACAATCCAAACTGGAAAAGCTGAGCTGGTCCTGGCTCTGTGGAGTCGCTGTAGTTGAGGGCCAGCGTTGTAATGGGCAGCTGGGGTTTGGCCTGGAGTTGTTTTACCAGCGGCTTTTCCAGTGGGCCGACTACCAGCTCGACGCCGTCCTGTGTGGCTTGACGATAGAACTCATCCATTGAGTTCAGGTTGCTGCTGTCATAAAAAATGATTTCCGGTGTGGCAACACCGCTGGCCTGTGTTTGGTAATAGGCGGACATGAATCCGTTGCGCAGGGCTTCAGCGACCGAGGCCAGCTGGCCTGATTGCGGAAGCAACAGAGCGACCTTGTTCAGAACCTGGGCAGTGATGGCTTTGATTTCAGTCAGTGGCTTGGGCAGTTGTTTGGCTGCCGGGTGTTGCGGATTCTTGTTGCGCCAGGCGTCGATCGCGGCTTGTTGCTGTTCAAGGCTGTCGGCGCTACGAGAGATGCGCACCAGTTCCAGCCAGCCAGTCAGATCGGCATCGTTGCTGGCTTGCAGTTGATCATCAGGCAGTGCTGCAACCAGCTCCCAGATTTGCTCATGATTCTTGCTGGCTGCCGTGCCGCTCAACAGGGGCGCAATAAAAACACGCTCGCGCGCAGCGCTCAGATTCTGATTGTTGGCCTGCAAGGCATTGGCGCGCACCAGTGAACTGCGGATTTGCTGTTCTACAGGCAGCTGGGCGAGGTACTGGAAGCTGGGATGACTCAGGTTGTTGAGTGCGCTTTTGGGTTTGTTGCGCTGCAGCGCCAGTTCTGCTTGCAGGGTTTGCTCAAAAACCTGCTGGGCGGGTAGCAGATTCTGCACGGTTACCTGCTGCAGGATGCTGGAGGCGCGCAGGTAATCTTTTTGCTGATACGCCATATCGGCCGCAGCCAGGCGCAGTTCGTTGGCTTCCTGCGGGTCGCTCTCGCTGGCGTCCTGAAGAATCTGCTCGATACTGGCGTTCGGCATGCGCGGCAGCTCGCCGATGGCGGTGTCCTGCTTGCTGGCGCAGGCCGACAACAGGCAGGCCAGGAAGAAAGCAGAGAGTGGGCGCAGACTGGCGATCATGTGGTTTTTCCGATGCTCGTTTGAAGAGTCGGCGATTGTACCCAAGCGCCGCGTCAGGTGCGATCTTGCCGTGATGGTTCCGGCTACAATGACGACGTTTTTCTTTATATCGAGGTGGCTGGTGAAAGAGCCTGAGTTATCCGGCGTGGCAATGGGCGTCCTGTATGTGGTCGCTACCCCAATAGGCAATCTGGACGATATCAGTGCCCGGGCACTGCGCGTGTTGCGTGAGGTGGCATTGATTGCAGCTGAAGACACTCGGCATTCGGCACGCCTGCTGCAACATTTTGGTATTTCGACGCCGCTGCAGGCCTGTCATGAGCATAACGAGCGCGAGCAGGGGGGGCGTTTTATCGGGCGATTGCAGGCGGGTGAGGATGTGGCGCTGATTTCCGATGCCGGTACGCCGCTTATCTCTGACCCTGGCTACCATCTGGTGCGCCAGGCGAGGGCTGCCGGCGTGCGGGTAATTCCGGTGCCGGGGGCGTGCGCCTTGATTGCGGCGCTGTCAGCGGCGGGACTGCCTTCGGACCGGTTTATTTTTGAGGGATTCCTGCCAGCCAAGATGGCGGCGCGGCGTGCGCGACTGGAGTTGTTGCGGGAAGAGCCGCGAACACTGATCTTTTACGAGGCGCCGCACCGCATTCTGGAGTGCCTGGAGGATTTGCAGGCGATTTTCGGGGCGCAGCGCCCGGCTGTGCTGGGGCGCGAGCTGACCAAGACCTTTGAGACGCTCAAAGGCTTGCCGCTGGGTGAGTTGCGCGACTGGGTGGCGGCTGACAGCAATCAGCAGAGGGGCGAATGTGTGCTGCTGGTAGCTGGCTGGGAAGCGCCGCAAGGCGATGCTCAGTTGAGCACAGAGACATTGCGAGTACTCGATCTGTTGCTGGCGGAGTTGCCGCTCAAACGTGCGGCAGCGCTGGCTGCAGGGATTACCGGCGTGCGCAAGAACCTGCTCTATCAGGCCGCTCTGGAGCGGCAGGGCGACGCCTGACCTTGTCCTGAGGCCCTACAGTGGTTACTCTGCCCGTCGGAGAGTCGATCGGACAGTCGCTGCTTTTTACTGCTTTGCAGTGAGAAGGGGAGGAAAGTCCGGGCTCCACAGGGCGGAGTGCCAGGTAACGCCTGGGAGGCGCGAGCCTACGGAAAGTGCCACAGAAAATAACCGCCTAAGCGTTTCGGCGCCGGTAAGGGTGAAAAGGTGCGGTAAGAGCGCACCGCACGACTGGTAACAGTTCGTGGCTAGGCAAACCCCACTCGGAGCAAGACCAAATAGGGTTCCATTGGCGTGGCCCGCGCTGGAACCGGGTAGGTTGCTAAAGGCGTGCAGTGATGTACGCCGTAGAGGAATGACTGTCCTCGACAGAACCCGGCTTACAGATCGACTCTCCTCTTTTTTCTCCTTCCAGTTCGCTCGAAATTCCCCTCAAGTAATACCAAAAAATTCTTACTCTTCATAAATCACTTTAAGTTCGTGATTCATGACGCTGTGCTTGCTTGCATTTGATCAAAATATGATCCCTTGAAAGCGCTTCAAACCCTCCTGTTTCGTCGCTAAATCACCGTTCTGTAAGGGTTTTTCCCTATTTCAACGCCTTGACGGTGGAGCCTTTGCGTTCCTATAGTGTGCGGAAGTGGTGTGAAGTGGGTTGAAGTGGTTTTTTATGGCTGAGAAAGCCAGTAAATAAGGGGAAATGCAGCAGTGTTTCGTGGAGCTAACGCCATCAGTCTTGACGCCAAAGGGCGACTCGCCATGCCAAGTCGGTATCGCGATGAGCTCGTTGCGCGCTGTGCTGGGCAGCTCATCGTGACGATTGATGCAATTGATCCTTGTTTGTGCGTGTATCCGCTGGCCGAGTGGGAGCTGATCGAGGCCAAGTTGCGCGAGCTGCCTTCGCTGCGAGAAGAAAGCCGTCGGCTGCAGCGCCTGTTGATTGGCAATGCGGTGGATATCGAGCTGGATGCCAATGGTCGCTTCCTGGTGCCGCCGCGTTTGCGCGAGTACGCGCGCCTGGACAAGCACGCCATGCTGGTTGGTCAGCTGAACAAGTTTCAACTGTGGGACGAGGCTGCCTGGAGCGCTGTTGCAGATGCGGACCTTGCAGCCATCAAGCAATCCGGCAGCCTGCCGGAAGAACTTCGCGATCTGATCCTGTGATGAAGACCAGTAGCTATAGCCATGTGACCGTGCTGCTCGACGAGGCTGTCAATGCCTTGGCTGTGCAGTCGTCTGGCTGCTATCTGGATGGCACATTCGGGCGCGGCGGGCACAGTCGCTTGATCCTTCAGCGGTTGGGTGCGAATGGCCGACTCCTCGGGTTCGACAAAGACCCGCTGGCCATTGCGGCGGGACAAGCGCTGGCGGCCGGGGATGGCCGCTTTGTCGTTGTACAGCGCAGTTTTGCCGACATGGCGCAAGAGCTTGCCACGCTTGGGCTGGATGGCAAGGTTGATGGCATCTTGCTGGATCTGGGGGTGTCCTCTCCGCAGCTGGATGACCCTGAGCGTGGCTTCAGCTTCATGAATGACGGTCCGCTGGATATGCGCATGGACCCTTCGCGAGGCGTCAGTGCCGCCCAGTGGATCAACAGTGCTGCCGAAGAAGAGATTGCCCGGGTATTCAAGGAGTACGGTGAAGAGCGCTTTGCCAGGCGCATGGCGCGCGCGGTGGTATTGCGTCGGGCTGAGCAGCCATTTGAGCGCACGGCTGACCTGGCCAAGGTGCTGACCGTCGCCAATCCGGCCTGGGAGAAGGGCAAGAACCCGGCGACCCGCGCTTTTCAAGGTTTGCGCATTCATGTCAACAGCGAGCTGGAAGATCTGCAGCGCGGCCTGCAATCTGCTTTGGATATGCTGGCCGTGGGTGGTCGTCTGGTAGTTATCAGCTTCCATTCGCTGGAAGACCGCATGGTCAAGCAGTTCCTGCGGGTTCAGGCAAAGGGCGAGGCCGACCAATTACCGCGCAATCTGCCGATTATTCCCAAGGCTTTCGAACCGCGTGTGAAGCTGCTCGGCAAGCCGCAATTTGCCAGTGACGCTGAAACACGCGCCAACCCGCGTTCGCGCAGCGCTGTGATGCGCGTTGCGGAGAAGCTGCGATGAGCCGGAGCATCACCAAGCCCTTGCCAGCCGGCAGCCTGCTGTTGCTGCTGTTGTTTGTCGGCGTACTGGTTTCTGCCCTGGCGGTTTCCTATAGCGCGCATGTGCATCGCCAGATGCTCAATGCACTGTTCGCCGAGTTGAGCGAGCGCGACAAAATGCAGGCCGAATGGGGCCGGCTGATCCTTGAGCAGAGCACCTGGACGGCCCATAGCCGCATCGAGAGTCTCGCGGTCGGGCAGATGCAGATGCGCATTCCCGAGCCGGCCGAAGTGCAGTTGGTGAAGCCATGATGCGTCTGGAAGGAGCGTTGTTCCCCTGGCGTTTCCGGGTTGTGCTGGGGTTGCTGGGCCTGATGGTTGCCGCCATTGCCTGGCGAATCGTTGATCTGCAGGTGATCGATCGTGATTTCCTGCAGGATCAGGGTGATGCGCGCAGTGTTCGTCATGTGCCGATCCCGGCACACAGGGGGTTGATCACCGACCGCAACGGCGAGCCTTTGGCGGTCAGTACGCCGGTCATTACCCTGTGGGTCAACCCCAAGGAGCTGGCGGCTTCGAAGGCGCGCTGGAGCGAGCTGGCCGCCGCAGTCGGGGTTAATCAGGGTGAGCTGAGCAAGCGTCTGACCGACAACAAGGACCGGGAGTTCATGTATCTGGTGCGTGGCCTGATTCCTGAGCAGGGTCAGCAGGTGCTGGACCTGAAGATTCCCGGGGTGTACGGCATTGAAGAATTCCGCCGCTTCTATCCGGCCGGCGAAGTGGCAGCCCATGTAGTGGGTTTTACCGATGTCGATGATCAGGGTCGCGAGGGCGTTGAGCTGGCTTTCGACCAGTGGCTGTCTGGCGTGCCGGGCAAGCGCCAGGTACTCAAGGATCGTCGCGGGCGGATGATCAAGGATGTTCAGGTTACTCAGAATGCCAAACCGGGCAAGACCCTGGCGCTGTCGATTGATTTGCGTATGCAGTATCTGGCCCACCGGGAGTTGCGCAATGCGTTGGTCGAGTTCGGCGCCAAGGCCGGCAGTCTGGTGATGGTCGATGTGAAAACCGGTGAAGTGCTGGCGATGGTCAACCAGCCTACCTACAACCCGAATAACCGTCGCAACCTGCAGCCGGCGGCAATGCGCAACCGCTCGATGATCGATGTGTTCGAACCCGGCTCAACCGTCAAGCCATTCACCGTGGCGATGGGCTTGAGTTCGGGCAAGTACAAGCCGGAAACCGTGATGGATACGCGCCCCGGGTACTATCAGGTCGGGCGCAAGACGGTGCGCGACGTGCACAATTACGGCGTGCTGGATATTACCGGCGTGATCAAGAAATCCAGCAACGTCGGTGTTGCGAAGATAGCGCTGGATGTCGGCGGCGATCAGCTGTACAGCACGCTGCAACAGGTGGGGTTGGGGCAGGATACCGGACTGGGCTTTCCCGGTGAGCGTGCTGGCAATCTGCCGAACTTCCGGGTCTGGAAACCGATTGAAACCGCCGTGATGTCCTATGGCTATGGCCTGTCGGTGACCGCCGTGCAGCTTGCTCATGCCTATGCCGTGCTGGGCAACAACGGCGCCAGTGTGCCGCTTTCCATGAGTCGGGTAGATAAAGTGCCGCAGGGTGTGCAGGTGATGGATGGCGTGGTCAGCCAGCAAGTACTGCAGATGATGCGCACGGTGGTCGATGAAGACGGTGGTACCGGTTCCAAGGCGCGTATCCCGGGTTATCAGGTGGGTGGGAAGACCGGCACCGTGCACAAGACTCTTCCCGGTGGTGGCTATGCCGAGAAGCAATACCGTTCGGTTTTTGCCGGCGTGGCGCCGATCTCCAATCCGCGAATTGCTGCAGTGGTGGTCATTGACGAACCACGGCCGTTATTCGGTCAGTATTACGGTGGGTTTGTCGCGGCGCCGGTGTTCGGCAAGGTAGTGGCCAGCGCGCTGCGGCTGATGAACGTCACGCCGGACAATCTGCCGGTAGTGGCGGCGGAAGGCGCTGTACCAGCCCAGCCGGCAAAAGGAGGGCGGATCTGATGCCAATGCCCTTGAATCAACTGTTACCTCAAGCCGAATCGTCCATGCTGGTCCGCGAGTTGACGCTCGATAGCCGCAAAGTATTGCCGGGAGATATGTTCCTCGCCATTCCGGGCACGCTGCATGACGCGCGCGAACATATTGCCGATGCTATTGCCCGCGGTGCTGCGGCGGTCGTCTATGAAGCCGCCGGAGCACCTTTTGTGCTGGCCAATCCCGGTGTTGCACTGATCCCCCTGAAAGGCCTTGCCGAGCAGTTGTCTGCCATCGCCGGGCGCTTCTACGGCGAGCCGAGTCGTGCCATGCGGGTGGTCGGCGTTACCGGCACCAATGGAAAAACCAGTGTCACGCAGCTGATTGCCCAGGCGCTGGGTCATCTGGGCGCGCCCTGCGGGATTATCGGCACGCTGGGCTGCGGATTTCATGGCGAGCTCGAAGTTGGTCGTCACACCACGCCTGACGCACTGGCGGTGCAGGCCACACTGGCGGATCTGAAGCAGGCCGGCGCGCGGGCTATCGCCATGGAGGTTTCCTCCCATGGTCTGGATCAGCACCGCGTTGCGGCAGTGGATTTCGAGGTGGCGGTTTTCACCAATCTGACCCGCGACCATCTGGATTACCACGGTTCGATGCAGAGCTATGGCGAGGTCAAATCGCGCCTGTTCGCCTGGGAACAACTGAAGTGCCGGGTGATCAATCTGGATGATGCGTTTGGACGTCAGCTGGCCCAGCAGCAGCTCCCATCCAGACTGCTCGGCTACAGCCTGGAGAATCCTGCCGCCGATTTGTACTGCCTGGACGCACAGTTTTCCGATCAGGGAATCGAAGCGCGAATCATCACGCCGCAGGGCGATGGATTGTTGCGCAGTGGCCTGATCGGCCGCTTCAACCTGAGCAACCTGCTGGCCACCATTGGTGCGCTGATCGCCATGGGTTATCCGCAGGATGAAATCCTTGCGGCCATCCCGCGTCTGCAGGGCCCGGCCGGACGGATGCAGCGTCTGGGCGGTGCCTCGCAACCGCTGGTGGTGGTCGACTATGCCCATACCCCGGATGCGCTGGAAAAGGTTCTGGCCGCGCTGCGGCCGCAGGTCCGTGGTGAGCTGCTCTGTCTGTTTGGTTGTGGCGGTGACCGGGATCGCGGCAAGCGTCCGCTGATGGCGGCCGTGGCTGAAAAACTGGCCGACCGCGTAGTGGTTACCGACGACAATCCGCGTACTGAAGCGCCTGAGCAGATCTTCAGCGATATCCGTGCCGGGTTTGCGCGGCCGCAGAATGTGCAGTTCCTGCATGGCCGCGACGCAGCTATTAGCAGCCTGATTGCCAGCGCCAAGGCGGGCGATGTGGTTGTTCTGGCCGGTAAGGGGCATGAGGACTATCAAGAAATCAACGGTCAGCGGCTGACCTTTTCGGATTTGCAGCAGGCGGCAAAAGCCTTGGCTGCGAAGGGGGTGGCCAGTGCTTAAGCCACTGCTCCTGTCCGAAATTGCCGCTGCGCTGGCCGGTCGGCTGCTCGGTGCCGATGCGCAGTTCTCTGCGGTGTCGACCGATAGCCGCAAGATCGCATCTGGGCAATTGTTCATTGCCCTGAGCGGACCGAACTTCGATGGCCATGATTACCTTGCCGAGGTCGCCAGCAAGGGGGCCGTTGCTGCTTTGGTCGAAAGACCCATAGAGAGTGCTGATTTGCCACAGCTGCTGGTGGCCGACACGCGCCTGGCGCTGGGTCAGCTGGGCGCGCTGAATCGTCGCGCGTATCAGGGGCCAGTGGCCGCCATTACCGGTTCCAGCGGGAAAACCACGGTCAAGGAAATGCTCGCCAGTATCCTGCGTGCCGGGTTGGGCGGAGACGTACTGGCTACCCGTGGCAACCTGAATAACGATCTGGGTGCGCCGTTGACCTTGCTCGAACTCAGCCCTCAGCATGTTGCTGCGGTGATCGAGTTGGGAGCCAACCATGTGGGTGAAATCGCTTACACGGTCAACCTGACTAAGCCCCAGGTTTGCATCCTGAACAACGCCGGAAACGCCCATGTCGGCGAATTTGGCGGCCCCGAGAAAATTGTCGAGGCCAAGGGCGAGATCATTGAAGGGCTGGCAGACGATGGCACGGCGGTGCTGAATCTGGATGACCAGGCCTTTGCCATCTGGCGTTCCCGTGCCGGCAACAAGCAGGTGGTGAGCTTTGCGCTGGGCAATGCCGCTGCAGACTTCTATGCCAGCGATATCCGGCGCGACGCCCGTGGCTGTATGGGTTTCACCCTGCACAGTCCTGCTGGAGAAACGCAGATCCAGTTGAATCTGCTGGGCGAGCACAATGTGGCCAACGCATTGGCCGCCAGTGCAGCCGCTTGCGTGATGCAGGTGCCGCTGGTCGGAATCCGTCAGGGTCTGGAAAGCCTGCAACCGGTCAAAGGCCGCGTCGTAGCGCAGTTGGCGACCAGCGGTGCGCGGGTAATCGATGACACCTACAACGCCAACCCGGTCTCGATGTGCGCCGCGGTTGATATACTCGCCGCCTTCTCCGGTCGCACCGTTCTGGTGTTGGGGGATATGGGCGAGTTGGGCGAATGGGCCGAGCAGGGCCATCGCGATGTCGGCGCTTATGCCGCCGGCAAAGTCAGCGCGCTGTATGCCGTTGGCCCGCTGATGCGCCATGCCGTGGCTGCATTCGGTGCTGAAGGCCGCCATTTTGCTGATCAGGCCAGCCTGATTGCAGCATTGGCCAACGAGCAGGGACCCTCTACCACGCTATTGATCAAAGGTTCGCGCAGTGCGGCTATGGACAAGGTCGTCGCTGCACTTTGCGCATCCACCGAGGAGGCTCACTAATGCTGCTGCTGCTGGCGGAATACCTGCAACAGTTTTACAACGGTTTCGGCGTATTCCAGTACCTGACCCTGCGCGGAATCCTGGGTGTGTTGACGGCGCTGGCGCTGTCCTTGTGGCTCGGGCCCTGGATGATCCGTACCCTGCAGATCCGGCAGATCGGTCAGGCGGTGCGCAATGACGGCCCGCAATCGCATCTGTCGAAAAAAGGCACGCCAACCATGGGCGGCGCCCTGATTCTCTCGGCGATTGCCATCAGCACTCTGCTCTGGGCTGACCTGAGCAACCGTTATGTCTGGGTGGTATTGGCGGTGACCTTGCTGTTTGGTGCCATCGGCTGGGTGGATGACTACCGCAAGGTCATCGAAAAGAATTCGCGCGGTTTACCGAGCCGCTGGAAATACTTCTGGCAGTCGGTATTTGGCCTGGCGGCTGCCGTATTCCTCCTTGTGACCGCCCAGAGCCCGGTGGAAACCACGCTGATTGTGCCGATGTTCAAGGACGTCAGCATTGCGCTGGGTGCGGGGCTGGGCATCGGCTTTATCGTGCTGACCTACTTCGTCATCGTCGGCACCAGCAATGCGGTCAATCTGACGGATGGTCTGGATGGACTGGCGATCATGCCGACGGTGATGGTGGGCGGTGCACTGGGCATCTTCTGCTACCTCTCGGGTAACGTGAAGTTCGCCGAATACCTGCTGATTCCCTATGTGCCGGGCGCCGGCGAGCTGATTGTGTTCTGTGCCGCGATGGTCGGTGCCGGGCTTGGCTTCCTCTGGTTCAACACCTACCCGGCCCAAGTGTTCATGGGCGATGTCGGCGCGCTGGCGTTGGGCGCCGCGCTGGGCACCATCGCGGTGATCGTTCGTCAGGAAATCGTGCTGTTCATCATGGGGGGCGTGTTCGTCATGGAAACCCTGTCGGTGATCATCCAGGTCGCGTCCTTCAAGCTGACCGGCAAGCGTGTGTTCCGCATGGCACCGATTCACCATCACTTTGAACTCAAAGGCTGGCCGGAGCCGCGCGTCATCGTGCGCTTCTGGATCATCACCGTGATTCTCGTCCTGGTTGGCCTGGCCACCCTGAAGTTGAGGTAATAAAGAGTGTCGCTGATTACGTCCGATCAGTTCCGCATCGTTGTCGGTCTCGGCAAGAGCGGCATGTCGCTGGTGCGCTTTCTCGCGCAACAGGGCGTGCGCTTTGCGGTGGCCGATACGCGCGCGAACCCGCCGGAGTTGGCGACCTTGCAGCGTGATTACCCGCAGGTTGAAGTGCGTTGCGGGGAGCTGGACGTCGAATTCCTTTGCCGCGCCACTGAACTGTACGTCAGCCCCGGTCTGGCGCTGGCCACTCCAGCGTTGCAGCAAGCCGCAGCGCGTGGCGTGCAGATGTCCGGCGATATCGAATTGTTTGCCCGGCATGCCAAGGCGCCGATTGTTGCCATCACCGGCTCCAATGCCAAGAGCACGGTTACCACGCTGGTTGGCGAGATGGCCAAGGCGGCCGGCAAGAAGGTTGCAGTGGGCGGCAATCTCGGTACGCCGGCGCTGGATCTGCTGGCCGACGATGTCGAGCTGTATGTCATGGAGTTGTCCAGCTTCCAGCTGGAAACTACCCACTCGCTGAATGCCGAAGTAGCCACTTGCCTGAATGTCAGCGAAGACCACATGGACCGCTACAGCGGCATGCAGGCCTATCACCTGGCCAAGCACCGCATCTTCCGTGGCGCGCGTCAGGTGGTGGTGAACCGCGATGACGCGCTGTCCCGTCCGCTGCAGGCTGACCAGTTACCGTGCTGGAGCTTCGGGCTGAGCAAGCCTGATTTCAAAGGGTTCGGCTTGATCGAAGAAGCCGGCGAGAAGTGTCTGGCTTTCCAGTTCGACGCCTTGCTGCCGGTGCGCGAACTGAAAATCCGCGGTGCACACAATCAGAGCAATGCCCTGGCCGCACTGGCGCTGGGGCATGCCGTCGGTCTGCCATTCGCGGCGATGCTGGAAGCCCTGAAACATTTCACCGGGCTGGCCCATCGCTGCCAGTGGGTCGGTGAGTTGCGCGGTGCCCATTATTACGACGATTCCAAAGCCACCAACGTGGGTGCTGCGCTGGCCGCCATTGAAGGGCTGGGCGCCGATATCAACGGCAAGTTGCTGCTGATTGCCGGTGGTGATGGCAAGGGCGCTGATTTCTCGGCCTTGCGTGTGCCGGTCGCCCATTATTGCCGGGCTGTCGTACTGCTCGGGCGCGATGCCGCTCGTCTGGCGGAAGCCCTTGATGGCGCCGCTGTGCAGGTACGGGTCAACAGCCTGGAAGAGGCCGTTGCGCAATGCGCCGCGCTGGCGCAGCCGGGAGATGCGGTGCTGTTGTCGCCGGCCTGCGCCAGTCTGGATATGTTCAAGAATTTCGAAGAGCGCGGGCGCTTGTTCGCCCAGGCCGTGGGAGGGCTGATCTGATGCTGCCATCCCTGTTCAATGCACCTTCACCGCTGTTCAGTTCGCGCGGGATCGATGTTGATTTCCCACTGCTGGCCGGCTGCTTGGCGCTGCTCGGGCTGGGTCTGGTGATGATTGCTTCCTCCTCATCCGAAATTGCCGCCGTTAATCTGGGTAACACGCACTACAACACCATTCGCCATCTGGTGTATCTGTTGCTCGGTGTTGTGGCCTGCGGCCTGACCATGATGATTCCGATGGCCGAACTGCAAAAACACAGCGGCCGGTTGCTGCTGATCGCGGTTGTGTTGCTGATTCTGGTGCTGATTCCCGGCATCGGTCGTGAAGTTAACGGCGCCAGACGCTGGATCGGTGTGAGCCTGTTCAATATCCAGCCCTCGGAGCTGGCCAAGGTATTTGCCGTGCTGTTTCTGGCCAGTTATCTGGTGCGCCGGCAGAAGCAGGTGCGCGAGAGCTGGATGGGCTTCTTCGCCCCCTTCTTCATCCTGGTGCCGGTTGCCGGGCTGCTGCTGATGGAACCGGATTTCGGTGCCACCGTGGTCATGCTGGGTGCGGCAGCCGGCATGATGTTCCTCGGTGGCGTCGGCCTGTTTCGCTTTGGCTTGCTGGTACTGCTGGCGGTTGCTGCGATCTATGTGCTGGTGCAGGACCCTTACCGCTGGGAGCGGATCACCAACTTTGCCGATCCGTGGTCCGATCAGTTTGGTGCCGGTTATCAGCTGAGCCAGGCGCTGATCGCTTTCGGTCGCGGTGAATGGCTGGGCGTTGGTCTGGGCAACAGCGTACAGAAGCAGTTTTACCTGCCGGAAGCGCATACCGATTTCGTGTTTTCGGTGCTGGCTGAAGAGCTGGGGCTGGTTGGCGCCTTGCTGACCATCGCACTGTTTGTCTTCGTGGGGGTGCGCTCGCTGTATGTTGGGCTCTGGGCCGAACGCTCCCGGCAATTCTTCTCCGCCTACGTGGCTTACGGGCTGGCCTTTTTGTGGATTGCCCAGATCCTGATCAATATCGGTGTGAACGTGGGGCTGCTGCCAACCAAAGGCCTGACGCTGCCATTCCTCAGCTACGGCGGTAGTTCGCTGATTATCTGCTGCGCCAGTCTGGGCATGCTGTTACGTATCGAGTGGGAGAGTCGTACCTGTCTGGGCAGTGCCGAGGTTGAATTCAGTGAAGAGGACTTTGCCGTGGAGGAGCTGAAATATGCGCGGTAATGTCCTGATCATGGCTGCCGGTACGGGCGGCCATGTGTTCCCGGCACTGGCCTGTGCGCAGGAGTTCAAGGCGCGTGGCTATACCGTCCATTGGCTGGGTACGTCGCGTGGAATAGAAAACGAACTGGTACCGGCAGCGGGCTTTGCCTTGCACCAGATCAGTGTCAGTGGCCTGCGCGGCAAGAACCTGCTGGCCTTGCTCAAGGCTCCGCTGCAGTTGCTGATGGCCTTGTTGCAGGCGCGGCGGATTGTTCGTGAGCTCAAGCCAGTCTGCGTGCTCGGCATGGGCGGCTATGTCACCGGCCCCGGCGGCCTTGCAGCCTGGCTCAATGGCTCGCCATTGATCATCCATGAGCAGAACGCGGTTGCCGGAACAGCCAACCGCAGTTTGGCGTTCTTCGCCAAACGCATCTGCGAAGCCTTTCCGAATACCTTTGCCAGCAACTCGAAACTCTGCACTACCGGTAACCCGGTGCGCGAAGAGCTGTTTCTGGAAACACCGCGGCAGCCATTGGTTGCTCGCCAGCCGCGCTTGCTGGTGCTTGGCGGCAGTCTGGGGGCGGAACCCCTGAATCAGCTGCTGCCGGCGGCATTGGCCAAACTTCCGGTTGATCAGCGTCCGCAGGTGTTCCATCAGGCTGGCAAACAGCATGCCGAGATCACTACCGAGCGTTATCGCCAGGCCGGGGTTGACGCGCAAGTGGCTCCTTTTATTACCGACATGGCAGCTGCTTACGCCTACGCGGATCTGGTTATCTGTCGCGCTGGCGCGCTGACCGTTAGTGAGTTGGCCGCTGCCGGGCTGCCGGCGTTGTTGATCCCGCTGCCGCATGCCATTGATGACCACCAGACGCGCAATGCCGCTTTTCTGGCCAACGCCGGCGCAGCCGTGTTGTTGCCGCAACACAAGACCGATGCGGAGCAACTGGCCGCTCAGCTGACCGAGGTGCTCATGCAGCCTGGAAAACTCAAGGCCATGGGTGCTACCGCGCGCCGTCTGGCCAAGCCCGATGCGACGCGTACGGTCGTCAATATTTGCCTGGAGGTGGCCCATGTCTGAGCGTCCTGTGGCGTACCAACAGCCTGAAATGCGGCGTATCCGCAACATTCACTTCGTCGGGATCGGCGGTGCCGGCATGTGCGGCATTGCCGAAGTCCTGCTCAATATGGGCTATGCCGTTTCAGGCTCGGATCTCAAGGCTTCGGCGGTGACCGAGCGGCTGCAGGGTTTTGGTGCGCAGATTTTCATCGGTCATCAGGCTGAGAATGTCGTGCGTGCTGATGTGCTGGTGGTATCCAGTGCGGTCAACAAGACCAATCCGGAAGTGGCCCATGCGCTGGAGCGCCGGATACCCGTAGTGCCGCGTGCGGAAATGCTGGCTGAACTGATGCGCTACCGGCATGGCATTGCTGTGGCAGGTACCCATGGCAAAACCACCACCACCAGTTTGATCGCTTCGGTGTTTGCCGCCGGTGGACTGGATCCAACCTTTGTTATCGGCGGCCGCCTGAACGCCGCCGGCACCAATGCGCAGTTGGGTGCCAGTCGTTACCTGGTGGCGGAAGCCGACGAGAGCGATGCCAGCTTCCTGCACCTGCAGCCAATGGTTTCGGTGGTCACCAATATTGACGCCGACCACATGAGTACCTACGGCGGTGACTTCAACAAACTGAAGAAAACCTTCGTCGAATTTCTGCACAACCTGCCGTTTTATGGGCTGGCGGTGGTGTGTGTGGATGATCCGGTGGTATGCGAGATCCTTCCGCATATTTCCAGACCCACCGTGACTTACGGTTTCTCCGAAGTTGCCGACGTGCGTGCGGTGAATGTGCGCCAGCAAGGCATGCAGACCTACTTCACCGTGTTGCGGCGCGAGCGTCCGGCGCTCGACGTTTCGGTGAACATGCCGGGCAATCACAACGTATTGAACTCCCTGGCTACTATCGCCATCGCTACCGATGAAGGTATTTCCGATGAAGCCATCGTCGCCGGCCTTTCTGGCTTCCAGGGAGTTGGCCGGCGCTTTCAGGTGTACGGCGAACTGCAAGTGGAAGATGGCAGCGTGATGCTGGTGGATGACTATGGTCACCATCCCCGCGAAGTGGCGGCTGTGATCAAGGCCGTGCGTGGAGGCTGGCCTGAGCGCCGGCTGGTGATGGTCTATCAGCCGCATCGCTTCAGTCGCACCCGTGATCTGTATGACGATTTCGTTCAGGTACTGGGCGATGCCAACGTGCTGCTGCTGATGGAAGTCTATCCGGCCGGTGAAGAGCCGGTACCCGGGGCGGATAGCCGTCATCTGTGCCACAGCATTCGTCAGCGTGGCCAGCTCGACCCGATCTATGTCGAGCGCGGCAAGGATCTGGCGCCGGTGCTCAAACCTTTGCTGCGCGCCGGGGACATCCTGCTGTGTCAGGGCGCCGGCGATATCGGCGGTGTTGCCCCACAACTGTTGCAGAGTGCGCTGTTCAAGGCGAATCAGCCTGCAGCACAGAGGAAACCAGCATGAGCAGCTCGTTGAAATCGACGGTTGCACCGAGCGCTTTTGGTCGGGTTGCCGTTCTCTATGGCGGCAAGAGTGCCGAGCGTCCGGTTTCTCTGAAATCCGGTCAGGCCGTGCTTGAGGCTTTGCAGTCTGCCGGTGTCGATGCCTTCGGTATCGATGTGGGTGATGATCTGTTGCACAAGCTGGCTGCGGAAAAGATTGACCGGGCGTTTATCGTCCTGCACGGCCGCGGTGGCGAAGATGGCTCGATGCAGGGGCTGCTGGAATGTCTGGGTATTCCGTATACCGGCAGTGCAGTGCTGGCCTCGGCGTTGGCTATGTGCAAGCTGCGCACCAAGCAGGTCTGGCACAGTCTGGGGCTGTCAACTCCGCGCCATGCGGTGCTGGCCAGCGAGGCGGATTGTATGGCTGCTGCGCAGGCGCTGGGTTTTCCGCTGATCGTCAAGCCATCCCATGAAGGCTCAAGCATTGGCATGGCCAAAGTGAACAGCACCGCTGAGCTGGTGACAGCCTGGAAGAATGCATCACAGTACGATGCGGAAGTGCTGGTCGAGCAGTGGATCAATGGTCCCGAATTTACCGTTGCTGTGCTGCGCGGTCAGGTCCTGCCGCCCATCCGGCTGGGTACACCGCACACTTTCTATGATTACGATGCCAAGTATCTGGCCAATGATACCCAGTATCAGATTCCCTGCGGCCTGGATGCACAGAAGGAAGCCGAGCTGAAACAACTGACCGCCCGTGCTTGCGAGTCAGTGGGTATTCAGGGCTGGGCAAGGGTTGATGTGATGCAGGACGCTGCCGGGCGTTTCTGGTTGCTCGAAGTCAATACCGTGCCGGGCATGACTGATCATAGTCTGGTGCCAATGGCTGCGCGGGCTGCCGGGCTTGATTTCCAGCAGCTGGTGCTGTCGATTCTGGCTGACAGTCTGGAGCGGAGGGTCATGGGATGAGTAGCGCCACGCTGCGTTATCCGTCCGAGCCGCTGCGCGCGCCGGCACGCAACAAGCCAAGTCCGCGTGGTGCAAGTCGCATGGTGGTCAAGGAGCCGCGCAAGGTCAGTATGCCCAAGGCGGATTTTTCCGCACTCAAGCGCCTGCTCTGGCCAGTCCTGCTGGCGGGTCTGGCGTTGGCAACTTTCCAGCTGGCCGACAAGGTAGTGCCATTCGTAGATCGGCCGATCAGCAAGATCAATGTGCATGGCGAACTTAGCCCCGCCAACCAGCAGGTCATTCAGCAACTGCTGGCACCCTATGCCGGCACGAGTTTCTTTGCGGTGGATATGTTGTCGCTGCGCAGTGAGCTTGAGCAGATGCCCTGGATCTCCCGGGTTGAAGTGCGCCGCGTCTGGCCAGATCAGATGATGGTGTCTCTGGAAGAGCAGTTGCCGGTGGCCCGCTGGGGTGATGGCGCATTGCTGAATAACAGCGGCGAAGCCTTTACCCCGCGCGAACTGACCAATTATCAGGGCTTGCCTCTGCTGCAGGGGCCGCAGCGCGCTCAGGCGCAAGTCATGCAGCAGTATCAGATTCTCAGCCAGATGCTGCGTCCGCTGGGGTTTTCCATCACCCGGCTGGAGTTGCGTGAACGTGGTAGTTGGTTTGTGTCCACTGCTCAGGGTGTCGAGCTGCTGCTGGGGCGCGATCATCTGGTGGAAAAGGTGCAGAACTTCGTGGCCATTTATAACAAGGCGCTCAAGGACAAGGTCGCCAATATCGCCAGTGTTGATATGCGCTATCCGAACGGTTTGGCGGTTGCCTGGCGGACGCCGCCGGTGCCCGCAGCAGCGTCTGCTGCAGCAGTGAATTGAGGAGAGGGGTACCCATGGCACCTGTACACAGCAGCAAGATGATCGTTGGTCTGGATATCGGCACCTCCAAGGTGGTTGCGCTGGTTGGCGAACTCAACGCCGACGGAGAGCTGGAGATAGTCGGAATCGGCAGCCACCCCTCGCGCGGATTGAAGAAGGGTGTGGTGGTCAACATCGAGTCAACCGTGCAATCCATTCAGCGCGCGATTGATGAGGCCCAGCAGATGGCCGGCTGTCGCATTCATTCGGCATTTGTCGGGGTGGCCGGTAGCCATATCCGCAGCCTGAACTCCCATGGCATCGTCGCCATCCGCGACCGTGAAGTGAGTTTTGCCGATCTGGAACGGGTACTGGACGCGGCGCAAGCCGTGGCAATTCCAGCCGATCAGCGGGTACTGCACACCTTGCCGCAGGATTATGTGATCGATAACCAGGAAGGCATCCGCGAGCCGCTGGGTATGTCCGGTGTTCGCCTGGAGGCCAAGGTCCATGTGGTGACCTGTGCGGTGAATGCTGCACAGAACGTCGAGAAGTGCGTACGGCGCTGCGGACTTGAGGTCGACGACATCATTCTGGAGCAGCTGGCATCTTCTTACTCGGTGCTGACTGACGATGAAAAAGAACTGGGCGTTTGCCTGGTCGATATCGGCGGCGGAACCACCGATATCGCGATCTTCACAGAAGGTGCGATACGTCACACTGCGGTGATTCCGATCGCTGGCGACCAGGTAACCAATGATATTGCCATGGCATTACGTACCCCAACCCAGTATGCCGAAGAGATCAAGATTCGGTATGCTTGTGCCCTAGCCAAACTGGCCGGTGCAGGGGAAACCATCAAGGTTCCCAGCGTAGGGGACCGGCCACCGCGGGAGCTGTCACGACAAGCTCTGGCTGAGGTGGTTGAGCCGCGTTATGACGAGCTTTTCACCCTCATTCAGGCCGAGCTGCGGCGCAGCGGCTACGAGGATCTGATTCCGGCTGGGATCGTCCTCACCGGTGGTACCGCCAAAATGGAAGGTGCTGTCGAGTTGGCCGAAGAGATCTTTCACATGCCGGTGCGCTTGGGAATTCCACACGGGGTCAAGGGATTGGCTGATGTCGTGCGCAACCCAATCTATTCGACCAGCGTAGGACTCCTTCTGTACGGGCTGCAAAAGCAGTCTGAAGGAGGCCCTGAAATTGCTGGGCAGTATGGTGAAGAACCCAAGACACCTGTTCTGGATCGGCTTAAACGCTGGGTTCAGGGCAATTTTTAACCGCGGATGCTGTAGGCTATAAAACTAAAAGAAAGGAGAGGGGCCATGTTCGAACTCGTAGACAATCTGCCACAAAGTGCAGTTATCAAAGTCGTCGGCGTGGGTGGCGGTGGTGGTAATGCCGTCAATCACATGATGCGTAGCAATATCGAAGGCGTTGAGTTCATTTGTGCCAACACCGATGCTCAGGCGTTGAAAAACGTCGGCGCACAACGAGTTCTGCAGCTCGGCTCCGCTGTTACCAAAGGTCTGGGTGCCGGCACCAATCCTGAAATTGGTCGTCAGGCTGCCATGGAAGACCGCGAGCGCATTGCTGAAATCCTCTCCGGCGCGGATATGGTGTTTATCGCAACCGGCATGGGTGGCGGTACCGGTACCGGTGCGGCACCGATCATCGCTCAAGTGGCCAAGGAAATGGGCATCCTCACCGTTGCCATTGTGACCCGGCCATTCCCTTTCGAGGGCAAAAAGCGCATGCAGGTGGCGGACGAGGGTATTCGTGCACTCTCCGAGTGCGTCGACTCTCTGATCACCATCCCCAATGAAAAACTGCTGACCATCCTCGGTAAAGACGCCAGCCTGCTGTCCGCCTTCGCCAAGGCCGATGATGTGCTGGCCGGTGCCGTGCGCGGCATCTCTGACATCATGCAGCGTCCGGGTCTGATGAACGTCGACTTCGCCGACGTCAAGACCGTGATGGGCGAAATGGGTATGGCCATGATGGGCACCGGCTGCGCCAGCGGCCCGAACCGTGCCCGTGAAGCGACCGAGGAAGCCATCCGCAATCCGCTGCTGGAAGATGTAAATCTGCAGGGCGCGCGCGGTATTCTGGTCAATATCACCGCCGGTCTGGATCTGTCGCTCGGCGAATACGGCGCGGTGGGTGAAATCATCGAGGCATTTGCCTCCGAGCACGCCACCGTCAAGGTCGGCGCGGTGATTGATCCGGAAATGCGCGACGAATTGCACGTGACCGTGGTGGCCACGGGTCTGGGTCCGCGGATCGAGAAGCCGGTCAAAGTCGTCGACAACACCGTACATGTGCCATCACTTGCTGCCGTGAACCCGGTTTCCCAGCCTGCCGCTCGTCAGGAAGCCTCGGTCAATTACAAGGATTACGATCGCCCTACCGTGCAGCGTCAGAGTCACGCCGGTGCGGCTACTGCAGCCAAGCTGAATCCGCATGACGACATGGATTATCTGGATATTCCAGCCTTCCTGCGCCGTCAGGCAGATTAGTTTTGTCTATAGGCGGGTTAGGATCAATTGGTGTTCAGCAAAGGCCGGGTCTGCTATATTCGCGGCCATTGTTGATAACTTTTCTCAATTCGCTTGAATACGACTAAATCCATGATCAAACAACGCACTTTGAAGAACATCATCCGGGCAACCGGTGTTGGCTTGCATTCGGGGGAGAAGGTTTACCTGACCCTCAAGCCAGCTCCGGCTGATACCGGTATCGTGTTCTGCCGGACCGATCTTGATCCCGTGGTGCAGATACCTGCGCGGGCAGGCAATGTTGGCAAGACCACCATGTCCACGACTCTGGTCAAGGGCGATGTCAAGGTGGACACGGTTGAACACCTGCTGTCCGCCATGGCGGGGCTGGGTATCGATAATGCCTACGTTGAGTTGTCGGCCTCTGAAGTGCCGATCATGGACGGCAGTGCGGGTCCTTTTGTGTTCCTGATTCAGTCGGCTGGCTTGCAGGAGCAGGATGTAGCGAAAAAGTTCATCCGCGTTCTGCGCGAAGTTACCGTCGAAGATGGAGACAAGAGCGCGACATTCGTGCCCTTTGATGGTTTCAAAGTGACCTTTACCATCGACTTTGATCACCCGGCTTTTGCAGGCAGAACGCAAACGGCCAGCGTTGACTTCTCCAGCACATCCTTTGTGAAGGAAGTCAGTCGTGCCCGTACGTTCGGTTTTATGCGCGACATCGAGTATCTGCGTTCACAGAACATGGCGCTCGGCGGTAGTGTCGACAATGCCATTGTTGTCGACGAGTTCAACGTCCTCAATGAGGACGGTCTGCGCTATGAAGACGAGTTTGTGAAGCACAAGATTCTCGACGCCATTGGCGATCTCTATCTGCTCGGCAACAGTTTGATCGGGGAGTTCCGCGGGGTTAAATCCGGGCACGAACTGAACAATCGTCTGTTGCGCCAGCTGATTGAGGAGAAAGATGCCTGGGAGGTCGTTACCTTTGAAGATGCCAGCCTGGCACCCATTTCATACGTACGTCCTCTGGCTGCAGGTTAAGCCGCACAGATTCAGTAACACCCTCTCGTTTCAATCTTCAAGGCCACCCTCGGGTGGCCTTTTTTATGCCGGTTTTTTCAGGTCTACAGGATTGCCTTCGCGTACCCAGAACAAGGTGGCGCCAGCCACGGCGGCGGGCATCGCCAGCAGGTTTACCACCGGAATAAGCAGGGCCAGATAAGTCATGCCGCCAAATCCCAGGCTTTGCCAGCGCTTCTCGCGCAGCCAGGCCAGCATTTCGTTCCAGCCCAGCTTGTGGTTGTCTGCCGGGAAGTCGATGTACTGGACAGCCATCATCCATACGCCGAAGACAATCCAGAGCGGCGTAGCGACAATGTTGATGCCAGGAATCAGCGACAGCAACAGCAGCGCAATTGCCCGGGGAAGAAAGTAGGCAAGCTTCCGGAGTTCGCGACTTATCGTGCGCGGCACCATTGCCAGCAGTTCGCTCCAGTTGAATGGAGGCGATAAGTCCGTGCCGCGCACGACGCCCTCTACTTTCTCCGACAGAAAGCCATTGAACGGCGCCGCCAGCAAGTTGGCCATCATGGTGAAGGTGAAGAACATGATGACCAGCACCAGCAGTGCGAACATTGGCCAGAGAACATATTCCAGAAAACTCAGCCAGTCAGGCAGGCTGGGCATGAAGGTGTCCAGCAACACATCAAACTGCTGCACGGCAACACTGATCAAGCCGATAAACAGCAGCAGATTGATCGAGAGTGGGAGCAGGACAAACAGCCGCAACCCAGGTTGTAAAACCAGCCTAAAGCCGGCGGTAAAGTAATCGGTTCCGCGCTGGGCAGGATGCATTTTGGGTCTCCAGGATCAAAAGGCCAAAAATACAGTCTTTTACGTCCCCTCGCATGCCCGGCTGATTCATCCAGCCTGAATTGCTGGCGCATTAGCGCAATTTGCTTTTCAGCCTTTGCGCACAAGCGGCGGCGAGTCGAAGCGGACGGCCTCGATACCACCAACCATCAGCGCCCGGATATTGCCGTGATCATTGCCTTCAGGCGTATTTAGCACGCTCTGATAGTGTTCGCCAAAGGCCAGCAGGGTTTCTTCGGCGCTCAGACCCTCCAGTTGTGCAAGGCCCAACAGTTTGCATGAGCCCTCATTTTGTCCTGCCTTGCTGGGCAGTGCGCCATTGATGAAGGCGGTAGGGGAATAGTCATAGTGCTGATGGATATAAGCCAGCGTCTGCTCAAACCGATAGGCAGGGTCGCGCAGTTTTAACTTGAAGTTCTGCAGGTCAGTCATGGGGTTTGTTCTTCTGAAAGGCATCCAGTTTTTCCGCAGAGGCTTCCTGTTGATAGCGCATTTTCCATTCGCTGTAAGGCATGCCGTAAATCTGTTCCCGGGCCTGTTCAGCTGACAGTGCAATGCCCAGGTCGTCTGCGGCAGACTTGTACCACTTGCCCAGGCAGTTCCGACAGAAGCCGGCGAGGTTCATCAGATCAATATTCTGCACGTCTGGTCTGGAGCGCAGGTGCTGGACCAGTGTGCGGAAGGCTGCTGCATCGAGTTTGATTCGGTCCTGCTCGGTCATGGTCAACCCCCTCTGTTATTCAGCGATGGCTGGCAAGCGTGATTGAAACGGATTCGGCAAACCGCAGTGCATGGGGTTTGTCGACTTCAACTTCGGCGTAACTGACGGACTGATTCTGCATCACCAGATCCAGTATTTCCTGAGTCAGTCGCTCCAGCAGCGCGAAGCGGTTGTCTTCGACGTGACGGATGATCGCCTTGGTAATGGTGCGGTAATTCAAGGCGTGATCGATGTCGTTGTCGCGTACTGCTTCGTCGGCCGGATAGAGTATGGTCAGGTTGATCAATACATCCTGCTTGTTGAGGATTTCCTCTTCCTTGATGCCGATAAACGTGCGCAAACGCAGGTCTTTCACGCGGATGCGAGCCATTCCCGGTTCTAGTCTGGGCATCTAGCGGCCTCGTCCGATCAGTTGCAGAAATTCATGGCGAGTGTTGCAGGACTCGCGGAATACGCCAAGCATTACCGAGGAGCTCATCACGGAATTCTGTTTTTCCACGCCGCGCATCATCATGCACATGTGCTGTGCTTCGATGACCACCGCGACGCCCGCAGCGTTGGTCACTTTTTGAATCGCGTCGGCTATCTGACGGGTGAGGTTTTCCTGGATCTGCAGTCGACGCGCAAACATGTCGACTATTCGCGCGACCTTTGACAGTCCAAGCACTTTCCCGGTCGGGATGTACGCCACATGCGCTTTGCCTATGAAGGGCAGCAAATGATGCTCGCACAGTGAATACAGCTCTATGTCGCGCACAATCACCATTTCGTCATTATCAGACTCGAACAGTGCGCCGTTCACCACCTCGTCAAGGCTTTTGCCGTAGCCGTTGCACAGATACTGCATGGCTTTGGCTGCGCGTTTTGGAGTGTCCAGCAGGCCTTCCCTTTGTGGATTTTCGCCCAGTCCGACCAGTATTTGCTGGTAATGGTTTGTCAGCTCATTGTTCATTATTCGATCCTCGTTTCCCGGCTTATTTCAGATGGCGTCCGCCATTTACCGTCAGAGTGGTTCCGGTTACATATGGGTTGTCGAGCAGATAGCGAATAGCCTGATAGATCACTTCTGCTCCGGGTTCGATACCCAATGCTGATTTGGCAAGGGTTGCAGCTTTGTATTGGGCATCATCGCCAGCCCGAAATTCGATCAACGCCGGTGCAATGCCGTTCACTTTAATCTGCGGTGCGTAGCTGGCGGCAAACGACAGGGTCAGGTTTTCCATTCCGGCTTTACTGGCGCTGTAGGCAATGTGTTTGCTGCTGCCCTTGCGCACCACGTCGTCGCTTATGTGCACTATGTCTGCCGACCTGGATTGTCTTAGCAGGTCCACACAGTGAAGGTTGATCAGGTAGGGTGCGAGCATGTGAATGTTGAGCATCTGCTGAAAGGTTTCAGCTTCATTTCCCGCTTCTTCCGGTAACCATGCCGAAGCGTTGTGCACGATGGCCCGCAGGCTACTGGTCGCCTCATGCAGCCGGCGGATGAAGTCGATGATGCCGTGGGCGTCGGTAAAGTCCGCAAACAACAGGGTTGCACCCAGCCTTTCCAATTCATCTACTCCAGGGCGCAGGGTTCTGTAGGTGGCAATCACCGCATGTCCTTCGGCCAGAAAGCGTTTTGCGCAATGCAGCCCTATTCGCTGGCTTGCGCCGCTTATCAGTATCGCGGAGTTGGCTGTGGGCATGCTGGAGACTCTGGCTGTTGATCATCGGTGCTCAAGTGAGACTTAAACTTATACCAAAGACCATGCTTGTACAACCATTGGGCGCGTGTGGGTAATGCGTTTTACGGTTTAAGGAGGGTAATAAATTGTTATTTAAAGGAAAATATTTTCATAGCGGCGCCCTTGGAGCGTAACAGGGCATGTACAACATTGGTATTTTCGTACAGTTATTGGGGTGTGCTGGCAGTCATGCTTGTCGTTCAGCCCGAGGCATTCGGGTTGTTAGGATCGCGAATTACGGGCCTTGACTGCCTTCAGCAGCAGGCGCTGCGGATCACTGTGTTGGCGTAAAAACAGGATTTCCCGTGCGCACAATGGGCATGCAGCATCGTGAAAGAGTGTGAGTGGCCATTGGATGTTCATGTCAAAACCAGCCATTCTGTACAAGGTTTGTCCAATCTATGCCGGGCATCTCTGGGTTACAATCCCTACTGAATCCAACTTTGATGTGTAGCCATGACAGACGTGAACGGTATTGCGGGCAGTATTTCAGGCGCTTTCAAGCAGGAAGAGCTGTTCCCTATTCGCGAAGTTTCCCGTCTGACCGGGGTCAATCCGGTCACCTTGCGGGCCTGGGAGCGCCGCTATGGACTGATCGTTCCCACGCGTACTGACAGCGGTCACCGGCTCTACTCGCAGGCTGATATCGAAGCTGTGCGCAGTATTCTTGCCTGGATCGAGCGTGGCGTGGCTGTCAGCAAGGTTGGCAAGATTCTGGCTCGCAGCGATGCCGCCCGTTCCGTGGTGGTGAGCCGCAGCGAAGAAGTGGCCGGGACTGAGTGGGAGGACTGGCAGAATCAGTTCAGAGCGCGGGTCAGTGCTTTTGACGAGCAGGGCCTTGGGCGGCTCTATGGCCATGTTTTTTCTACCTACCCGCAAACTGTTGTTTTCCAGCAGGTTTTGATGCCGCTCTGGCAGGAAATGCTGGTGCGCAAGGACAGTTTTGGCCAAACCAGTGAATGGCTTTTTCTCGACAGT
Organism: Pseudomonas sp.; assembly: GCA_035562615.1. GTDB lineage: Bacteria > Pseudomonadota > Gammaproteobacteria > Pseudomonadales > Pseudomonadaceae > Aquipseudomonas. The sequence goes on along the minus strand of DATMWH010000023.1, from coordinate 20,235 downwards.
TTTTTGCGTGCGCGGGTCCTTTCACGCCTGCATCTCGGGCAGCCCCCTGCCGATCAACGCATTCTGCTGGTGGCCATACCCGGCCATTGCCATGAAGTTGAGTTGCTGGTGGCTGGCTTGCTGTTGGCCGGCAATGATCTGCAGATCAATGTGCTGGCATTGGGGCAGCCTTTGCTTGAATTGCCGCTGGTCTGTGAAAAGGTCAATCCTCTGGCATTAATTCTGTTTTCCAATCACGCCCCTACGGATGAGATGTACCTTGGTCTGACCCGCCTTGCTCAGGGGCTTGAATGTCCTGTCGCATTCGCAGGGGAGGCTGCCGATCTGGCGGCGGACGCCCTGAGGGACTCTTCGATTGGATGTCTCGGTAGTGATGCTGCCAGCATGCGGCGGCGGCTCGAGCGGTTTCTGGCTGGCCACCTGGATACCTGATGCCATTTTCTGTGACCCGTTAGCGCTGATTTGTTCATGCGCTGGTCTGATTTCTTGTACAGAGTTTGACTAAATTCTTGCAAGACACCTCTAAAACCTATACAAAAGCTATACATAAAGTGTTCTTTTGTAGATTGAGGTGAATGTATGCCTGCTTACCGCGCTCCGCTTCGCGACATGAAGTTTGTTTTCGAAGAAGTCCTGAATGGTTATGAGACTCTCCAGCAGCATGCTGATCACTCTGATTTCACGGCCGATTTGGGTGGTGCCATTCTCGAGGAAGCCGCCAAGCTTGCAGAAAATGTTCTGGCGCCGCTGAACTCCCCCGGCGACAAGCAGGGATGCACGTACGATCCGCAAACCAAGCGGGTGAAAACGCCAACGGGCTTTGCCGATGCTTACAAGCAGTTTGCCGAGGGTGGCTGGACTGCTTTGGCCTGCACTACCGAGTTTGGCGGGCAGGGGCTGCCGCACGTGCTGAACATGATGGTCGAAGAAATGGTCTGCTCGGCGAATCTTTCGCTGGGTATGTATCCGGGGCTGACTCATGGTGCCATCAATGCCTTGACCCAGCACGGTGAAAGGAGCCTGCAAGAGCGCTTTTTGCCATACCTAATCAGCGGCCAGTGGACCGGTACCATGTGTCTTACCGAGCCCCAGTGTGGAACCGATCTTGGTTTGATTCGCACGCGTGCAGTGCCTCAGGCCGACGGCAGTTATGCCATCAGCGGGACCAAGATATGGATTACCGGCGGCGAACATGATCTGGCCGGAAACATTGTGCATTTGGTGCTGGCCAAGTTGCCTGGCGCGCCTGACAGTGTGAAAGGAATTTCCCTGTTTGTTGTGCCCAAGTTGCTCGAAGATGGTCTGCGCAATCCGGCTTTCTGCGGCGGCCTTGAGCACAAGATGGGGATCAAGGGCTCTGCTACCTGTGTGATGAACTTTGAAGGCGCTCAAGGCTGGCTGGTAGGCGAACCCAATCAGGGTTTGCGCTGCATGTTCACCATGATGAATTCGGCTCGGTTGATGGTCGGTCTGCAAGGTCTTGGAATTGCTGAGGGGGCCTATCAGATCAGTCTTGGCTTTGCCCGGGAGCGCTTGCAGAGCCGCTCATTGTCGGGGCCCAAAGCAGCGGACAAACCGGCAGACCCGATCATTGTGCACCCAGATGTAAGGCGCAATCTGCTGCGCCAGAAAGCCATGATCGAAGGTTGCAGGGCGCTGGCCTACTTCACCGGTTTGCAGGCCGATGTGGCGCACAGTCATGACGATCCCGCTGTTCGCCAGCAGGCTGATGATCTGGTGCAGTTGCTCACGCCGGTGGTCAAATCTTTCCTCACGGAGGAGGGTTTCAATTGCGCCAATCACGGTCTGCAGGTTCTTGGCGGCTCCGGGTATACCGAGGACTGGGGTATCGAGCAATTGGTGCGTGACTCCCGCATTACCCTGATTTACGAAGGCACCAATGGCATTCAGGGGCTTGATCTGGTTGGGCGCAAGCTCGGACTTGGGGGTGGGCGTGCGGTTCGCGGGTTCTTCTCGCTCGTCGAGAGCTGGCTCAAGGACAATGCTGGCGCCTTGCATGCGGCGGCAGTTACACGATCACTCAAGCAACTGCAGCAGGCCACCCTGTGGATAGCGACTGAGGGGATGAAGGATCCCGAGCAGGCGGGCGCTGCAGCAACCCCGTATTTGCGCTTGTTTGCCCTGACCAGTCTGGGTTGGTTGTGGGCGCGCATGGCTTCGGTGGCCGGTGCGCGATTGCAGCACGACAGTGCTGAAACGGTTTTCTATGCCGCGAAGCTCAAAACGGCCGACTTCTATATGGCGCGCATTCTGGTGGAAACCGATGCGCTGCTGGCCGAAGTGCTGGCCGGCAAGTCCACGCTGATGGCCTTTGCTGAGGAAGAGTTTGCTGTCTGATTAAACCTTGCAGGCCTTCTGCATGTGCCGGCGCTCGTTGCCTCTGCGAGCGCCGGTTTTTTTTGCCGGCAATCAGGCTGAGCGCTGTTCCTGGTCCTGATTGCGCAAGCGATGTTGCTGGAAAATGAATTGCCTGAGGCGCTCATGGTGAGCGCTCGACGTTTGCTCAAAGCGAAATGCGGTCAACTGCTGATCGCTGTTGCGAACCCTGCGTCCCTTGAGCAGGATTGGCTCGTGCTGGTTTACGGGTAACCACAGGCAGAAGTGTTCGGGTAATTCCTGGCCTGCAGTGCTTTCAATTAACGCACCACCGGCAGACATTTCATGCAGACGGAAATCACTGTTCTGACCGTCGGCGTTGATCAGGCGCATCGGCTGCTCGAAGCGGACTCGCCAGGGGCGCTCGATCCGTCCGAGCTGAAAGATTTGTGGTGCGCCCAGTTCCAGGTGCAGTGCATGAAATTCGTCTTCAACCAGTTGCAGGGGAAAGCGCAGGTACTCGTCGCCAAAATGGGCATCCAGATGCAATGTGGCGTTTTTGCCAAGACTGGAGAGCAGGGCGTTGGCTGCAGGTCCGCCGTCCACGCGAAAAGCCGGGGACACTAACGCAGAGCTGCTCAGGCTTTTGCCGAGAATCTGCTGTATGTAGTCCCGCTCGTCATCACTTAGAAGAGGCTTTGCTTGCATGGTGGAATACTGGCGTAATTCGATTGATCAATAGCAAGGCAAGATTCGGGCCGGATAGAACGTATGAGGCGTGCGGTGTTCTGCTCACCCGCACGGTCCGGCCCGGCATCTATAACCCTATTCGGCGCTATCTTTATCCAGTTCGCTGAGTGCTTCAGGTTGGTTTTTGAAGGCGCGGGCAAAAATTTCGCGATGACGTGCCATGTAAATGCCCAGTTCTTCCAGTTGCTCTTCGGAAAGCGAGGGCACGGCTTTGTGCAGGGCCTCGGACAGATTCTCTGCCAACTCGAGCATCTTGTCGTGACGATCAGCTTCTGCCTTATCCATGAACAAACGCTCTGGATCGCGACTGCTGCGGTAAACCACTTCGACGGCCATTCATCACCCCATACCTTTATCTGCAATAAAGCACTGTCTGTCCGTACAGTGTACAGCCGCATATTGCTTCAGGCCAGCCTGTTTGCAGTGCTTCCCCTCGTGGGGGCTAAATCTGACGCTGGTCAGCAGGGGTATAACCGCTCTTGCCGTTTGGCTCCGATGCGGGGTTAAGCACCGACCGTTGGTCGCAATCTGGTGTGCAATGCGTCCATTTAAACTAGTTTCATGGAAGAAGTAATTTTCAATTTAGTCATGGGGTTAAGTTGATGAAACTAGAAATTACAAGAGCTTTTGGGGTGGTGGCGGCACTGGGGGTTCTGGTCGTCGCCGCAGCAGCCTGGAGCGAACCTTCGCTCTCGGTGATATCTGCCGAGAAGGGGCGTGATTATTGCCCTGCTCCACTGGCGAGCGTTCAGGCGTCTGATTTGCGCGTCAGTCCCGATCTGATGTTGCTGATGTTCAGTCTGTCGCAGGCCAGAGTTCAGGGCTGAGCTGATGCTCATTCTGCGGGCTTGGCATGGCTGGCCAGTCGCTCCAGCGCCGCCCGCAGCTTGGGGTCGCTGATGGCTTCGGCGCTGTCCTGTAAGGCTCGGGCAGCATTCGGTGAAAGGCTGGGTTGGTGCCTGGCCGATTGCGCCGGAGCGGCGGGGGGGCGCACTTTGATGGTGATTCGTTGCAGGCCGGAAAATTCTGCCTGACTTTGCAGTTGCCGAAGCAGGCGTTTTTCCTGATAACGCAAGCGCGTCGCCCAGTGCCCGTCACTGACAATCAGCAGCAATTTACCTTCTTTCCAGACCGCTATCCGGCAATGCTCGCGGGCAATCGGCTCCAGTTGTTCGTCCAGCAGTTGCTGCAGTCGGGAAAGTCGTTGCGCTTCATCGAGCAGCGAGTGCAATGACCGCGCCTCGCGGAGCAGGGCAGCGGTAGCTTTGGCAGGCAAGGGGCGAAAAGTCATGCTGATTGGCCGGTATTGAGCGTTCTGCATGCTAGCAGAGACAGGCATTGCTGGCGTTTCTTGCCGCTTGCGGGCGGCGAATCGGTCACCGTTTGGCAGGTGTTGGTATTGTCGTGCGTGGGAGCCGCTTTCCTGAGCGGCGAATCCGAGTAGAATGCGCCCCTTGCACGCGGCCCGCAGGCTGCTCGGCTGGGCTTCAAGGTCCGTCGTCCCTTGGTAATTTGGAAGATACAAGTCTTATGTTCGCTCCTCTGTTGAAAAAGATTTTTGGAAGCAAGAACGACCGTGATGTCAAGCGCATGCAGAAGGCCGTCCAGGCAGCCAGCGCGCTCGAAGAGCAGATGATTGCGCTTTCCGACGAACAGTTGCGCGACAAGACGGCAGAATTCAAAGCGCGTATTGCCAAGGGTGAGACCCTCGACCAGTTGATGCCGGAAGCCTTTGCCGTGGCTCGCGAAGCCGGCAAGCGGGTGATGGGCATGCGCCACTTTGACGTGCAGCTGATCGGTGGCATGACCTTGCATGAAGGCATGATTGCCGAAATGCGCACTGGTGAGGGCAAGACGCTGGTGGCGACCCTGGCGGTATATCTGAACGCGTTGTCAGGCGATGGCGTGCACGTGGTCACCGTCAACGACTACCTGGCCCGTCGCGATGCCAACTGGATGCGCCCGCTGTATGAAGCCTTGGGCCTGACGGTCGGTGTGATCACCCCGTTTCAGGCACCCGAAGAGAAGCGGGCGGCCTATGCGGCTGACATTACCTACGGCACCAATAACGAGTTCGGCTTCGACTACCTGCGCGACAACATGGCGTTTGCCATGGAAGAGAAGTTCCAGCGCGGGCTGAATTTTGCCGTGGTCGATGAGGTTGACTCCATCCTTATCGATGAAGCCCGCACGCCACTGATCATCTCGGGGCAGGCGGAAGACAGTTCCAAGCTGTACACCGAAATCAACAAGCTGATTCCGCTTCTCAAGCAGCACATCGAAGAGGTCGAGGGTGCGGTTACCCAGGAAGGCCATTTCAGCATTGACGAAAAGACCCGTCAGGTTGAACTCAATGAGCAGGGTCACCAGTACATTGAAGAGTTGCTGACCAATGTCGGTTTGCTGGCTGAGGGCGAGAGTCTCTACTCGGCACACAATCTCGGATTGCTGACGCACGTTTATTCCGGACTGCGGGCGCACAAGCTGTTTCACCGCAACGTTGAATACATTGTGCAGAACAATCAGGTGCTGCTGGTCGACGAACATACCGGTCGTACCATGCCGGGTCGTCGCCTGTCTGAAGGCCTGCATCAGGCCATCGAAGCCAAGGAAGGTCTGCCGATTCAGGCGGAGAGCCAGACGCTGGCCTCGACCACCTTCCAGAATTATTTCCGTCTCTACAAGAAGCTTTCCGGGATGACCGGTACAGCAGATACCGAGGCCTTCGAGTTCCGGCAGATTTATGGCCTGAACGTGGTGGTTATCCCGCCACACCGTCCGGTAGCGCGTACCGACTTCAATGACCTGGTGTATCTGACCCAGGAAGAAAAGTTTGAAGCGATCATCGTGGATATCAAGGATTGCCAGGCCAAGGGACGCCCGGTGCTGGTGGGTACGGCCTCGATCGACAGCTCCGAGCATGTTTCGCAGTTGCTCAACAAGGCCGGTATCGAGCACAAGGTGCTCAACGCCAAGTACCACGACAAGGAAGCCGAGATCATTGCCCAGGCCGGCCGGCCGGCTGCAGTCACCATCGCCACCAATATGGCGGGTCGCGGAACCGACATCCTGCTGGGTGGCAACTGGGAGGCTGAAGTGGCTGCCCTGGAGTTGGCTACTCAGGCGCAGGTGGGTTCCGAGCAGATTGCGCAGATCAAGAGCCAGTGGCAGGCGCGTCATCAGCAGGTGATTCAGGCCGGTGGTCTGCATGTGATTGCTTCCGAGCGGCATGAGTCGCGGCGCATCGATAACCAGTTGCGCGGTCGTGCGGGTCGTCAGGGTGACCCTGGCTCGAGCCGTTTTTACCTGTCGCTGGAAGATAGCCTGATGCGTATCTTCGCTTCCGACCGGGTGAAGAATTTCATGAAGGCGCTTGGCATGCAGTCGGGTGAGGCGATCGAGCACCGCATGGTCTCCAACGCCATCGAGAAAGCCCAGCGCAAGGTTGAGGGTCGCAACTTCGACATGCGCAAGCAGTTGCTGGAATTTGATGACGTGGCCAACGAGCAGCGCAAAGTGATCTATCACATGCGTAACAGTCTGCTGGCGGCTGACGATATTGGCGAAACCATCGCCGAGTTCCGCGAGGAAGTGCTGAAGAATGCCATCGACGCCCATATCCCGCCGCAATCCTTGCCCGAACAGTGGGACGTGGCGGGTCTGGAAGCTGTGTTGTTCAGCGATTTTGGCAGCAAGATCCCGGTTCAGCAGTGGCTTGATGAAGACGAAAAGCTGTACGAAGAGCCCCTGCGTGCGCGCATCCTTGAAGAGCTGCTGAAATCCTATAAGGAGAAGGAGGATCTGGCTGGCGCTGAAGGTCTGCGAACCTTCGAGAAGCAGATTCTGCTGCGTGTGCTGGATGATTTGTGGAAAGACCACCTGTCGACCATGGATCACCTGCGGCACGGCATTCACCTGCGTGGTTATGCGCAGAAGAATCCCAAGCAGGAATACAAGCGCGAGTCTTTCACACTGTTCCAGGAGTTGCTGAGCTCGATCAAGACCGACACCATTCGTGTGTTGTCCTTCGTGCAGGTGCGTCGTGAAGATGCGGCCGAAGAAGAGGCGCGCATGCGCCATGATGCTGAGGAGCTGGCCAAGCGCATGCAGTTCCAGCATGCAGAGGCGGCGTCCGCACTGCAGGCCGATCCTGAGCAGGAACAGGTGGCCGAACCTGCGGTGGTGGCTGCTCCAGTGCGTGCCGAGCCGAAAATTGGTCGTAACGAGCCGTGCCCGTGCGGGTCCGGCAAGAAGTACAAGCACTGCCACGGTCAGCTGGGCTGATCCGGCTTTACTGCTGTTGACGACGCCGCGACCGGCTCTGCCGCTCGCGGCGTTTTTCCACCCTGCGCGCCCCGCGCGCATTGATTGAATTGACTGATTTAGGAGTGCACACATGGCTGTTGGTCTTGGTCCTTTGCCCACCCTGCACCCGGTTCCCGGTTTCGAACTGGGCATCGCCTCTGCCGGGATCAAGCGTCCCGGTCGCAAGGATGTCGTGGTTATGCGCTGCGCTGAAGGTTCGCGCGTGGCGGCAGTGACCACCACCAATGCCTTTTGTGCGGCACCGGTTATCGTGACCCGCGAGCGTTTCCGCGGCGACGTGCGCTATTTGCTGACCAATACCGGTAATGCCAACGCCGGCACGGGTGCAGATGGCTTGCGCAATGCCCGCCGAGCCTGTGCTGCGCTGGCCGCGCTGACCGGTGTGGAGGAAACGGCTGTGCTGCCCTTTTCCACGGGTGTGATTGGCGAGCCGCTGCCAGTGGAGAAAATCGAAGGGGCATTGCAGGCGGCGCTGGATGATTTATCAGTCGATCACTGGGCTGAGGCCGCCACTGGCATCATGACCACTGATACTCTGCCCAAGGGCGCCAGCCGGCAATTTGAGCATGATGGCGTGACGGTCACTGTCACCGGAATCAGCAAGGGCGCCGGGATGATCCGTCCCAACATGGCGACCATGCTTGGTTATATCGCCACCGACGCCAAGGTCGCCCGCGACGTGCTGCAGGCGCTGGTGGTGGATGCAGCGAACAAGTCGTTCAACCGCATCACCATTGATGGCGACACCTCGACCAACGATTGCTGTCTGCTGATTGCCACCGGTCAGGCGGCGCTGGGAGAAATCACCACTACCTCTGGTGAGCTGTTCGCCAAGCTCAAGCAGGCAGTGTTTGAGGTATTCATGGAGGTGGCGCAGGCTATCGTGCGTGATGGCGAAGGGGCGACCAAGTTTGTCACGGTGCAAGTCAACGGCGGAGGCACGCATCAGGAATGTCTGGATGTCGGCTATGCCGTGGCGCACTCGCCATTGATCAAGACTGCCCTGTTTGCCTCTGATCCGAACTGGGGACGCATTCTTGCCGCAGTCGGTTACGCCGGCGTGGCTGAGCTGGATGTGAGCAAGATCGATGTGTTCCTTGGCGACCCGCGCCAGGGCGAAGTATGCATCGCCAGTCAAGGCGGGCGCGCGGCCAGCTATACCGAAGAGCAGGGCGCAGCGGTGATGGCACGCGAGGAAATCACCATCCGCATCGAGCTGGGTCGTGGCAGCTGCAGCGAGACCATCTGGACCACTGACCTGTCCCACGAATACGTGCGGATCAACGCGGAATACCGTAGCTAAACCAGTGAGGTCCGGGCTTGAAACGTATCCATGTGGCAGCGGCAGTTATTCGTGGCAATGATGGCCGCATCCTGATTGCCAAACGACCGGAGCATGTCCATCAGGGCGGGCTCTGGGAGTTTCCCGGGGGCAAGGTGGAACCGGGCGAAAGTGTGCGTGCTGCTCTGGAGCGGGAGCTGTCCGAAGAGTTGCAGATTCGTGTCACGCAGGCTCGGCCGCTGCTCCAGGTCAATCATGATTACCCGGATAAACAAGTACTGCTGGATGTCTGGGAAGTCGGTGCTTTCAAGGGGCAGCCGCACGGAGCGGAAGGTCAGTCATTGGCCTGGGTCGCGCCGCGGCAGCTGGTTGACTACCCGTTCCCCGCAGCCAATCAGCCGATCGTCGCTGCCGCGCGTCTGCCGTCCCAGTATCTGATTACGCCGGATGGTCTGAGCCATCATGAGCTGCTGAGCGGCTTGCGTCAGGCGCTGGCCAGCGGTGTGCGTCTGGTGCAGTTGCGGGCGCCGAATATGTACAGCCCGGAATACCGTGATCTGGCGCTTGACGCCCAGGGACTGTGTGCCGGCAAGGCGCAGTTGATGCTCAAGGGACCGCTGGAATGGCTCGGTGATTTTCCGGCTGCTGGCTGGCATCTGACGGCCGAGCAGTTACGCCAATATGCGCCGGCGGGCCGACCCTTTCCAAAAGAACGCTGGTTGGCCGCTTCCTGTCATTGCGCACAGGAGTTGGCGTTGGCACAGCAGATGGGGGTGGATTTCGTCACGCTGTCGCCTGTGCAGAATACCCTCAGCCACCCGGAGGCCATGGCGCTGGGCTGGGACAAGGCTGCCGCGTTGTTGCGCGACTTCAACCAGCCAGCCTATCTGCTGGGAGGGGTCGGTCCGGATGATCTGTCGCGCGCCTGGGATTGTGGCGCGCAAGGTGTGGCGGGGATTCGCGCGTGGTGGCCGCAGCACTGATACGTGGCGTTATTCGCCCAGGCGTGCCTTCAGTGCAGCGACTTCAGCTTCCAGTTCGATCACGCGCTGGCGCGCTTCGACCGTATCGCTGACATCTTTTTGAATGCCGATGTAGTAGGTCAGCTGATCCGCCTCGTTGAATACCGGAGTGATCGACAGTTCATTCCAGAATGCACTGCCGTCCTTGCGGTAATTGCGAATGATCTGCCGGCAGGGCGTGTTGGTGCGCACCGCCTCATGGATGGCGTGCAGACCCGGCTGATCGCGGTCGCCACTCTGCAAAAATCGGCAGTCCTGATACAGAATGTCTTCGCTGTTGTAGCCGGTCAGGCGTTCAAACGCGGGGTTGGCATAAATCAGAATATTGTCATCGCCTTCTTGTTCGGCCACGACGATGCCGTCATTGGAGGCATTGACTACCAGTTGTAACAGCTTGGCGTTGATCATTGGTGTGCTTCCGGATGGTTGTGCGAGGCATTTTAAGGCATCGGAGCAGGCTGTCCAGTTGCGGCATAATGCTTCGAATAGCCCTCTTTTACAGGAGTTTGCATGAAGATCGCGATTTTATCCGGCTCGGTCTACGGAACCGCGGAGGAGGTGGCTCGTCACGCCGAACAGCACCTCAGGAATAATGGATTTGACGCGTGGCACAAGGCACGCATGACGCTGGAAGAGCTGTTGGCCTTTGCCCCCGGGGCGCTGCTGTGCGTGACCGCTACTACCGGTATGGGCGAGTTGCCAGACAATCTGCAACCCTTGTACTACGCCATCCGCGATCATCTGCCGAACTGGCGCGGCCTGCCCGGTGCGGTGCTGGCGCTGGGCGACTCGAGTTACGGCGATACCTTTTGCGCCGGTGGTGAAATGGTGCGTGAGTTGTACGAGGAGCTGGGGATTCTTGAGGTGCTGCCCATGCTGCGGCTCGACGCCAGTGAAAGTGTCAATCCGGAAGCGGACGCCGAGCCCTGGCTGACCCAGTTGGTGGATCAGCTGCGCGAAGCGCAATGACGGCAAATGGCTGTACCCGCTCCAGTCAGTGGTCAATACGGCCTTACTGTCTAGACTGCTGAGTCTGTTCAATCCACTCGCTGAGGTGATCACCGTGACTGCACAATTCATTCTGCCCGATGTCAGGAATCAGGTTTGCGCTGCTGAATGGCAGGCCCGGGTCGACCTGGCGGCCTGTTACCGCCTGATTGCCCTGCATGGCTGGGATGATCTGATTTTTACCCATATATCGGCCAAGGTGCCTGGGACGGAAGATTTTCTGATCAATCCCTATGGCTTGATGTTTCACGAGATAACCGCCTCCAGCCTGGTCAAGGTCGATCAGGCCGGCAACAAGCAGATGGACAGTCCGTTCGAGATCAACCCGGCGGGTTACACCATTCACAGTGCGGTGCACGAAGTGCGTCACGATGTGAACTGCGTGCTGCATACCCATACGGCAGCGGGCGTTGGCTTGTCCGCGCAAAAGTGCGGGGTGCTGCCGTTGTCCCAGCAGTCCCTGTTCGTGCTGGCCAGCCTGAGTTATCACGCTTACGAAGGGGTTGCGCTTAACCACGAAGAGAAAGCCCGATTGCAGGCGGATCTGGGTGACACCAATTTCATGGTGCTACGCAACCATGGCCTGATGACCTGCGCCGGAAGCATTGCCGATGCGTTTCTGATGATGTTCATTTTTCAGCGCACCTGCGAAATTCAATTGATGGCGCAAAGTGGTGGTGGCGATTTACAGCACATTTCCCAGCAGATCCTCGACGGTGCACGGCAGATGATTGCCGGGGTCATGCGCACTCCGGTCGGTATGGGCGGAGCGCTGCCCTGGCCGGCGCTGTTGCGCAAGCTGGATCAGCAAATGCCCGGCTACGCCAACTGATCAGGTCTTCGAGGTAGACATGCAAAGACGGACCTTTATCAGTCTGCTGGCTGCAGGCTCAGCAGTTTCGCTCGGCACCGCCTGGTGGGCGCTGCCCGGGGCGCCGGCACCCGCGGCACTGAGTCTGGAGGCTGCCCGTGAGCTGTTGCAGCAACTCGCGGCGAGCCCGTTGCGCAGTGTGCAAGGCTGGTCGCCGGCCGAGGTATTCAACCACTGCGCACAAAGTGTCGACTATTCAATGGATGGCTATCCGCAGCTCAAACCTGCCTGGTTTCGCCAGAGTGTGGGGCCTGCGGTGTTTGATCTGTTCGCCGCGCGTGGCGGGATGCGCCATCCGCTGGATGAAGCCATACCGGGAGCGCCGCCGCTGGATGAGCCGGCCACTCAGCAGCTGGCACTGCAGCGCCTGCAGGCGTCCATGCAGCGTTTTGCGGAGTACCAAGGGCCGCTGCAGCCGCACTTTGCCTATGGCGCACTCACGCATGCCGAGTATGCGCTGGCGCATGTCATGCACCTGTACAACCACCTTGGCCTGATTCGCCCTGCCTGATCATGCCGGTGCGTTATTGGCGGTCATTCAGCCGGGGCCGCTGGCTTGTCGAGGCTGCCACTCAGGCAGAAACTGCCAACACTTTTAATCAATAGTGGAGTGCAACCGATGAGCGAAGCTGTCCAGTTCGAAGGCAAGGTGGTGGTTGTGACGGGCGCTGGCGGTGGGTTGGGTCGTGCCCATGCGCTGCTGTTTGCCCGGCACGGTGCGCAGGTGGTGGTCAATGATCTGGGCGGTAGCGCGCAAGGTGTGGGTGCAAGCTCATCCGCCGCCGATCAGGTGGTTGCCGAAATCCGTGCTGCCGGCGGCACGGCCGTAGCCAACCATGATTCGGTGACTGACGGCGGCAAGATTATCCAGAACGCACTGGATGCCTTTGGTCGTGTTGATGTGGTGGTCAACAATGCCGGTATCTTGCGCGACAAGAGCTTCCAGAAGATGGAAGACGCCGACTGGGATCTGGTCTACAAGGTTCACGTCGAAGGCGCCTACAAGGTCACGCATGCGGCCTGGCCATACCTGCGCGAGCAGAATTACGGGCGGCTGATCTTTACCGCTTCAACCTCGGGCATTTACGGCAACTTCGGGCAGGCCAATTACGGCATGGCCAAGCTTGGACTATACGGCCTGACCCGCACGCTGGCGCTCGAGGGCCGCAAGAACAATATTCTGGTCAACGCGATTGCCCCCACCGGCGCCACGCGCATGACCGAAGGCTTGCTGCCGCCGCAGGTATTCGAGCAACTCAAGCCGGAGTTGGTCAGTCCGCTGGTGGTGTACCTTGGCAGCGAAGCTTGTCAGGAAACCTCGGGGCTGTTCGAAGTCGGCGGGGGCTGGATTGGCAAGGTGCGCTGGGAACGTAGTCTGGGCGCCGGATTTGATCCGCGGACAGGCTTCAGCCCGGATGATGTGGCGGCCCATTGGGCGCAGATCTGCGACTTCGAGGGCGCTGCGCACCCCAGAGACAACATGGAAGCGATGAAGGAGATGCTGGCCAATCTGCAGCGCTTCAGCGCCTAGCACGGGTTACAACGGGAGGGTGGCATGTCGGTAGTGATCGAAAAGCAGGGCGTGGTGACCACCATCCTGATCAATCGGCCTGAAGTGCGCAATGCAGTTGACCGGCCAACGGCGCAGCTGTTGGCGGATGCGTTGCGTGCTTTTGAAGCTGACGATCAGGCGCGGGTTGCCGTTCTGGCCGGCGCTGCCGCTACCTTCTGTGCCGGTGCGGACCTTGGTGCCGTGGCTGAAGGCACGGCGCGCCGCAATCGCCTGGAGGTCGAGGGTGATGGTCCGATGGGGCCGAGTCGCATGAGCCTGAGCAAACCGTTGATTGCGGCGATCGAAGGCCATGCGGTCGCCGGCGGCCTGGAACTGGCCTTACTCGCAGACCTGCGGGTGATGGCCGCAGATGCCGTGCTCGGGGTGTTCTGCCGGCGCTTCGGTGTCCCGCTGATTGATGGTGGCACGGTGCGCCTGCCGCGCATTATCGGGCAGGGGCGGGCGCTGGATCTGATCCTCACCGGCCGCCCGGTCTTGGCCGAGGAGGCCTTGCAGATCGGTCTGGTCAGTCGGGTGGTGGCGCCGGGCAGTGCGTTGCGTGCGGCTCAGGCATTGGCCGAGCAGATCGCCGGATTCCCACAGGGCTGTCTGCTGGCTGATCGGGCCAGTGCCTATGCGCAGTGGGATATGCCGTTTGCGGCGGCCATGGCCAATGAGTTTGCTGGTGGTCTGGTGGTGCTTGAAAGTGGTGAATCGGCGGCGGGGGCGAGTCGGTTCAAGGCCGGACAAGGGCGCCACGGCCAGTTCTCCTGACCTATTCGGGTTTGCTGGCCTCCTGCCAGAGAACTTCGCTGATCTGCTGACGTCTGGCCATCAGCCTGGCGGTGACAAACAACAGGTCGGAGAGCCGGTTCAGGTAGGCCAGCATGATGGCGCGCAGTGGCTCCTGTGCATTGAGTTGCTGACAGCGCCGCTCGGCCGTGCGGGCACTGCTGCGGCAAATGTGCGCTTGTGCAACAAGGCGCGATCCGCCAGGCAAAATGAAGTTTTCCAGCGGGCCGAGTTCTGCATTCCAGCGATCGATGGCCTGTTCCATCTGTTCGATGTGCGACTCCTGCACGGCCTGATAGTCCGGCATCGCCAGTTCGCCGCCCAGATCGAACAAGCGGTGCTGGCATGGTGCAAGCACCTCCAGCAACTCTTGCAGGCTCGGGTGTGTTTGCCGTTCATGCGCCAGTTCGGCGAGCAGCAGCCCCAACTGGCTGTTGAGGCTGTCCACTTCGCCCATGGCTTCTACCCGCGGATGGTCCTTGCCGACGCGACGTCCGTCGGCCAGTCCGGTTTCACCCTGATCGCCGGTGCGGGTATAGATTTTCGACAGTCGTTGTCCCATGCGATCGCGCGCCTTCTGCAGGAGGGTATTAGGTTGCGCAGGGTAAAGGATTGGCCGCGATTGTTCAGCCACTTCTCAGTCATCGCGCAGACCCAATGATTGCAGATGATGGCGTAGTTGGCTGTGCAGGCGTTCGAGTCGCGGCAGGTGAAGACCTGAGCGCAGCGCCTGAGCGCAGGCAAAACCGATCAGGTAGCTGATTTCGCTGCGTTGCTGGCGCCGCACATCCTGCAGCATCGAACACTGGTTCTGCGCTGTGGCCACGATGACCTGCTGCACTTCGGCATGCAGTCCCTCGCTGGCGCCCTGGCCCATGGCTGAATCGAGCAATGTGCCGAGTTCGGCGCAGAGGCCGGCCACTTCTTCGGGGTGTTGCAACAGACCGCCGTTGCGGCAGTCATAGAGCACGCACAGCGGATTGATTGCGCAGTTGATCGCGAGTTTGCGCCATTGCCTGAGCAGAATCGTCGGCGTCCACTGGGCGGGAATTCCCGCCTGCGTCAGTTCATCCAGCCATTCGGGCGGGCGGGCATCGAGCGGGTCGCCCAGCCAGTTTGTGCCTTGCCCGGCAAAGGTGACCGAGAACTCACCTGAGCGGAAGGCGCCTTCGGTGCTCGACAGCAGAATGCAGCGTATGTGGGGGATGCGCGCGGCGACGGCAGACTGGCTGCCCAGGCCGTTCTGTAACAGCAGCACACAGGCTGTTTCTGTCAGGCGGTGAGCCACGGTGCCTATCGCGGCTTCCGCGTCATAGGCCTTGCAGGCCAGCACCAGCCGCTCGATCGGTTCGCGATGGTCGGCAGTCTGCGCGTTCATCGCAAGCAATCGCTCTTGCCCCTCTGCACAAAAACGTATGCCGCCTGTTGCCTTGAGAGCACTGACGCCGGACTGCTTGCGCAGAATCAGCTGTGGCTCGAGGCCGGCCATTGCCAGCCTTGCCGCCCAGAGCATGCCCAGGCTGCCGGCGCCCAGTACATGCCAGCTCATGGTCGGGTTCAGACCGAGGGCAGTGGTAGCCGTACCGCCGTGACGCGCCCTGTTTCATAGGATTCGGGCAGGATTTTTTCAGCCAGTTGCAGCATGTCATCGACATTTTGCGGCAGCGCTTTCTTGTCCATGCCGACCAGCGCAATACCGGCCTTGAGGCTGATAAAGCCTTCGCTGGTCTTGAAGGCTTTGAGGTTGAGGCCTGCATGCAGGCGTTTGAAGCTGCTCGGCGAGCATTCGCTGAGGTCATCCAGAATGGTCAGCAGGCCAAAGTGGTGTTCATTCAGGCAGACCAGCGTATCCAGCGGGCGCACCAGTTGCTGCAGGCGGCGGCCGACGGAGTGCAACAGTTCTTCATGAAACTGGCTGCCATGTTGCTGCTGCAACTCTGGCGCTTCCTTGAGGCCGATCAGCAGGTAGCACAATGCCCCGCCGCGGGAATCGATCTGCCGCAAGCTGTCGGCCATACGCTGTTGCAGATAACGCAGGTTGCCCAGGCCGGTCACCGTGTCGACCAGATTGCGCTGCTCGAGATTGGCAATGTTGCGTGCCAGCAGGCGGTTGTTTTGCAGCAGGCGTTGCAGGGTGCCGCACAGCCGGTCTGCTGCGTACACGCGCGGAACCAGTTGCTCATGCATGCTGGCTTTGTTGATGAAGTCATCCACACCGTGATCGAAGGCTTCGCTGAGGACGTTTTCGCCTTCGCGGCCGGTCAGCAGAATGACGTAGGTGTAGTGCTCGGTGGTCTCATCCAGCTGCCGGACCATGCCGGTCAGTTCCAGGCCGTTGACTTCCGGCATCAGCCAGTCGGCCAGCAACACGCTCGCAGGGCGTTGTTCGAGAAGGTTCAGCGCCTCTTTGGCACTGCTGGCATAGCGTATGTCCTGATAACCCGCATTGTTCAATTCACGGCCGATAACAGCGCTGGAAAACTTGGCGTCATCCACCACCATTATGCTCAGATGGGTGTTCGGCATTATGTGCTCACTAGGCCAGACGATGATCGCTGCAGTACTTTGCCGCAGCGTTGATTAATCAGCAGTTATAATGGCTGGTCACTATAACCGCAAGCAAGGCGCAGTCCGTTTGTAACGGGGGTCACGCCGCTTATCTGGAGGAAGTCCATGCCATCGTTTGATGTGGTGTCCGAACTGGACCAGCACGAAGTCACCAATGCCATTGATAACGCAGTCAAGGAGCTGGAGCGGCGCTATGACCTGCGCGGCAAATGCAGCCTGGAAAGCAAGGAAAAGACCATTACCCTGACGGCGGAGTCCGATTTTCTGCTGGAGCAGATGGTGCCGATCATTGAGCAGTCGCTGTTCAAGCGCAAAGTCGATATCAAGTGTCTCGAATACAAGGACTCTTATGCCTCAGGCAAAGTGGTCAAGCAGGAAGTCAACTTGCGCGAAGGCATCGACAAGGAACTGGCGAAGAAGATTGTTGCCTTGATCAAGGACGCCAAGCTCAAGGTGCAGGCCGCCATTCAGGGTGAGCAGGTACGCATCACCGGCAAGAAGCGCGATGACCTGCAGGAGGCCATTGCCTTGCTGCGCAGCAAGGAACTGGACATGCCGCTGCAGTTCAACAATTTCCGCGACTGATCCCGATCCGGAGCAGGCTCAGGCCTGCTCCGGTGCCGCGGTTTTGTTTTCAGCCTGGACTGCGGGTGCGGGCTGTCGCCACTGCCAGATAATCATCAGCAATGTCGGGATACCCAGCAGCGTCGTCAGCACAAAGAACTGCTGGTAACCGACTTGCTCCACCAGCGCTCCCGAGTAACCGCCCAGCAGTCTGGGTAATAGCAACATGATCGAGCTGAGCAGGGCGTACTGGGTGGCAGAGAACTGCAGGTTGGTCAGGCTCGACAGGTAGGCGACGAAGGCGGTGGTGGCCAGGCCTGAGCTGAAGTTGTCGCCGCTGATCGTTACCACCAGCATCTGGATGTTGGCGCCCATTCCGGAGAGCATGGCGAACAGCAGGTTGGTCGCTGCCGAGGCGATAGCGCCAATGAACAGAATCGGCATGATGCCAAAGCGCACGATCAGCAATCCGCCGGTGCCTGCTCCAAGCAGCGTCATGAACAGGCCGAACAGCTTGCTGATACTGGCAATCTCGTCCTTGGTAAAGCCCATATCGATGTAAAACACATTGGCCATGACCCCCATGACGGTGTCTGACATGCGGTATGTCGAGATCAGCCCGAGCATCATCAAGGCCTGCCAGCGGTAGCGCATGACAAAGTCGTTGATTGGCGTCAGCACCGGCGCCAGTCCCCGGCGGCCAAAGGCGGACAGGCACAAGCCGGTCAGCAGGGTGTAGAGCAGCGCGCGCAGAAAGGGCCGGTCGTGCATGATCAGGTCCATCAGGCTGGCACTCTCGGTGGCCAGACTCTGCCAGTCGCTGCGATAGAACTGGGTAAACATGGCCGGTACGGAAATCAGCAGCACAATTAGCACGATCACCGAGATCAGCTGGTGCTTGATGCCGAACAGCATGGCCGCCTTGCGGGTGCCTTCCGGTACGGCAGGCTCGCGGATCAGCAGGCTGGTGATGATCGCCGGCATCATCAGCAGGGCGAACAGCATGTAGGTGCCGGCCCAGGCACTGTATTGATAGGTGCTTGAACTGGCACCGAACCAGTCGGCGAAATACAAGGCGCCTGCCGTGGCAAACAGTGCAGCGACCCGGTAGCCAGCCATGTAGGTGGCGGCCAGCGCGGCCTGGCTTTCATTCTCGGCAATTTCCAGACGGTAGGCATCGACGGCAACGTCTTGCGTGGCGGAGGCGAAGGCCACCAGCACCGCCAGGGCGATCAGTGCGCTGAGACTCTCCTGCGGGTCGCACAGTGCCATGCCGGCAAGGCCGATAGCCACCAGACTCTGCGACAGGACCAGCCATGAACGGCGACGCCCCAGACGCCCGAGGATTGGCAGGCGCCACTGGTCGAGCAGCGGTGACCATACCCACTTGAAGGCGTACGCCAGTCCGATCAGGCTGGCAAAGGCAATGGTTTTGAGGTCGACGCCACTTTCGCGCAGCCATACCGACAGGGTGGAAAACACCAACATGTAGGGCAGACCAGCGGCAAAACCCAGCAGCAGCAGCGCGATGGAAGCTGGGCTGGAGTAGATTTTCAGCGCATTGCGCCAAGAGTGGATCGACATGGCAGAGTGTTTCTTAAGAAAGGGCGAACTTTACTCGCTTGACAGGGTTGGATGCCAGCCATGCAGGCGCATGTTGACCCGGTCATTCGTCAGTGCAATACCTTCCTCGCGCAGGCGTTGACGCTGTTCCTCGCCTGCCGGGCAAGCGGGGCTCAGTCCCGGGCGCCCGCAAGCAGTGATGACCCGATGCCAGGGCAGGGTCGTACCCTCAGGCAACTGCGACAGCGTGCGCGCGGCCCAGCGCGCGGCACCCTTTGCACCGGCCAGTTCAGCCAGTTGCCCGTAGCTGACCACTGAGCCGGCGGGAATGCTGGCCAGGCACAAGTACAGTGACTCGCGCCGCTGTGCGCCGCTTGCTTCAGATAACTCAGCCCGTGCATCCTTTGCGCGTCTTTTGGGAGTTGAGTGGGTCATGCGCTGGAGAACCTTGTGGCTGCTGATGTGGTGTGTCGGCATGCCGGCCGCAGCCGATACTGTGTGGCTGAATAACGGTGACCGGTTGAGCGGCACCATTGTGCTGCTGGAGGGCGGCAAGCTGGTGCTGCAGACCAAATATGCCGGCCGCGTCCTGATCAACTGGTCCGATGTTTCCACGCTGCGCTCGGAACAGCCGTTGCTGGTCAAGCAATCGGGGTTTGACGCGGATCAGAGTAAAAGTCTGGCCGCCGCCGGTCAGGGCATGGTGCGGCTGGAAAATCATGAGAGCAAGACCCTGCCGTTGGCGAACATCACGCAGATTATTCCGCCCCAGCCTTTCGTTGAAGATCTGTTGTGGGAGGGCAACCTGGACGCCAAGCTCAACATAGAGCGCGATGATGACAAGGTCGATGACTGGCGCCTGAAGCTGGACACCACGCTCAGTCACGGTCGCTGGCGCCATAAGTTCGATGGTTCGCAGCGTCACGAAACCAAGAATGGCAACAAGATCAAGGATGAGTGGGAAGCCAGCTACGATCAGGATTACTTCCTGACCGATCAGTGGTTCCTGCGGGGCAGCCTGGGTACGGACCGTGATCAGTTTGACACGGTGGAACGGCAGGATGCCGTGGGTTTCGGTCCTGGCTACAGCTTCTGGAACAATGCCCTGGGGCATTTCGAGCTGATCGGTCAGCTGGATCACTACGAGTTGCAGACCGAAGATGATGTTTACCGGTTCGAGGCTTCATCCATGCAGTGGGACTACAAGCGGCTGCTGTGGGGTACCCGCTTTGAGTTTGTCAGTACCGGCGAGTTCGCTGCGCCGCACGTAGACTCCATCGACTATGTGCTCGACTCAGACATTGGCCTGCGCTATCGCATCAATGAGTGGGCCCGGGTGAGTCTGCTTTACGAGTTGAACCAGGTGCGGGGGGCCTCCCAAACCTCAAGTGATCGCGATTACACGCTGGGCGTCGGCGTCGGCTGGTAGCCGGCAAACAAAAAAGGCCCTTGCGGGCCTGTCAGGCTGCTGACGAACCCCCGCTTTTAAGCGGGGGTTCGCTTTTGGAGTACTGTCACGCCATCTGGCGATTGCTGTGCTGCAAAATCAGCCGAACAGCAACAAACCCCTGAAAATATGCGCTGAAGGTCTTCCAGATGC
>DATMWH010000022.1:0-3968 GCA_035562615.1 Pseudomonas sp. | reverse complement strand
TTGGTGTAAGCCCCGCGGTGCGGTGTATCGATCGTCAGGAAGAGGCGAGTGTTGTGCGCTTGCCCGCAGGTTTCCATAGCGGCCAGTGCATAGCGGGCAACCAGTCCGCCCATGCTGACGCCGGATACTACCAGCGGCTCGGCAGTGCGTTGCATGACCCGGCCTATGCACGCCTGCATGACCTGTGCATTGTTTTGCAGCAGGTCCATGCCATTGGCGAAGCTGAGCAGAATCAGGTCGTAGCCGGCCTTGCGCAGTGCCTCCAGCGTGTCGTGCTGGTTGAGCATCTCGTACAAGTAATCGCAGGGATAACCACCGGGAAAGCCTTCGGCAACGATCATTGGCCGCGTCAACCTGGACTGCCCATGGGCGCGGTAGACATAGGCCGTGCCGCGGCAGCCATTGACGGCCTGCAGTTGCCAGAGCTCATCGGCCGGTGGCGGGGCCGGCTGGGCGTCCAGTTGCAGGGAAAAGCCTGACTCAAGGGCGCCGCAACGCAGGGTTGCATTCACGCAGCCTTCGCTGGCGTAAGTCACGCACAGTTGGTCACCCGGGCTCACGCGGCGAAAACCCTGGCCGTCGCCAGGGTCGAAGTCGAAGCCCTCGGGGAGCGGGTCGCCGTGATTGCAGAAATAAAACCGCGGATCGAAGCTGAACGTCACGCTGCGACTGCGGTAGGTCGGTGTCGACAACCCCCATTGCTCGTGCAACAGAGTGCAAGCCATGAATGCCTGTTGCTCTGTGCCCGCCGGATCAAGGGTGGCCAGTCGGAAGTTCGCAATGGCTACCGGTAGCGGGCCGTCGGGGCGCAATTTGACCGTCATGGCCTTCACCGCGTCGAGGGCGACAAACTGTTCCGGCGCCAGTGCAGCCTGCTGCAAAGTGGCGTACCAGCTTTCCCATTGCGCCTGTGCAAGTCGCGGTGCGCTGGCTGATCCGTCGGGAAAGTCCGTTCGTCCCCACCAGGCCAGCATGCCGCAGGGGACCCCTTTGGCCAACGCAGCATCGCGTTGTGCGATCAGTCTTGCGCTCATCACAGAGCCCCCAGATAGCGCAGGCCGGCAATGCCGGGAATCAACAGGTAAAGGCTGCCACGGGTTGTGATCAGGCGCGGAACCGTCAGCTCGATCGGGTCCCGGCTATCGCCGGTGCGGATCACGAAGTGGCCGCCTTCAGGCGGCTGTGCGCCAAGTATGGGGTCGCGGCTGTTCTGCAGTCCGCGGGTCTGGATGTCCTGATTGACCCAGGTACGCATGAGGAACTCGTACTGCATGGCCAGATCACCGCAGATGAACAGCCCGAGCAGACCGCGCTCGATGCCATCATCCGGCTGTTGCGGGTTGAACGCCGGGCCGTATGGCATGCCACGACGAATGATGCGGCGGCTGTACGGCTTGCCCGTGACCAGCGCGCCGCGCGGATTCAGCCGGCGTATATGTGCACCAACCGGACAACGCAGGCCTTCGGCATCGTCGTAATAGGTGGGGTGTTCGGCGGTTGGTGCGTAATCGAAGTTGTTCAGGCGCTCGCTGGGCATGTGTGGGCAGGGTGCCTCGGGCGCCAGAATCAACGGCGAGCCGTCGCGCCAGCGGCCCATCAGTTTGGCGGCCACCAACTCCGGGTCGAGATTGTGCCGTTGTCCGGCCTGCGTGATCAGATCCTCGAAGGCGTGCACGTCCTGCTTCAGCATGCGCAGGGCTGCGTAGGTCGCGTTGTTGCAGAGCTCGCCCGGCAGGTCGCCGATAAAGTTGCCGGCATACTGGTTGATATAGTCCTTACCCAGCAGGAACTCGCCGGCGCTGGCGGCGGGCTGCATGTCGGGCTTTTCACGCCCGGGTGCCCCGGCGATGCGCGGTTGCGCAATGCTGTCGCGATAGCCGAAATGCACCTGATCATCGGGTAGCGCATGGGCCTCGAAACAGGACAACTCCACGATGCCGTGGGTCGTGAATAGCTGCCGCAGGCGCTGGGTCTGCTGCTCGAAGGCGGTTTGCTGATGGCTGTCGGCATACAGCGAGAGCAGTAGATGGGTGGTCTGCTGCGGGTTGCCGATTACCCAGTTCTCCGGTGCGCTGGCTTCGGTGTCACCCAGCTGGCTGGCGCGCGGCTCGGCAGCAGGGCCCTCCCGGAAGGCTTGCGGAAAGCCTTGGAGCACGGCAGTGGGCAGACCGAGTGCCTGCAGGCCGCTCCAGGTCAGGCCAATATTCAGAAAGTACGCGGGACGCTCCTGCCAGTGCGCAGCCGTGGTTATTTGCGGACTGATGCTCTCGTCACCGCCAATCAGACCGTTGATGAACCGGCGTGCGGCGGCGCTGTCGCCGAGCGCAAGGGCAAAGTGCCGGGCAAAACTGACACGGTAGCCGCGCAGGATATTGCCCTGAATGTCTGCAAGATCGAGATTGGCGGGAGCCGGTTCCCGCACGGCGGGTGGCAGTGTTCGGCGCGGCCCCTGAATATCGATCACGGTTTTTTCCGGATAGGCGGACCAGGCCTTGACCTGCGCCAGATTGTTGCGGGTTACAAAGTCGCAGAAGTCGCGGGGGTACTGTTGCACAGGCAGCCGTGGAGCATCCTGAACGAATTCGAGGATGGCGTTGAACTCGTCGCCCAGCACGGCCACGAAGTCCATCAGGTAAGCATCCAGATCGCCGTCATACTCGGTAATGACCAGCAGGGTAGAACCATCCCGGGTTGGCAGAAAACGCGCGAAGTGAACATAGTGCAGCCCGCCCAGAGCGGCCTGCACCTTGGGTTTGACCTGATCGAGAATGGCCAGCAGTGCGGGCATCTGTGCCGGGTTCTTGAGCGTCAGGAACAGGTTGAGAGCGCTCTGTACCTGCTCTTCAAGCGACTGCTCGCCGCGATCATAAGGCGTGTGCACAGCTTCGCCATTGGGCGCCGGTCTAGGGGCACCGCTTCGTACTTCATGCATGGGTTGTATCCTGGGTCGCTAGGGAGCAATGAGTGCTGATGGATGGGGTCAGGCGTTGCAGGGCTCGGCCAGAACGGTCTGGTTGCGTCCGCCATTTTTGGCTGAATAAAGCGCTTCATCTGCCGCGTGGGTCAGAGCCTGCGGCAAAATATTCGAGTGAGGAATAATGCTGGCAACACCGACTGAAATGGTCAGGTAACCCAGGTCGGAATCGGTATGCGCGATGCTGCACGCCACTATCGCGGCCCTGATTCGCTCGGCCAGCCGGACAGCGTCGCAGCCCTGAGTGTTTGGAATGATCAGGGCAAACTCTTCGCCGCCGTACCTGGCAGCCAGCTCGCCGGGGCGCGAGATGCTTTGCGCAAGAATCTGCGCCACCTTGCGCAGGCAATCATCGCCCTGCAGATGGCCATAGCAATCATTGAATTTCTTGAAGTGATCGACATCGATCAGCGCCAGAGACAGGGTTGTGCCGGCGCGCTCTGCGCGACTCCACTCGGCGCGCAAGGCACTGTCAAAATGGCGGCGATTGGCGATGCCGGTCAGTCCGTCGGTAACGCTGAGCTCCTGCAGCTTGGCCATCGCTGCGTTGAGTTCTTCGGTGCGTTCGTTGACGCGGGCTTCCAGCAGACGCTCCGATGTCCGGACGTTATCGAGCAGCTCCTGTTTGATCCGCAGCGCTTCGGCTTGGGCCTCGAGTTTTTCATGGCGGGCCAGGTTGAAGCGGTCAGCCAGGGCGAAGGCCAGTAACAGCATTTCCAGTCCGGAGCCCATCTGTCCGGCGTTGGCCGTCAGCTCACTGTGACCAATCAGGCCCATGCTGGTCAGCGTGTAGGTGATCACGCCAATCAGGTAAAAGGTAAAGGCAATGACAAAGAAGTAGGCCCGCCGCTCGCGCTTCATGACGCAGTAAAAAGCAATCACAGAAATCAGCAGATACAGCAGCAGCACAAAAACCTGGCCAACAATGAATGCGCCGGGAACCGAAGCGAGGTCTCCGAGCAGCAGCACAATCAGGGTGCCTGCGACGATCAGC
>DATMWH010000021.1:0-1622 GCA_035562615.1 Pseudomonas sp. | reverse complement strand
GCGTGGCGAGGGAGATCTGCTGGTGCCCGGCGAATTGCTGGATATTTCCCAGGCCAGCGGTTTGGTCGCCAGTGAGCCGATCATTCGTCAGGTCGCTCAGGTTTTCGTCAGTCGGCAAGGGCAGCCGCGCTATCAGCGCCTGGAGCAACTGGCCGGGCGCATGGTGGTGTTGCCAGTCGGCAGTGCGGCACTGCCAGCCATCATGCGGCTCAACCAGAAGTTGCGGGAAAAACAGCTGGATCCGCTGATGATCGAGTGGGCCGATGCGAGTCTGGGGCCGGACGATGTACTGGAAATGGTGGCGGCCGGCATCTACCGGCTGGCGGTGGTCGACCTGCCCGTGGCGGAACGCTGGAGCAAGGTGTTGCCCGGGTTGCGCATAGATCGACAGCTGGTCTTGGACAAGCAGGGTGACTGGGTTTGGGTGGTCAAGCGTGATGCGCCGATACTGCTGGCCAGCGTCAATTTCTTTTTGCGTAATCATGAACCATCCGTTGCGCTGGATTCGGTTTTTCTGCGTACCTACACGCGCAAGAGCAAAGTCCACAACCCGCTGTCGGCTGGCAATCTGCGTCGGCTGGAAAAGGTCCGTCCGGTCCTGCAAAAGCATGCAGCCAAGGAAGATTTTGACTGGTTGCTGTTGGCCGCGCTGGCCTACAAGGAGTCCAGTCTCAACCCGGTGGCCCAGGGCGCGCATGGTGCTACGGGGTTGATGCAAGTGACGCCGGGCGCTGCACGCTCGGTCGGCGTGGGCAATATCCAGCAACTGGATAACAACGTGCAGGCGGCGGCCAAGTATCTGGCAAAGATCCGCCGAAACTTTTTTGCCAATCCGCAGATCGCCGAGCGAGAGCGCATGGCGTTCATTCTGGCGGCCTACAACCTGGGTCCGCAGCGGGTGCAGAACATGCGCGCCGAAGCCCGCCGCCGTGGGCTCAACGCCAACCAGTGGTTCTTCCAGGTGGAGCGCATTGCGGCGGAAAAGCTGGGTTTGCAGACGGTTACCTATGTCAGCAGCCTGAACAAGTACTACCAGACCCTGATTGACCAGCGCGATTTCATCGAACCCCGTTAATCAGCCGATCAGCGTTGCCCAGCTGTGCGCTGCGCTCACGTATACTCCGCGCCCTGCAAACGGAGATTTCATGCTCGATCAGGCTCAACAGGTTCTCAAGGCAGTCTTTGGCTACGATGCGTTTCGTGGCAAGCAGGCGGCCATCATCGAACAGGTCGCCAACGGTGGCGATGCGCTGGTGCTGATGCCAACCGGCGGTGGCAAATCCCTGTGTTTCCAGGTCCCTGCGCTATTGCGTGAAGGCCTGACGGTGGTGGTTTCGCCGCTGATTGCGCTGATGGAAGATCAGGTCTCGACGCTCGATGAGCTGGGGGTTGCCGCCGCTGCCTTGAACTCGACGCTGGATGCCGGCCAGCAGCGGGAGATTGCCGAGCGGATTCGTCGTGGCGAAGTCAAATTGCTTTATGTCGCTCCGGAGCGTCTGGTGCAGCCGCGCATGCTGGCGTTTCTGCAGAACATTCCGATTGCCCTGTTTGCCATTGATGAGGCGCATTGCGTGTCCCAGTGGGGGCATGACTTCAGGCCTGAATACCTGCAGTTGGGGCAG
>DATMWH010000020.1:0-19588 GCA_035562615.1 Pseudomonas sp. | reverse complement strand
CGGCATGTTGCGGATCGCCTGCCACAGGTCCTTGCCATCCCAGCTTATTTCGCTGGCGCCGTAGAGCGCGCCGTTCAAGCCATCCAGCGCTTCGGACAGCGGTGCGAAGCGCTCGCCCATGTCGGCCAGGGTTTCCGGCTGCTGGCGGGCCCAGGCATCCAGCGCCTGACGGCTGAGCGGCGCATCGTTGGCCTGGCAGGCGCGCTTGAGTTCGTCGAGCAGGGTGCGCGGGCTGGGGCCGGTCTGCACAGTGGCGACAATCGCCGGTTGCCGCCGAGCGCGCCACCAGAGGCCAAAGCCGAGCAGGCTGGTCAGTGACAGCAGGGCCGTGGCCAGCTGCCATGGCCAAAGCAGTGTTTCGCTGCCGCTCAGCGGTGTTTCGAGACTGGCGCTGGCGGAGGGTTCCACCGCCAGCAGGCCGGGGTTGTCAGTGACCGGCAGGCGTCTGGCCGGCACGCTGCTGCGCACCAGACGGTCCTCCACGGTATTCCACCAGACCACTTCGATGGCGGGCAGTGTCAGCTCGCCACTGCGGGTCGGCACCAGTGCCTGGCGTTCTTCACGGCTGCCGATCACGCCATTGCCGGTGGTCTGATTGGCCAGCTTGGGTTGTTCCGGGTAATGCCGCAGACCTTCGGGCATGTTCTCCGGCAGGGGCGGCAACTGGGCGGCTGACAGGCCATCGACCTTGAGCAGCAGGCTGCGGGTCAGTGACTGGCCGACCTGCAGGTTGTCCGGTTCCGGGTTCCAGGCTTCATTCAAACTGAGGGCGCGGGCCGGCAGCCAGGGCGCATCGGCCGGGTAGCTGGCGGGTTTGGGCTTGACCTGCAGCGGAATGCTCGGCGACTTGAGGCGGGTCGGTTTGCCAAACGACATGAAGCCGGAGTTGTCCGAACGGTCGGCCAGGGTGGCGCTGAACAGCAGCGACGGAATGCTCAGCTCGCCACTCTTCTGCGGAAAAATGGCGTAGCTCAGTTCGATCACGCCATGGCGCACGCCGTTGATGTCTTTTTCATAGGTGCGCGCCGCGCCGAGTTGTTCGATGCGCGCGTCGGTCATTTTCAGCGGTGTCAGGCTGCTGTCGTTGTACAGCGACACCGAGTGGTAGATGCGCAGGGTCAGCACGGCCTGTGCCTGCACATAGACGCTGTCCTGATCGAGGCTGGCATCGATGAAGATCGGTGCTCCGCTCTTGCTGGCCGTGCCGTTCTGTTCGCTGATGTACAGCGTGATCGGCTCGCTGCGCAGGTCGCCCAGTTGCAGGGCCGGGATCTGCAGCTCGCCGGTGGTTTTGGGCAGCAGGCTGACATTCCAGGTGGTGGTGGCCGTGGTCTTGCCATTGATGCTGCTCAGCTGGTTCTGCTGACGGCTGCCGAGCACCTCGAAGTGGGGGTTGAGCGGTGCCAGATCCGGCTTGCCAAACAGGGTCGGGTCGTCCGACTGCAGACGCAGTTCGACGGTTTCGCCTTCGCTCAGACGGGTGCGGTCGACGCTGGCGGTAAAACTCGCGGCCTGCGCATAAAAGGTCAGCAGAGCGAGGATGAGGGTGCAAAGGTAACGCTTCATGGCAGGTTTTCCTGGCGCTGTTGCTGTTCATACCAGAACTTGCGGCGCAGCAATTCAGCCGGATCATCCGGGATCTGCCGCAGCCATTGTTCGAGGGCCTGACGGTTTTCTTCATTCAGCGGTTCGGCGCTTTCGCCGGGTTGGCTGGCGTTGGTATCCGTGTCAGCGGGTGTTTGGTCTTCGGCGGATTTTCCGTTTTGCGCCGCTGGTGTTTTCGGGTTTTCGCTCAAGGGCTCATTGGCGGCCCCTGACGCCTGCTGGCTGCTGCCATCCGCCGGATCACCTGCCGGGCGCTGCTCGGGTTTGCCGCTGGCGCCTTGTGTGTCTTGCGTGGGGGCGTCGGACTGATCGGGCTGCTGTGCCTGTTGCGGGTCTGATGCAGGTTTGCGGTCGGCAGGTTTTCCCGTCGATTCGTCTTGTGTCTGCTGCGGATCTTTACCCTGCTGGTTTTGTCCGGATTGACCGGCGGAGGGTTGTTGGTCCTGCTCGCCGGGCTGGGCATCGGCCGGGTTCTGCTGTTGCTGTTGTTCCTTTTGCTGGCGCAGCAGGTCCTCGACAAGGGCTTTGTTCTGCAGCGCCGGCTTCAGGTCGGATTGGCGTTCGAGGGCGGTTTCGTAGGCATCCACGGCCGCTTCCAGATCGCCGTTGCGCGCCAGTGCGTTGCCGCGGTTGTAATGGTCGATGGCGCGGTCGCCCTGATTGAAGCGACCGGCTGCCTCGGCATAGTCACCCGCTTCATAGAGCGAGATGCCTTGCCACTGCGGATCGGCAAAGCGGCCGGCAGCTTTTGCCGGCTCGTTCTTCTGCAACAACCGGGCACCTTGCTGGTCGGGCGTCAGCCACAGGTCCATGAACTCGAAGGCATACACCGGCCGCGGCATGACCAGCAGCAGCGGCAGGCACAACAGCCAGCCGCGCCGTCCGGCGCAGGCCGCCAGCAACAAGAGTGGCAGCAACAGCCAGTGGCCGGCATCGGCCCACAGCTGCAGACGCGTCGGTTCAGTGGTCTGGCGGGTGCTCTGGGCGCGCTCCAGCAGTTGCAGTTGATCCAGATCCTGGTTGTCCAGACGGATGCGGCTGTAGCGGCCGCGGTTCTCCCGTGCGGCCTGTTGCAGGTTGCCTTCTTCCAGCCGGGGCAGGAGGATGCCGCCGCTTGCATCCTTGAGGAAGCTGCCGTCGGCCTGGGTAATCGGTGCGCCCTCAAGGGTGCCGATCCCCAGAACATCCAGCGTGATAGCTGAATCGTCCAGTGACTGGCGGATGGCGTCCAGTTCGTCCGCCGTGAGGCGCGAGGTGATCAGCAGAATGCGGCCTTGGCCGTTGGCTCCCTGCTGCAACAGTTGCCGCGCCTTGTCCACGCCCAGGTCCGCGCGCTGGCCCGGCTCGGGCATGATCGACGGCTTGAGCGCCTCCAGCAGGTTGCGCGAGGTCAGCAGATCGTCCGACAGTGGCACCAGACTGTGTGCGCTGCCGGCATACACGACGATCCCGGTTTGCGCATCGCCGCGTGCCTGCAACAGGTCCAGCAGTTTGCGCCGTGCCTGTTCCAGACGATTGGGCGGTGTGTCGGCGGCCAGCATCGCCTCGCTCAGGTCAAGCACCACCACCAGCGGGTCGGCGCGTTTGACCGGGTTGTTTTCCACCTGTTGCCAGCTCGGTCCGAGCAGGGCGAGCAGCGCCAGCAGCCAGCCAGTCACCAGTGCCAGCCAGGGCAGGCGGGTGCTGCGCTGCTGGCTGCCGATCAGCAGGACACTGTGAAAGGCTTCGGGGATCAGCGCCTGCCAGCGGCCGCTGCGGTGCGGACGCTGCCACAATTGCCAGCCCAGCCAGACCAGCAGCGGCAACAGCAGCAGCCAGCCCGGGCGCAGCCAGTGCGGCCAGAGTTCGATCATGGCTGCCTCCGTAAGCGCTGCAGAATCTGACTGCGGATTTTCTGCCCGGTCTGCGGCCAGAGTTCGCCGGCGACCAGCAACAGGCTCAGTAACACGGCCGCCCCCAGCGGCCAGGGGAACAGCGGTTGTGCAGGGCGTGCCTGGGTCGGTAGCTGGGCCACCGGTTCCAGCTGGTCGAGCACGGCGCTGATCTGCGCCAGTTCATCCGCATCGCGGGCACGGAAGTACTGGCCGCCGGTAGTGCTGGCGATCGCGGTCAGTTGCGGTTCATCCAGATCCAGACCGGGGTTCATGCCGAGCAGTCCGGCAATCCCGCTTTGCGCGGGGTCGGCGCCAATACCGATGGTGTAAATCTTCACCCCTTGTTCGGCGGCCAGTTGGGCCGCCGTCAGCGGTTCGATCTCGCCGGCGGTGTTGGCGCCGTCAGTCACCAGTACCAGTACGCGGCTCTGTGCCGGGCGGTCGCGCAGGCGTTTGACGGCCAGACCGATGGCGTCACCGATGGCGGTGTTCTTGCCGGCGATACCGATCAGCGCTTCATTGAGCCAGGTTTTTACCGTCTGCCGGTCGAAGGTCAAAGGCGCCTGCAGGTAGGCCTGGGTACCGAACAGGATCAGACCGATGCGGTCACCCTGACGGCCTTCGATAAACTCGCCGAGCAATCCTTTGACCAGTTCCAGACGGCTGACCTCGCGGCCCTGCCATTGCATGTCGGTGTAATCCATCGAGCCGGACACATCCACCGCCAGCATCAGGTCGCGGCCGCTGGCCGGCACCGGCAGAGGATCGCCGACCCATTCCGGACGCGCCGCCGCCAGCAACAGCAACAGCCAGATGAGCAGCAGCGGCGCATGCTGGCGCCAGTCCGGCAGGGTTCTGCGGGCGCGGCGGCCAGCCAGGCTTTCAAGGTCATTAAGGAAGCTGACCTGCAACACGGCTTCGCCGCTGTCGGCCGGTGGCAGCAAGCGGCGCATCAGCCAGGGCAGGGGGGCGAGCAGGAAGATCCAGGGCCAGGTGAACTCAAACATGTTTGCGAATCCAGGTATCCACCGACTTGTTCAAGCCTTCGATGGCGTTTTCATCCAGTACACACTTGGCGCGGTAGCCGCCGTCCACCAGCACCATCCAGCGCGTCAGCCCGGCTGCCGGGCAGCGGCTGTCGAGAAAGGCCAGCCAGCTGCGGCCGCTCAGGGTATGGCTGTTCTGGGCCGGGTAATGCTCCCGGCACAGGCGCTTGAGCAGACCGTTGAGTTGTTGCAGCCAGAGGGCGGCGGGCTCGCCCGGCAACGGTGGAGTCATCTGCGCCAGTTCCTGCAGCGCCGCCAGACGCAGCGGGTCAAGTTCCTGGGCACGGGTCGGCTTGCCGGCTTTGCGTTTGAGTCGCTGACGCAACCACCACAGCCCCCAGACCAGCAAGGGCAGGAGGATCAGCAACAGCCACCAGCCGGGTGCTGGCGGCCACCAGGACACTGGCGGCGGCTGGATCGGCGGTTGCAGTTGGTCGAGCGGATTCACGTGCGTGTCCCCCGCTGTTGCAGGTGCTCGCGCAGTTGTCCGATCACATCGGTGCGCGTGTGCAAGGGCATCAGCAGCACACCGAGCTTTTGCCCCAGACGCTTCCAGCGCGCTTGCCGCTGCTCGCCGAGGGACTGATAGCGCTGGCGCAGATCGCTGTCCAGGGTGTCCAGTTCCAGCTGTGCGTCATGCTCGGCAAAGCGCAGCAGACCGGCGCCGGGCAGGGCGTGGTCGAGCGCATCGGACAGCGGCAGCAGGATCAGGTCGGTGTGACGGGCCAGCAGGCTCATTTGCTGTTCGGCGGTATCACTCAGGGCCCGCTCGTCACACAGGATCACCACCAGGCTGCCGGGTCGCAAGACTTCGCGCGCGCGGCGCAGGGCCAGGCTGAAACTGTCGCGGTTGCAGGCGGGGGTGCCGGCCGAGAGGTTCTGGTTGGCGCGCACCAGCCAGTTGAGCAACTGCAACAGGCTCTGTTTGCTGCGCCGGGGTTTGATCTCGTGGTGTTCGCTGTCACTGAACACCAGCCCGCCGATGCGGTCATTGTGGCCCAGCGCGGACCAGCCGATCAGGCTGGCGGCATGCGCGGCGATCACGGATTTGAGCGCCAGACCGGAGCCGAAAAACAGCCGCCGGGTCTGCTCGACAATGATGAAGATCGGCCGCTCGCGTTCTTCGTGAAAGACTTTGGTGTGCGGTTCCTGGGTACGCGCGGTGACCCGCCAGTCGATGGTGCGCACATCATCGCCCGGCTGGTAGGCGCGAACCTGATCGAAGTCGATACCCCGGCCACGCAGCTTGGAATGGTGCAGGCCGATCAGCGGGCTGCGGCGCGCCGGGGTCGAGAAAATCTGCACCTCGTGCACGTGGTGGCGCATCTCGATCAGTTCGGCCAGGCTGGTTCGCACGCCGGGCTGGGCGGGCTGGCTATGCATGGCGCAGGACGCTCAGGGGGCGCAGTGTGGCGCAGGGCATTGCGTAGGAGCCAGCTTGCTGGCGATGCTTTGCCTGCCGCGCATCGCCAGCAAGCTGGCTCCTACAGGGACAGTGCATTAGTTGCAGAAGCATCACGCCACTGCCACCACATCGAGAATGCGCTGGATCACGCGGTCCTGATCGATGCCGGCGGCTTCGGCCTCGAAGGACAGGATCAGGCGGTGACGCAGCACATCGAACAGTACGGCCTGAATGTCTTCGGGGCTGACAAAATCGCGACCGGCCAGCCAGGCATGGGCGCGGGCGCAGCGGTCGAGGGAAATGGTGCCGCGCGGGCTGGATCCGTAGGACAGCCATTCAGCCAGCTCGGCATCGAACTTGGCCGGGGTGCGCGTGGCCATCACCAGTTGCACCATGTATTCCTCCACCGCGTCGGCCATGTGCAGGCCGAGGATTTCCTTGCGCGCAGCGAAGATGGTTTCCTGGGTCACTTTCTGTTCCGGGTGCGCTTCACCATTGAGGGCTACGCCGCGGGCCAGATTGAGGATGCGCCGTTCGATGGCCGCGTCCGGAAAACCGATGCGCACATGCATGAGGAAACGGTCGAGTTGCGCTTCGGGCAGCGGGTAGGTGCCCTCCTGCTCGATCGGGTTCTGCGTGGCCATGACCAGAAACAGCGGGGGCAATTCATAGGTGGTGCGGCCGATCGAGACCTGACGCTCACCCATGGCTTCGAGCAGCGCCGATTGAACTTTGGCCGGTGCCCGGTTGATCTCGTCAGCCAGCACCAGGTTGTGGAAGATCGGTCCCTGCTGGAACACGAAACTGCCGGTTTCCGGGCGGTAGATTTCGGTGCCGGTGATGTCCGAGGGCAGCAGGTCCGGGGTGAACTGGATGCGGTGGAACTCGGCCTCCAGGCCTTCGGCCAGTTCCTTGATCGCTTTGGTCTTGGCCAGCCCGGGCGCCCCTTCGACCAGCAGATGGCCATCGGCAATCAGCGCAATCAACAGACGCTCGACCAGCTTCTCCTGACCCAGAATCTGGCTGCTGAGGAATTGCCGCAGTGCAACGAGGGCTTCTCGGTGTTCCATGTAATGTTCTTCCGATTCAGGTAACAGACAGGGGGCTGCCGCGATGTGGCGGTCACTTTAATTCAATACGGGTCGTTACGACCAACCACCGCGTCATAAGTTTCACCGCTCATTGCAGGTTTAAGTTGCCATGGCTGTTGCCCGGGCAGCGCACGGGTTCTGAACGAAAATGTCGCGGCGCCGCAAATGCACCGAACAGGTGCGTGGCTATACTCAGCTCCGGCGTGACCGGTCGGTCACTACGGGCATCCAGTACCGACCGCGTCAGCACAGCAGGCGACCAGTCTCAGGCTTACCACCATCCTCGATTACGGCGGAGTTCCAACATGGCGTTCTTCACAGCAGCCAGCAAGTCCGATTTCCAGCAACAGTTGCGCAATGCCCTGGCAGCGCATGTCAGTGAACAGGTGCTGCCGCAGCTGGTGCTGTTTGCCGAGCAGTTTTTTGGCATCGTCGCGCTGGAGGAACTGACCCAGCGCCGACTGTCAGATCTGGTGGGTTCGACCCTGTCGGCCTGGCGTCTGTTGCAGCGCTTTGATCCGGCAGAGCCGGAAGTGCATGTGTTCAACCCCGATTTTGAAAAGCACGGCTGGCAGTCGACGCATGCGGCGGTTGAAGTGCTGCACCCGGATATTCCGTTTCTGGTCGATTCGGTGCGCATGGAGCTGAGCCGCCGTGGTTACAGCATTCATACCCTGCAGAACAGCGTGTTTAAAGTGCGTCGCAACGCCAAGGGTGAGCTGCTGGAACTGCATCCGCGCAGTGCCGATGCAGCGGGTCTGCATGCCGAAGCCCTGATGTTTCTGGAGATTGACCGCTGTGCCAGTGCCGGTGCGCAGCGCACGCTGGAAAAGGCCTTGCAGGAAGTGCTCGGTGATGTTCGCCTGGCCGTGGCGGATTTCGAGCCGATCAAAGCCAAAGCGCAGTCGCTGCTGGAGAGCCTGCAAAAGGCCAAGCCCAAAGCCAAAGAGAGTGCCGAGCAGAGCGAGATCAATGCGTTCCTGGCGTGGCTACTGGACAACCATTTCACTTTCCTCGGTTATGAAGAATTCAGTGTGGTCGAGGAGGGCGACGGCGGTCGGGTGATCTACGCCGAGGACTCACTGCTGGGGCTGTCGAAACACATGCGCAGTGGCCTGACCGCCGCCGATCTGCATGTGGAAGCCCAGGCGCTGGCGTACCTGCGCGAACCCTTGCGCCTGTCCTTTGCCAAGGCGGCACAACCGAGCCGCGTGCACCGGCCGGCTTATCCGGATTACGTCTCGCTGCGCGAACTCGACAGCAAGGGCAAGGTGGTCAAGGAATGCCGTTTCATGGGGCTGTTTACTTCCTCGGCGTATGCCGAGAGCGTCAATCAGATCCCCTATATCCGCGGCAAGGTAGCCGAGATCGCCCGTCGTTCCGGTTTCGACAGCAAGGGCCATCTGGGTAAAGAGCTGGAACAGGTGCTGGAAGTGCTGCCGCGCGACGATTTGTTCCAGACGCCGGTGGACGATCTGTTCAATACCGCCATCAGCATTGTGCAGATTCAGGAGCGCAACAAGCTGCGCCTGTTCCTGCGCCGCGACCCTTACGGCCGCTTTGTCTATGCGCTGGCCTATGTGCCACGGGATGTGTATTCCACGGAAACCCGGCTGAAGATCCAGCAGATTCTGATGGAGCGGCTGCAGGCGACCGACTGCGAGTTCTGGACCTATTTCTCCGAGTCGCTGCTGGCGCGGGTGCAGTTCATTCTGCGGGTTGATCCGAAGAACCGCGTGCAGATCGATGTCGCCCGTCTGGAGAAGGAAGTCATTCAGGCCTGCCGTTCGTGGAAGGATGATTTCTCCAGCCTGATGGTTGAGAGCCTGGGCGAAGCGCAGGGCATGCAGGTACTCGGTGAGTTTCCGGCGGGTTTCCCGGCCGGCTACCGCGAGCGCTTTGCGCCGAACTCGGCGGTGGTCGACATGCAGCATCTGCTGAGTCTGTCCGAGCAGCGTTCGCTGGTGATGAGTTTTTACCAGCCATTGAGTCAGGGCGAGCAGCAACTGCACTGCAAGCTGTACCACGCCGACACGCCACTGCCGTTGTCGGACGTGCTGCCGATTCTGGAAAACCTCGGCCTGCGCGTGCTCGGTGAATTCCCCTATCGCCTGCGTCGTGCCGATGGGCGCGAGTACTGGATTCACGACTTTGCCTTTACCACGGTGGCCGGGCTGGAGCTGGATATCCAGCAACTCAACGACACCTTGCAAGACGCATTCATTCACATCGCCAACGGTCACGCCGAGAACGACGGGTTCAACCGTCTGGTACTCACCGCCGCCATTCCGTGGCGCGAAGTGGCCCTGCTGCGGGCCTATGCGCGCTACCTCAAGCAGATTCGCCTGGGCTTCGACCTGAGCTACATCGCCAGTGCCTTGCTCAACCATGCAGACATTGCCTGTGAGCTGGTGCGTTTGTTCAAGACGCGCTTCTACCTGGCGCGCAAGATGACCACGGCGGATCTGGAGGACAAACAACAGAAGCTCGA
Organism: Pseudomonas sp.; assembly: GCA_035562615.1. Classification (GTDB taxonomy): domain Bacteria; phylum Pseudomonadota; class Gammaproteobacteria; order Pseudomonadales; family Pseudomonadaceae; genus Aquipseudomonas. The sequence continues at coordinate 10,076 of DATMWH010000020.1, read as the reverse complement.
ACAGGCGATTCTGGCGGCGCTGGATAATGTGGCGGTGCTCAACGAAGACCGCATCCTGCGGCGCTATCTGGACCTGATCAAAGCCACCCTGCGCACCAACTTTTACCAGACCGATGCCCAGGGCCAGCCCAAGAGTTATTTCAGTTTCAAGCTCAATCCACGGGCTATCCCGGAGATTCCGCGGCCGGTGCCCAAGTATGAAATCTTCGTCTACTGCCCGCGTGTCGAGGGCGTGCACCTGCGCTTTGGCGATGTGGCACGCGGCGGCTTGCGCTGGTCCGACCGGGAAGAAGATTTCCGCACCGAGGTACTCGGGCTGGTCAAGGCGCAGCAGGTGAAGAATGCGGTGATCGTGCCGATGGGCGCCAAGGGCGGCTTCATTCCGCGGCGCATGCCGGTCGGCGGCTCGCGCGACGAGATCCAGGCCGAAGGGATTGCCTGCTACCGGCTCTTCATCAGTGGTTTGCTGGACATCACCGATAACCTCAAGGATGGCGCTGTGGTGCCGCCGGCCAATGTGGTGCGGCATGATCCGGATGATCCCTATCTTGTGGTGGCGGCCGACAAGGGTACGGCGACTTTCTCCGATATTGCCAACGGCATTGCGCTGGATTATGGCTTCTGGCTGGGCGATGCCTTCGCCTCGGGCGGTTCAGCCGGTTACGACCACAAAGGCATGGGCATTACCGCCAAGGGTGGCTGGGTGTCGGTGCAGCGGCATTTCCGCGAACGCGGCATCGATGTGCAGAAAGACCTGACCACGGTGATCGGTATCGGTGACATGGCCGGTGATGTGTTCGGCAACGGTTTGCTGCTGTCGGACAAGTTGCTGATGGTGGCGGCGTTCAACCACATGCATATTTTTATCGATCCCAACCCGGATCCGGCCAAGAGCTTTGTCGAGCGCCGGCGGATGTTCGACCTGCCGCGTTCAAGCTGGGCCGATTACGACGCCAAGCTGATTTCCGCGGGTGGTGGCATCTTCCTGCGCAGCGCCAAGAGCATTCCGATTTCGCCGCAGATGCAGGCACGCTTCGATATCAGCGCCGACAAGCTGGCGCCGACCGAGCTGCTCAATGCGCTGCTCAAGGCGCCGGTCGATCTGCTGTGGAATGGCGGCATCGGTACCTATGTCAAATCCAGCCGGGAAACCCATGCCGATGTCGGTGACAAGGCCAACGACAGCCTGCGGGTCAACGGCTGCGAGCTGCGCGCCAAGGTGGTGGGCGAGGGCGGGAACCTCGGCATGACCCAATTGGGTCGGGTGGAATACGGCCTCAACGGCGGTTCGGGCAATACCGACTTTATCGATAATGCTGGCGGCGTGGACTGCTCCGACCATGAGGTCAACATCAAGATCCTGCTCAACGAAATCGTCGCTGCCGGCGACATGACCGGCAAGCAGCGCAACAAGCTGCTCGCCGAGATGACCGACGACGTCGGCAGTCTGGTGTTGCACAACAACTACAAGCAGACCCAGGCGCTGTCGCTGGCTGAACGCCTGGCCCATGAGCGTCTGGCCGAGTACAAACGCCTGATGGCGGCGCTGGAGGCCGATGGCAAGCTCGATCGCGCGCTGGAATTTTTGCCCACCGATGAGGAGCTCAACGAGCGCGCCAGTCAGGGGCGTGGCCTGACCCGTCCGGAACTGTCGGTACTGATTTCCTACAGCAAGATCGACCTCAAGGAAGCCCTGCTCAAATCGCGGGTGCCGGATGATGCGTACCTGGCACGGGAGATGGAAACGGCGTTTCCGGCACGGCTGACCGCCGAGTTTGGCGAACCCATGCGCCGGCACCGGCTGAAACGGGAAATCGTCAGCACGCAGCTGGCCAATGATCTGGTCAACCACATGGGCATCACCTTTGTGCAGCGGCTGAAAGAGTCCACCGGCATGAGCGCGGCCAATGTGGCGGGTGCCTATGTGATCGTGCGTGATGTGTTCCGCCTGCCGCACTGGTGGCAGCAGATCGAGGCACTGGACTATCAGGTCCCCGCGCAGTTGCAACTGAGTCTGATGGATGAGCTGATGCGCCTGGGCCGTCGTGCCACCCGCTGGTTCCTGCGCAGCCGGCGCAACGAGCTGGATGCGGCGCGTGATGTGGCGCATTTCGCACCGAAGATCGTGCAGCTGGCCAGCCAGCTGGATGACCTGCTGGAAGGACCGGCGCGCGAGCATTGGCTGGGGCGCTATCAGGCCTTTGTCGAGGCGGGTGTGCCGCAGGAGCTGGCGCGCATGGTGGCCGGAACCAGCCACCTGTACACCTTGTTGCCGATCATCGAGGCGGCCGATGTCACGGGGCAGGATGCAGCGGAGGTGGCCGTGGCTTACTTCAGCGTCGGCAGCCGGCTGGAGTTGTCCTGGTATCTGCAGCAGATCAATGCGCTGGCGGTACAGAGCAACTGGCAGGCGCTGGCGCGTGAAGCGTTCCGCGATGATCTGGACTGGCAGCAACGCGCCATCACGGTTTCAGTGTTGCAAATCAAGGATGGCGCCGGAGCCATCGAGCAGCGCGTGGATCACTGGTTGCAACAGCATGCACAGGCGGTGGCGCGCTGGCAGGCCATGCTCGCCGAGTTGCGTGCGGCGACCACGGCTGACTACGCGATGTACGCGGTGGCCAACCGGGAGCTGGTCGATCTCGCGCAGAGCGGCAGCAAGGGCTAAGCACGGTTTCGCCGGCTGGATCGTTTTCAGCCGGCGATCTGTGACTGCGTCACAGTCAAGGCAGTAGCTTCAGGCGGTGTACTGGCGCAGAAACTCGCACACGTCGGCCGCGCCGGCCAGGCGCAAACCTTCGCCGAGCGCCGTGGCTTGCGCGTGCTGCTTGGGCAGCATGAGGAATTCGGCGCTGCGCGTCAGGGTCAGTCGCGCATAGGGCATGCCGGTGTCCAGCAGCAGGCTCATAAAGGGTTCGTGGCTCCATGCCTGCACCGGCATCGCCAGCATGTGGTAGTGGGTGTCGAGCTGCTTCAGGCCGCCGGGGCTGATGCGGTAGCGGGTGATCTGCGCCGGCAGGGTGACTTCCAGTTCGCGCCGACGGGCATAGACAATGGCATTGGCCAGGATTTCAGCCGAATGCTCGCCATTCCAGAAATACCGGCTGCCGTGCCAGCTGGCCTGAGTCAGCTGAATGCGCTCGCCGGCGAGAAAACGTGGCAGCGGCTGGCTGATGGCGCTGACAAAATCCTTGTAACTGATGATGCGCACCTGACGCTGGTCCAGAGTCGCCAGATAGTCCTCGAAGCTGGCACAGTCCGGCTGGTTGCCCTTGCAGCCCATCAGGCCGTCAATCGCCCGCAGGTCAAAGGATTCGAGCTTTTGCTGTTGTTGCTCGACCAGCTTGACCAGCACCGCATGGGCCGCCGCCTTGTCTTCCTGAACCGGGCCTGACAGCGCACTGCGCGGCAGTTCCGGCAGGTTCTGCAGGGGTGCACCACTAAGCCACCAGATACTCGCGGACCAGGACGCCAGCGGCTGAAACGGCAACTGCAGAAGCGCGGCGCGTTCCAGAACCTGGCGTGCAGACCGGCCGCTGAGTCCCAGGCGCTGGGTCAGTGCGGACAGCCTGGAGCTCAAGGTAGAGGGGGGCGTGGCGCTCATGACCAGAGGGTTTCTCCTGTGAATGTGTACCAGTGTGCCAGACCGTCGTCGCTGTCGACAGAGGGTGAAGGCATTTGACAACAAATTGACGGGCGGCGGCTTGGGTTGTGGCAAAATTCGCTGGTTGATTCAGGAGTGCTGCATGCCCACGCTGGTTTTTGATATTGCCTTGCCTGCCGAGCGCTTGCTAGCGGTCTATCAGGGCTTGGCCAATCGTGTTCAGGTACGCAGCCGCGACGGCCGCACCATCAGTCTGCCAGCCCATCACTTGCGTGCCTTTCTGACCCATGAAGGGGTTTATGGTTCATTCGTCATGGATTTCAGCGAATCCGGTGAGTTGCTGAGCCTGCGCCGCCTCGCCTGAACGGTGGCCGGACGGCTATAATCGCCTCCCCCTAGATTGTAGAGCGTTGCTCCTTTATGTACGCACTGGCCCGCGAGCTGCTGTTCAGATTGTCCCCGGAAACCTCCCACGAGTTGTCGATTGATCTGATCGGCGCTGGCGGGCGACTGGGACTCAATGGGTTGCTGTGCAAATCTCCGCGCCTGCCGGTCCGGGTGATGGGGCTGGATTTTGCCAACCCGGTTGGGCTGGCCGCCGGCCTGGACAAGAATGGCGATGCGATTGACGGCTTTGCCCAGCTGGGTTTCGGCTTCGTCGAAATCGGCACCGTGACCCCGCGTCCGCAGCCGGGTAATCCCAAGCCACGCTTGTTCCGCCTGCCCGAAGCCACGGCCATCATCAACCGCATGGGCTTCAACAATCAGGGCGTTGACCATCTGCTGGCGCGGGTCAAGGCGGCCCGCTACAGCGGCGTGTTGGGCATCAATATCGGCAAGAATTTCGATACGCCGGTCGAGCGCGCGGTGGATGACTACCTGATCTGTCTGAACAAGGTTTACCCCCATGCCAGCTATGTCACGGTGAATGTCAGCTCGCCCAATACGCCCGGACTGCGCAGTCTGCAGTTTGGCGACTCGCTCAAGCAATTGCTCGAGGCTCTGCGTCAGCGGCAGGAAGACCTTACGGCAGAGCATGGCAAGCGCGTGCCGCTGGCGATCAAGATTGCCCCGGACATGAGCGATGAGGAAACCGTGCAGGTCGCCCGTGCGCTGGTTGAAACCGGTATGGATGCCGTGATTGCGACCAATACCACGCTGAGCCGGGCGGGTGTCGAAGGTCTGCAGCATGCCGATCAGGCCGGTGGCTTGTCGGGTGCGCCAGTGCTGGCGCAGAGCACTCATGTGGTCAAGGTGCTGGCTGCCGAGCTGGCGGGGCGTTTGCCGATTATTGCCGCCGGCGGGATCACCGAAGGCCGGCATGCTGCGGAAAAAATCGCCGCCGGGGCCAGTCTGGTGCAGATCTATTCGGGCTTTATTTACCGTGGTCCGGCGCTGATTGCCGAAGCGGTGGATGCGATTGCTGCGTTGCCCGCGGCAGACCGCCGGCAATAAGGGAATTCTGTGCAGGTATGAATTACTCCCTCTCCCGCTTGCGGGAGAGGGTTGGGGAGAGGGGGCTCTAGACTGGCGCAGAGCCCCCTCTCCCTAGCCCTCTCCCCTGAGGGGCGAGGGGACAGGCTCGTGCGGGGGATGCCGCCAATAAAAAGGGCTCCGTTCAGGAGCCCTCTGGGCTTACGCCCGCCGCCCGAGTGGGGCGTGCTGGGAAACCGGTAGCAGCTTGATCAGCCGACCGCGTGCAGTTCGTTTAATCGGTGGATGCCGGCCGTGCCGGTGAAGCCAGCCCACTGGTCGCCACGACCTTCGCGCCAGCCGTTGATCCAGGCTTGTCGTGCGGATGGGATGGTTAAAGGACAAAGATCGCGAGATTTACCATGAACGCCGTGCTGATAACCACGCAAAAAAGCTCTTTCTAACGGATCACGCTTAAGTCTTCTCATAGGGTGTTGCCCTCATTATTGACTGTTATGTCCCGTTCACCCATCGCAGGGTCTGGCAGGAGGCCAGTGGAGTTCGCTGCCGGCGTTGCGAATCTCCAGCCATCGGCATTGCGCCAACGGGTTAAGCTACGTTCTAAACAATGCCGGCGGGCATGGGAATGATCGATTTGTAATAAAGGCTGAAAGTCTAAGGTCGGAGATGCATCACGCATGACGTGCCGGATCGACCGGAGTCGTTAAAGGCCGTGAAAATCCGCGGCTGTTGGTACAGCCCGTTTTACCTTTACCACGCTGCGGCGATGTTCGTCGCAGCGGTTGAATCCGACGAAGGGTCATCTGATCGCTTTGTCGTCTTTTTCTGGCCCTGTTGCTTCGGCAACCGGGCATGACTGCCCAAGGCACTGGATACCTTCATGTCGGACCGTTGCGAACTGATCCTTACTTGCCCGAAAAGCCTCGAAGGCCTGTTGCTGGAAGAGGCAACCAGCCTCGGGCTGCAGGAAGCCCGCGAGCAGACCGCGGCGATCCGCGGCTTTGCCGACATGCAGACGGCCTATCGCCTGTGCCTGTGGTCGCGGCTGGCCAACCGCGTGCTGCTGGTGATCAAGCGCTTTGCGGTCACCGACGCCCAAAGCCTGTACGAGGGTGTGCTGGAGGTGGACTGGTACGAGCACATGTTGCCGACCAGTTCGCTGGCGGTGGAATTCAGTGGCATGGGCTCGGGTATCGACAACACCCATTTCGGCGCGCTGAAGGTCAAGGACGCGGTGGTCGACAAGCTGCGCACCGCCAGCGGCGAGCGCCCGAGTGTGGAAAAGCTCAATCCCGACCTGCGCATTCACTTGCGTCTGGATCGTGGTGAAGCGGTGTTGTCGATCGACCTTTCCGGGCACAGCCTGCACCAGCGCGGTTATCGCCTGCAGCAAGGTGCTGCGCCGCTGAAGGAAAACCTGGCTGCCGCGATTCTGATCCGCGCCGGCTGGCCGAAGCTGGCGGCAGAAGGCGCGGCGCTGGCCGACCCGATGTGCGGGGTCGGCACCTTTCTGGTGGAGGCCGGCATGATCGCCGCTGACATCGCACCGAACCTGAAGCGCGAACTCTGGGGCTTCACTCACTGGCTGGGCCATATTCCGGCGCTGTGGAGCAAGCTGCATGCAGAAGCCGCCGAGCGAGCGGCTGTCGGGCTGGCCAAAACACCGGCGTGGATTCGCGGCTATGAAGCCGACCCGCGGCTGATCCAGCCGGCGCGCAACAATATCGAAAGGGCCGGTCTGAGCCACTGGATCAAGGTCTATCAGGGCGAACTGGCGACCTTCGAGCCGCACACCGACCAGAACCAGAAGGGCCTGGTGGTGTGCAATCCCCCCTATGGCGAACGCCTGGGGGATGAAGCCAGCCTGCTGTATCTCTACCAGCACCTGGGTGAGCGCTTGCGTCAGGCCTGCTTGGGCTGGGACGCCGCGGTGTTCACCGGCGCGCCGGAGCTGGGCAAGCGCATGGGCCTGCGCAGTCACAAGCAATACGCTTTGTGGAACGGCGCGCTGCCGTGCAAGTTGCTGTTGTTCAAGGTTCAGCCGGAGCAATTCGTTACCGGTGAGCGCCGTCCGACTGAGCGGCCAGCTTCGGCAGACAGTCAGCCGACGGAACAGCCCCAAGCGCAACTTCCAGCCACGCCCCAACAGGCACGCCTGTCCGAGGGCGGGCAGATGTTTGCCAATCGCCTGCAGAAGAACCTCAAACAGCTGGGCAAATGGGCGCGCAAGGAAGGCGTGCAGTGTTACCGCTTGTATGACGCCGACATGCCGGAATACGCGGTGGCGGTTGATCTGTATGGTGACTGGGTGCATGTGCAGGAATACGCACCGCCGCGCAGCATCGACCCGGACAAGGCGCAGGGTCGTCTGCTCGACGCGCTGGCAGCGATTCCGGTAGCCCTCGGCATCGCCTCCGACAAGGTGGTGATCAAGCGCCGCGAGCGTCAGTCCGGCACCAGGCAGTATCAGCGTCAGGGCACGCAGGGCAATTTCCTTGAAGTCAGCGAAGGCGGAGTGAAGCTGCTGGTCAACCTGACCGACTATCTGGATACCGGGCTGTTCCTTGATCACCGCCCGCTGCGCCTGCGCATTCAGCAGGAAGCTGCCGGCAAGCGCTTTCTCAATCTGTTCTGCTACACCGCCACCGCCACCGTGCATGCGGCCAAGGGCGGGGCGCGCACCTCGACCAGTGTCGATCTGTCGAAAACCTATCTGGACTGGGCGCGGCGCAACCTGTCGCTCAATGGCTTTTCCGACAAGCACAAGCTCGAGCATGCCGATGTGATGGCCTGGCTGGCGGCGGATCGCGGCGAATACGACCTGATCTTCATTGACCCGCCGACCTTCTCCAACTCCAAGCGCGTAGAAGGGGTGTTTGATGTGCAGCGCGATCAGGTGTTGCTGATCGATCTGGCCATGGCGCGGCTGGCGCCAGGCGGTGTGCTGTATTTCTCCAACAACTTCCGCAAGTTCGAACTCGATCCGGGCTTGCTCACGCGCTACCAGGTGGAAGATATCAGCGCGTCGACACTGGACCCGGATCTTGTGCGCAATCCGAAGATTCACCGTGCCTGGCGGTTTCTGGGGTGAAGCGGCTGCGCGGTAACTACGGCAACTGGGGCGCGCCATGAAGTTGTCCGGTCGCGGGGTGATGCTGTCGGTCGTTGCCTCGATTCTGTTTGTGCTGTTTCCCGGTTATGTGCAGATGCTCGCGCCGCTGGACGGCGTACAGGTGTTTGCGCAGCGGGTGCTGTGGTCGATCCCGGCGGTCTTGCTGCTGGTCTTGCTTGCCCGCCAATGGCCGGTGCTGCTGGCCAGCCTGCAGCGCGTTGCCCGCGAGCCTCTGCTGGCATTGGCCCTGCCGGTTTCGGCTGCCTTGGTGGGGGTGCAGTGGGCGCTGTTTGTCTGGGCACCGCTGAGCGGCAAGGTGATCGATCTGTCGCTGGGCTATTTCCTCTTGCCGCTGGCCATGGTGCTGGTCGGCCGGGTGTTTTACGGCGAGCGCCTGCGGCCTTTGCAGAAGCTCGCGGTGGCGATGGCATTGCTGGGCGTGGTTCACGAGCTGTGGATGACCCAGGCTTTTTCCTGGGTGACCTTGCTGGCGGCCCTCGGTTATCCACCGTATTTCATGTTGCGGCGCTGGATGCGGGTGGACGCCTTGTCCGGGTTTACCTTTGAGGTGCTGTGGATGGCCCCGTTGGCGGTCTGGCTGATCGCGACCCGCGGCCCGCTCGACCTGTTCACGCAGGCGCCGCAGTTGTGGTGGCTGTTGCCCGGTCTGGGTCTGCTCAGTGCGCTGGCATTTGGTGCCATGATGGCCGCAAGCCGGCTGCTGCCGCTGGGCTTGTTCGGGATACTCAGTTACGTCGAGCCGGTATTGCTGTTTGCCGTGGCCGTGGTTTTTCTCGGCGAGGCGTTTGACATGAGTCAGCTATGGACTTATGCGCCGATCTGGCTGGCCGTTGTGCTGATCGGTATCGACAGCGGCTTGATGCTGCACAAGCAGTCGCGTCGGGGCCTCTGACGATCACAGATGACGGGGAATTGACGATGCAGATCAATGCCGACTTGCAGCAGCGCGTGGTGGTCGATTGCACGGCCGTGCCCTGGCAACCATCGCCGTTGCCGGGTGTCGAGCGCCGGCCGCTGGAGCGCATGGGCGCGGAAAGCGGGCGCGCTACCTCTATCGTGCGTTATGCGCCGGGCTCATCGTTCAAGCCACACCGGCATCCGCAAGGTGAGGAGATACTGGTGCTGGAGGGTACCTTCGCCGATGAGCACGGCAGCTACCCGGTCGGAACCTGGCTGAAGAATCCTCCCGGGACCAGTCACGCGCCATCCAGTCCCGAGGGCTGCCTGCTGTTCGTCAAGCTTTGCCATCTGACCGATGCCGACACCAACACCTGCGCAACCGATACGCGGACCGGCGAATGGCGGTCAGGGTTGGTCGAAGGTCTGCAAGTGTTGTCGCTGGACAGTGTCGGCGGCACGCACACCTCGCTGGTGCGCTGGGCTCCCGGAACCCGTTTCACACCTCACCGGCATATGGGGGGCGAAGAGATTCTGGTACTGGAGGGCGTGTTTCAGGATGAGTTTGGCAACTATCCGGCCGGCACCTGGATCCGCAGTCCCCATGGCTCGGTTCACGCACCGTTCAGCGAGAGCGGATGCCTGATCTATGTGAAGGTCGGGCATCTCTGATCATTCTGGCGGCTACTGTATTAGTCGCCGCCTGGTTGACCGGCTTAACGCAGCACGTCTCGCATGACTTCCTGCACCACGGAAGTGGTGGCGTCGATCAGTACGGCATCGCTGCCCACCTGACGCCATTCCTTGCCCGGATAGTAGGGCAGCTGATTTTCGATATCCGTGTTGAACTTCTTGGCGATGCCGGGTGGCAACGGCTTGCCGCGTTGCAGGTTCTTGCTGATGCCGGGCGGCAGGCTCTGGTAACTCGACGAGCTCTTGCTTCTTTCAAAGATGCTCTGGATATCCGAGTAATCCTCGTCATAGTCTTCCTCGTAACTTTTCTGCTTT
>DATMWH010000019.1:0-7917 GCA_035562615.1 Pseudomonas sp. | reverse complement strand
GCACAATCGTTCTTGCCCTTGAGGGCGACGCCGAAACACTTGTCCATATCGGCCGCCTGCGCGGTCAAAGGGGCCACGGAGACAGAAAGCGCGGCACCCAGTGCCAGTGCCAGAGCAGCGCTGTTGATGCTTTTGGTCATGATTCAATTCCTTCTAATGGATCAGCTTCAGGTTTGGGCAAAGGCATGATTATTCTGCCCTGCACCCAGTAGAGGACATCCGCTGCCACTTGTTACACCAGGTCGTCCCTTTTTTTAGCCGGCAACAGATTGGGAAGCCGTGTTTCGTCGGCTGGTTGCACCGGGCAGAGCTAGCGAGGTCCGCTACTGGCGTGACTGCGCGTCCGTCTGAGCAAGCTTCTGCGCGAGTGAGTCGAGATCGGTAATAGCGTCTTCGGGCAATTGCCGAAGCAGCGCCTGGCTGATTTTCATCTGCCGGATAAAACGCCGGCAATTCACGCACATGGCCAGGTGCAGGCGCACCGAGATCCGTCCGCGCAGGGGCAACTGGGCATCCAGGTAGTCACTGGATTGCTCGACAAGCTGTTTGCAGCTCAGCATTGGCCGGTCTCCTGATAGTGCTCAAGCGTGGCAAACACCTTGAGCCGTGCGCGGTGTAGCAGCACCCGAACATTGGAGAGTGAGACACCCAGTAAATTACAGATTTCCTGCAATTCCAGCCCCTGCCGCTCGCGCAGCAACAGCACACTGGACTGCAACTCCGTGAGGCTGGCGAGGGTGTGCTCCAGACATTCGCGCAATTGCTCCTCGGCCAGCAGGGCTTCCGGGGAGTCTTCATGCCAGGCGGCCGGTGGTGTCAGCCAGTGGCCATCGGCGGCGAAACGCGCGCCATCGACACTGCCATGCGGCGCCGGCAAATCATCCAGCAAGACCTCACGCCGGCTGTTTTTCAACCGCGCCTTGGCCGTGTTGGCGGTAATGGTCAACAGCCAGGTTTTCAGGCTGGAGCGTTGCTCAAAACCCGACAGGTTGCGCACCACGGCCAGCCAGGCATCCTGCACCACTTCATCGGCAAAGCGACTGCCGGCAATCGCGATCGCCACTGCACGCATGGCGCCCTGATAGCGGGCAATCAACTCGCGAAACGCGCGTTGTTCACCCGCCCGCAAGCGAACCAGCAGCGCAGCGTCGTCCATCAATGCTTGCGCAGAATCACGCTACCGATGGAATAACCGGCGCCGAAGGAACTGAGCACGCCCAATGCACCGCTGGGCAAGTCTTCAGAATGCTTGTGGAAGGCAATCACCGAGCCTGCCGAACTGGTGTTGGCGTAGCTATCCAGCACCACCGGCGCCTCGTCCGGTTCGGCGTCGCGCCCGAGCAGCTTGCGGGTAATCAGCAGGTTCATGTTCAGGTTGGCCTGATGCAGCCAGAAGCGTTTGACGTCCGCCACATTCAGCTGGTTTTCCTCCAGATGGGCGGCAATCAGCTCGGCCACCATCGGGCAGACTTCGCGAAACACCTTGCGGCCTTCCTGCATGAACAGCTTGTCCGGCGCACCGATGCCCTCTTCGGCACAGCGGTTGAGGAAACCGAAGTTGTTGCGGATATTGTTGGAGAACTGCGTCACCAGCTTGGTGCCGACAATGTCCCACTGGCAATCGGAGGTCGCCAGATCGGCGCGCTCGACAATCACCGCCGTGGCCACGTCGCCGAAGATGAAGTGGCTGTCGCGGTCGCGGAAATTCAGGTGGCCGGAGCAGATTTCCGGATTGACCATCAGCAGGCACTTGGCCTGACCGGTCTGCACCGCACTGTTGGCAGCCTGCAGGCCGAAGGTAGCCGACGAGCAGGCTACGTTCATGTCATAACCCCAGCCCTGAATACCCAGAGCGCCCTGCACTTCCACGGCCATCGCCGGGTAGCCACGCTGCATGTTGGAACAGGCACAGATAACGCCGTCGATATCCGCTGCGGTCTTGCCGGCACGCTGCATGGCCTGGCGGGCGGCGGCTACAGCCATTTCGGCGAGCACGCTGAGTTCATCGTTGCTACGCTCGGGAATGCGCGGGGTCATGCGCTTGGGGTCGAGAATGCCGGCCTTGTCCATGACAAAGCGCGACTTGATACCGGAGGCCTTTTCAATAAAACCGACACTGGATTCGCCCAGGGCTTCGATTTCGCCGCGCGCGATGGCTGCTGCGTTGTCGGCGTTGAACTGCTGAACATAAGCGTTGAAGGATTCCACCAGTTCTTCGTTGGAGATGCTCTGGGCCGGGGTATACAGGCCGGTGCCGCTGATCACGACTTTATGCACGATCTTTCCTCTTATTGTGTTGGCCACGCGCAGTGACCGTTAGTCGCAAAGCCCCGGACAAGCTGGCCCGGGGCATAAATTCGGTGTGACAGGATAAAATGCCCGAACGACACACACCCTGTAACAAAGAACAGAGTGTGCCACAGCCAGCCGCTGCCGGTCGCCTGCAAAATCAGAGAGCTGATTGATGGTCGCGAGGCATCAGAAGATGACCCATTACACGCTCAGGACACAATTGGCTGATCGCGCCAGTATCCGACCAGCAAACACCGCCACGTTCCGCGCCAGCCCTGTAGATCCGTCGCGTAAATGGATTGCTTGGTGCAGGAGCCAGCTGGCTGTGGTCCGGCAATCTGGCGATGCTCTTCACGCAGCCGATCGCCAGCAAGCTGGCTTCTACAATAGTTGAGGTTATTCCATGAACTCAGAACCCAACTCACACTTAATCCGGAGCGGCTCAATAACGGTTTGAGCCACCGCGCCGGACGCCCGCCACCCAGCGCAGCAGCCACTTTTCCAGTTCAACCAGTGCGCACACAGCCGCTGCAATCAGTACACAAACGGCCCAGCCCCAGAGGGGCAGATCCGCCGTGGCGAACAGCAACTGCAAGCCGCTCCAGTGACTGAAGGCCAGCTGCAAGCCCGCCATCAGCAGGACCATGCACCAGACCATCGGGTTGTCGTGCCAGCTGAAGCGCGCCCGGCCTTCCAGGCTGCGGCAACTGAACAGATAACCGATTTCACAGGCCACCATGGCGTTCACCGCCAGCGTGCGGCTGGCCTCCAGCGACCAACCCAGCGCCTGGCTATAGCCGAACAACCCCAGACACAGCACAGCCATCAGTAACGAAATCAGCACCACCCGCCACAGCAGCGCCTTGCTCAACAGCGCCTGCCGAGGATCACGCGGGGGTTGGTGCATCTGCCCGGACTCTGCGGGCTCAAAAGCCAACGCCAGGGCCATGGTCACGGCGGTGATCATATTGATCCAGAGAATCTGTAAGGGCGTGATCGGCAGCGTCAGCCCCAAGGCAATCGCCGCCAGCAGGGCGAACGCCTGCCCACCATTGGTCGGCAGGATGAACAGGATCGACTTCTGCAGATTGGCATAGACCGTGCGCCCCTCCTCCACCGCGTGCACGATGCTGGCAAAGTTGTCGTCAGCCAGCACCATCTGCGCTGCTTCCTTGGCCACCTCGGTGCCCTTGATGCCCATGGCAATGCCGATATCGGCGCGTTTCAGGGCCGGGGCATCATTCACCCCGTCGCCGGTCATCGCCACCCGTTCACCGGCTGCCTGCAGGCGTTCGACCAGGCGCAACTTGTGCGCGGGACTGGTGCGGGCAAACACATGGGTATCGGCCAACCGCGCATCCAGTTCGGCATCGTCGAGGTGATCCAGCTCAGCCCCGCTGAGCGGCGCCGCGCCAGCGAGCCCCAGCCGCCCGGCAATGCAGGCCGCCGTGGCGGCGTGATCGCCGGTGATCATCGTTACCCTGATCCCCGCCGCATGGCATTCGGCGATCGCACGGATGGCCTCCTCGCGGGGCGGATCGAGCATGCCGACCAGCCCCAGCAGGATGAAATCCCCTTGCAGATCGGCATAGCTCAACGCCGGTTGCGGCTGCGCCAGAGTGCGCAATGCCAACCCGATCATGCGCAGGCCCTGGCTGGCGCCCTGCTCCAGCGCCGCATGCCAGTACCGCACATCCAGCACCTCGTCACGGCCGTTACGCCACTGGCGGTTACACACCTCCAGCAACCGTTCGGGAGCACCAATCAGGTAGATCAGGCCATGCCCGCCATGATCATGGTGCAAGGTGGCGCTGCAGCGTTGCTCGGCACTGAACGGGATGTTGTCCACCCGTGGCAGGCGCGCAGACTCATGCACCTGCTGCAGACCGAGCTTGGCGCCCAGCGTCAGCAAGGCGGCCTCGGTCGGATCGCCGCTGATGCTCCATTGCGACTCACTGCAGCGCAGGCTGGCGTTGTTGGCCAGCAGACCGGCGCGCACCAGTTCGCGCAGGTCATCGGCGCTGTCCAGCGAACACAATTGCCCGTCATCACAATGGATACTGCCCTGCGGCGCATAACCCACGCCATCGACCCGGTACAGATGGGCCGCCGTATAGACCTGCTGCACCGTCATCTCGTTGCGCGTCAGGGTGCCGGTCTTGTCTGAACAGATCACCGTCACCGCGCCGAGGCTTTCCACCGCCGGCAAGCGCCGGATGATCGCCTTGCGGCGTGACATGCGCTGCACGCCCAGCGCCAGAATGATCGTCAGCACCGCCGGCAGACCTTCCGGGATCGCCGCCACGGCCAGACCGACTGCCGCCATCAGCATCGCTCCCGCACTGTAGCCGCGCAGCGACACACCGAAAACAAAAGTCAGCAGCGCCAGCGCCACGATAATCACCGTCAGCTGCCGGGCGAAACGCGCCATATCAGCCAGCAAGGGCGTCTGCAGGCTGGTCACCTCACCCAGCATCCGGCTGATGCGCCCCAGTTCGGTCGCACCGGCCGTGGCCACCACCAGCCCGCAACCGCTACCGGCGGTGACCAGCGTGCCGGAATAGGCCATGCTCAGCCGATCCCCGAGACTGGCCTGCTCCGGCACCGGCGCAGACTGCTTGCCGACTGCCAGTGACTCACCGGTCAGCGCCGCCTCCTCGATGCTCAGCTCGTGCACATCGAGCAAACGCAGGTCCGCCGACACCCGTTCCCCGGCCTCCAGCAACACAATATCGCCTGGCACCAGCTGCTGCGCCGGCACGCTCAGCACTTCACCGCCACGCCTGACCCGACACTCCACGTTGAGCATCTGCTGGATCGCCCGCATGGCTTGTTCGGCCTTGCCTTCCTGAATGAAGCCGACCACCGCATTGATCAGCACCACAGCAAAAATCACCGCACTGTCCAGCCAGCCCTTGAGCAACAGGGTCACCAGACCAGACGCCAGCAGGACATAAATCAACAGGTTGTGAAACTGCAGCGCAAAGCGCTTGAGCGGCCCCGCACCCTGCCGCTGTGGCAGGCTGTTAGGGCCGAATTGCTGCAGGCGCTGCTGTGCTGCTTCGTCGCTCAGGCCCGTGGTTTGAGCTTCCAGCAACTGCAGACACTGCTCACTCGGCAGAGCGTGCCAAACAGGACTTTGCGAACCATTGATCACGATCACTCTCCATGACACAGGTAGGGTGGTCCGGGCGGCGATCCGCATCTCGCGCAGCGAATGTCCACCCGTCCCACAGTGGTGGAAAAGGCTCTCGCCGTTTTCCACCCTGCAAAATGCAAGACACGTTCAATCTCTGACTGGTGCGGCTCACCAGTCCAGCGTCAGCTCACTGCGAAACTGTCGCGGCAGTCCACTGAGCGGATCGGTGAAGGCCAGCTCCTGCGCCAGCAACTTGAGCGGCTTGCGGTAGTCATCCGGGGCATCGCTGGCAGCGGTCAGCTGCGGATAAAACGGATCATTGCAGATGCCGGCCCCGAGCGCCGCCAGATGCACGCGCAACTGGTGCTTCTTGCCCGTCACCGGATACAGGCCATAACGGCACAGATCACCCTGCCGTTCGCGCACCTCGATACGCGTCTCGCTGTTGGCCGGGCCGTCCACTTCCTGCATGCGAAAGAACGGCTGAGCCTCGGCCAGACGGGTCTGGCGCAGCTGTGGAAACGCCTGACCCGGCAGCGACGGCGCAATCGCCTCATAGACTTTGCTGATCTGCCGGTCACGAAACAGCTGCTGGTACTCACCCCGACTCTGGGGATTGGCGGAAAACAGCACCAGCCCTGCGGTTAAGCGGTCAATGCGGTGAATTGGCACCAGCTGCGGGTTGTCCAGACGCCTGACCAGCCGCGCCAGCAAGGTCTGCTCGACATAGCCACCCGAGGGCACCACCGGCAGAAAATGCGGTTTGTCGACCACCACCAGATGCTCGTCGACATGCAGCAGTGTCTCGACAAACGGAATCTCGATTTCCGTCGGCACCTCCCGAAAATAATGTACGCGCAAGCCTTCGCGGTAGACGCTGAGCGGGTCGAGCGGCACGCCATCGGCATCCAGCACCCGTCCACGCCGCATGCGATCGAGCCAGACCTCGCGGCTGACTGAACTGAAATGCGCACACAGGCACTCCAGTACCGTGGCCCAGTCGCCGCGCGGCAGGTGCAGGGTGCTCGGACGAACGCCCGCGTGATGGGTGGAAGCAAGTGACATAAGAGCAGGCCTGTGCGGATCAACGCGCAGAATACCGCAGCGGGTGCACTGACCGCCAAACAGCAAGCGTAGGGTGGACAACGGCGCAGCCTTGTCCACCAAACCACCCATTGGTGACCAATCGCTGCGCGAGTTGCGGATCGCCGCCCGGACCACCCTACAAAGATGCAGTGCGACGGCTAAGGCACTTGGCTCACGAAGCGGCTCGGCAAGGTGCTGCGCACCCCGCCGGCATCGATTTCCAGGGCCATCGACAGACCCTGCTCATCAACCACAAACAACCCGCTTTGCAGCAACGGCTGACTGACCATCGCAAACAGCTGCTGCGCCTGCTGTTGGGCAATGGCCTGCCCCTGCTGCTGCAAGGCGCTGTTGCGTTCGATGGCGGCCATGAACATCGGCCGCGACAGGTTGGCCTGCACCTTCAACGGCCCGGCACCCGGCGCCTTGTCCAGCTGCAGGGCGCTGCTGCCGTCGGCATTGACCACTGACAAGAGCTTGCCCTCTACCTGGCTCTCGGCGGGCAAGGCGCTGGCCCAGGCGTTCGGTTCGCCGGCCAGCGCCTGCGCGACAGCCGCCAGACTCACGCCTTGCGCACTCAGCTGCTGACCGAGCTGCCCGACCGGCTGATCCCACAGCGCCAGTTCGTTGACCGAACCTTGCAACGCCAGCGCGGTATCACCCGCCAACTGCACCTGTTGCGTCACTCCACTCAGGCGCAGCAAGGGCGCACCGCCCTGCAGCAACGCCAGCTGGTTCGCCGCCAGCTGCAAGTCCAGCGCATTGCTCGCTGCGTCCACCTGCAGTTGCAGCGCGCTGGCAGAGAGCTGCCACACGCCCAGCGGCAGTTCGGGCAGATCGGCCTGCACCTGCGCCTGCAGACGACCGAAGTAGCTCAGCCGCAGGTCGCTGGAAAAGCTCGCCGGCAACTGACCACGGTCTGACTCGCCCAGTTCCAGCAGGCTCAGGCGGTCAGTCAGGGCCGCCGGCCGCAGATCAAAGCGCGCCAGACGGTCCAGCGGGAACGGGCCGTGACCGATGTCATTGGCCAGCCGCAGCACCAGCTGCCGCTGGTTGCCCAGCGGCCAGTCCATGCGCAGGGTTACCTGCGTGCTGAACCAGCCGCCGTGCAACTCATCCACCTGCAGACGAGCGCCGTTGTCCAGCACCAGCGGAGTGCTTTGCAGGGGCGCCAGTTCATGCCGCAGCAGCACGCCAGTCAGGCCGGCAATGCCGACCGCCAGGAATACCAACGACCCGGCGATCCACGCCCAGGTTTTCGGTTTACGCAGCCAGGCAAGCATCCGCGCCGCCCTCACTGACAGGCCGGATCCGGCTGCATGGCCCAGCGCGTGGCTTGTTCCAGCACGCGGGCATAGCGCGGATCGGTGTAGGTCGAAGCCAGATGACCGGGCGCGCCA
>DATMWH010000018.1:0-4062 GCA_035562615.1 Pseudomonas sp. | reverse complement strand
TACTGCGCCATTCTGGGTGCCTTCATGGCCATGATGGACATCCAGATCACCAACTCCTCGCTCAAGGAAATTCAGGGCGCGCTGTCAGCCACACTCGAAGAAGGCTCGTGGATTTCCACCTCCTATCTGGTGGCCGAGATCATCATGATCCCGCTCACGGCCTGGCTGACCCAATTGCTCTCGGTCCGCCGCCTGGCCGTGTGGATTACCTCCGGTTTCATGGTCTCCTCGGTGCTCTGCTCGCTGGCCTGGAATCTGGAAAGCATGATCGTGTTTCGTGCCCTGCAAGGCTTCAGCGGCGGCGCGCTGATTCCGCTGGCATTCACCCTTTCCTACATGAAAGTGCCTGACCGCCTGCGGCCCAAGACCATGGCGCTGTTTGCCCTGACCGCGACCTTTGCGCCGTCCATCGGGCCGACCCTGGGCGGCTGGCTGACCGACAACTTTGGCTGGGAATACATCTTCTACATCAACCTGCCGCCAGCGCTGCTGATGATCGCCGGCCTGATGTACAGCCTGGACCGGGAAAAACCGAACTGGAGCCTGCTCAAGCAGACTGACTACGCCGGTATTGTCTGCATGGCCATCGGGCTGGGTTGCCTGCAGGTGTTTCTGGAAGAGGGCTACCGCAAGGACTGGCTGGAATCCAGCCTGATCGTGACGCTCGGCTGCATTGCCTTTATCGCCCTGGGCCTGTTCGTCATCCTGCAATTTTCCCGTGAACACCCGCTGATCAACCTGCGCATCCTTGGCGACCGCAACTTTGGCCTGGGCGGACTGTCGGTGTTTTTCATTGGCATGGCCATCTATGGCACGGTGTTTCTGCTGACCCTGTATCTGGCGCAGATCCAGAACTACAACCCGCAACAGATCGGCAGCGTGATGCTCTGGACCGGCTTGCCACAACTGCTGGTGATTCCACTGGTGCCAGTGCTGCTGCGCAAGGCTGATCCGCGCTGGATGGCGGCCGCCGGTTTGTTTCTGGTGGCGTTATCCTCCTACGCCAACTCGCAGCTGAGTCTGGACTTCGGCGGAGAACAACTGACCCACACCCTGCTGATCCGCGCTATCGGCCAGCCGCTGGTGATGGTCACCAGTTCGTTGATTTGCATGGCCTACCTGATGCCCAAAGATGTGGGCTCAGGCTCCAGCCTGTACAACGTGCTGCGCAATCTGGGCGGCGCGGTCGGCATTGCGCTGCTCGCTACGCTGATCGACAACCGCACCAAGACCTATTTCGACTACCTGCGCGAAGCCGTTATACCGGGCAATCCGCAGGTTGCTGAACGCATCACCCTGCTCACCGAGAAACTGGGCAGCGAAACGGCAGCGCTGGGCAAAATCAGCGAGATCACCCACCAGCAGGCGCAGATCATGGCCTTCAACGATGCCTTTCTGGCGATCGCCATAGGCGTATCCATCAGCCTGATCTGCATCCTGCTGACCAAGAAATTACCCGCCAACGCAAGCTCAGAACCCGTGCATTAAGCGCCTCAGGCAGAGCGGGTAACGCTTCGCGCTGATCCGCCCTACACCTGCAACAGGCGTTCGCGCAGGGTGTGGATTTCGTCGCGCAGCTGGGCAGCGGCCTCGAACTCCAGATCGCGGGCCAGCGTGTACATCTTCTCTTCAAGGACACGGATGCGCTTGCTGATCTCGCTCGGCGAACGCAACTGCTCCTCGTACAGACCGCTCTCTTCGGCCACCTTGGCAATGCTCCGGCGTTTGCCCTTGGCGCCCGGCACCACGGCCCCTTCCATGATGTCCTTGATGTCGGTCTTGATCCCGCGCGGCACAATGCCATGCAGTTCGTTGAAGGCAATCTGCTTGTGGCGGCGGCGTTCGGTCTCGCCTATTGCCCGCTCCATCGAACCGGTGATGCGGTCGGCATACAGGATGGCCTTGCCGTTCAGGTTGCGTGCGGCGCGGCCGATGGTCTGGATCAGTGAGCGTTCGCTGCGCAGAAAACCTTCCTTGTCCGCATCGAGAATCGCCACCAGCGACACTTCCGGCATGTCCAGACCTTCGCGCAACAGGTTGATGCCGACCAACACATCGAACACCCCGGCGCGCAGGTCGCGGATGATTTCCACCCGTTCCACCGTGTCGATGTCCGAGTGCAGATAACGCACGCGCACGTCATGGTCCGCCAGATAGTCCGTGAGGTCCTCGGCCATGCGCTTGGTCAACGTGGTGACCAGCACCCGCTCACCGACAGCCACCCGCAAGCCGATCTCGGAGAGCAGGTCATCCACCTGGGTGCGCGCCGGGCGCACCTCGATCAGCGGATCGACCAACCCGGTGGGCCGCACCACCTGTTCGATTACCCGGCCGGCATGCTCGGCTTCGTAAGTGCTGGGCGTGGCCGAGACAAAAATCGTCTGCGGGCTGATCGCTTCCCACTCTTCAAAGCGCAGCGGCCGGTTATCCAGCGCCGAAGGCAGACGGAAACCGTATTCGACCAGGGTTTCCTTGCGCGAGCGGTCGCCCTTGTACATGGCGCCCACCTGCGGCACCGAAACGTGGGACTCGTCGATTACCAGCAGGGCATTGTCCGGCAGGTAGTCATACAGGGTCGGCGGTGCCTCACCCGTGTCGCGCCCGGACAGGTAGCGCGAGTAGTTTTCGATACCGTTGCAGTAACCCAGCTCGATAATCATCTCCAGATCAAAGCGCGTGCGCTGCTCCAGCCGCTCGGCCGCCACCAGTTTGTTGGCACCGCGCAGGTAATCGACGCGTTCCTTGAGCTCGATCTTGATCTTCTCCACCGCCTCCAGCAGTACCTCGCGCGGGGTGACGTAGTGACTTTTTGGATAGAAGGTAAAGCGCGGCAGCTTGCGGATCACCTCGCCGGTCAGCGGATCGAAGGAGGACAGACTTTCCACCTCATCATCGAACAGCTCGACGCGAATCGCCTCCAGATCGGATTCCGCCGGGAAGATATCGATCACATCGCCGCGCACGCGAAAGTTGCCACGGGCAAACTCCATGTCATTGCGGGTGTACTGCAGGCCGGTCAGCCGGCGCAGCAACTCGCGCTGGTCGAGTTTGTCGCCGCGATCGATGTGCAGCACCATCTTCAGGTAGGACGTCGGATCGCCCAGACCGTAGATCGATGACACCGTGCAGACAATGATGGTGTCACTGCGTTCCAGCAGCGCCTTGGTCGCCGACAGGCGCATCTGCTCGATGTGGTCGTTGACCGAGGAATCCTTGTCGATAAAGGTGTCCGACGACGGCACATAGGCCTCGGGCTGGTAGTAGTCGTAATACGAAACGAAATACTCCACCGCATTGTTCGGGAAAAAACTCTTGAACTCGCCGTACAGCTGGGCCGCCAGCGTCTTGTTCGGCGCCAGCACCAGCGTCGGGCGCTGCACCTGGGCGATGACGTTGGCGATGCTGAAGGTCTTGCCGGAGCCGGTCACGCCCAGCAGGGTCTGGTGCGAAAGACCGGCCTGCAGGCCTTCGACCATCTGCCGGATGGCTTCGGGCTGATCACCAGCCGGCTGAAAACGGGTTACAAGCTGAAACTCGGACATCGAACGCTCGAATACTGTGCCGCAAGGGACGCTGTTTATACCATGCACAACCGGGCTGCCGGCCTGCTATTGATCCGGCCCGGGAATGTCTTGATTTTTGTAGGGTGGGCTTCAGCCCACCGAGTTTCGCCAACGGTGGGCTGAAGCCCACCCTACCGTTCAAACGCATCGCCAGCCAGCTGAACGCAGTTTATAACCAGCCCGGCTGCCACTGGCTGGTGTCGGCCAGTGCCGACCAATGCAGGGTGAAATGCCGCTTGCTTAATACCGCCTCCAGGGTGACCTGTTTGATCAGTTGGGCATCTTCGGCGTCAGCCTCGACCGCCACCACCATGAAGTGCTTTTCCCGCTGCTGCGGCAGCACAGCGGTCCATTTGCTGTTGGCCAGTTTTTTCGGATGCCAGGTGCGATGAGGATGTGGCATGGGCGCTCCAGCAGATCAATCGGGCGCTCAGTGTAAGGGCAATGACAGAATCATTCAGCGGGCCCATCACTACCGGAGATGTCAGCGGCCTATACT
>DATMWH010000017.1:0-6660 GCA_035562615.1 Pseudomonas sp. | reverse complement strand
ACTGATCGAGCTGGCCAAACAGCAGCACTGTGATGCCATTCATCCGGGCTATGGCTTTCTGGCGGAAAACGCCGAATTTGCCCGCGCCTGCCAGGCCAACGGAATCGCCTTTATCGGCCCGTCAGCCCAGGTGCTCGAACTCTTTGGCGACAAGGCCGCAGCACGCGCCCTGGCCGAGCGTTGCGCCGTGCCACTGGTTCGCGGCATCAATCAAGCCGTCACACTGGAACAAGCGCAGGCCTTCATGCACTCACTGGGCGACGGCGCCGCCGTCATGCTCAAGGCGCTGGCCGGTGGCGGCGGTCGCGGCATGCGCGCGGTACACGCTCCCGCCGAACTGGAACAGGCCTATGCCCGCTGCCAGTCAGAGGCGCTCAGCGCCTTCGGCAACGGCGCGCTGTATGTCGAGCAACTGGTCAGCCGCGCGCGGCATATTGAAGTGCAGATCCTCGGCGACCACAGCGGCCAGCTCAGCCACTTGTGGGAACGCGACTGCAGCCTGCAGCGGCGCCAGCAGAAGCTGGTGGAAATTGCTCCGAGCCCGGATCTGCCAGGCGCCACCCGAGATGCCCTGATCAGCGCCGCGCTGCAACTGGCCGAGCAATCCGCTTATCAGGGCATCGGCACCTTCGAATTCCTGCTCGACCTTGATCAGCCGGATTGCTTTTACTTCATGGAAGCCAATCCGCGTATTCAGGTCGAGCACACCGTGACCGAGGCGGTGACCGGCGTCGACCTGGTCCACACCCAGCTGTGGCTGAGCGCAGGACGCACCCTCGCCGAACTGGGCCTGACCACGCCTCCCGCGGTTAACGGCTACGCCATCCAGTTGCGCATCAATCTGGAAAGCCAGCACGCGGACGGCAGCATCCGCCCCGCTGCCGGCATCCTCAGCGCCTACGAGCCACCCAGCGGGCCGGGACTACGGGTGGATGGCTATGGCTATGCCGGCTATCCGGTAAGTCCCAGCTATGACTCATTACTGGCCAAGCTGGTCGCCCACGGCCACAGTTATTCCGCCACCCTGCAGCGGGTTTACCGCGCGCTCTGCGAGTTTCGCCTGGAAGGTGTGAGCAGCAACCTGCACCTGCTGCAGAACCTGTTGCTGCGTCCGGAGCTGGCGCTCAACCAGGTCAGCACCGGTTTTGTCGAACAACGGATGAGCGAGCTGCTCGCGGCGCACCCGCAGGCTCACCCGCACCTGTTCTTCAACGCCACTGCCAACCTCGAGAGCAACACGAGCGCAGCGCTGGTGGCGCCCTCCGGTAGCCTGCCGTTGAGCACCCCCGCAGCGGGCGTAGTGGTCAGTCTGGAGGTAGCCGAAGGCGATGCCATCGCCAAAGGCCAGCCGATCGCCATCCTCGAAGCGATGAAAATGGAATTCGTGGTCAAGGCCGAGCAGAGCGGTATTGTCCGCCTGCTCGCGGCCCAGCCGGGCGCCAGCCTGAGCGAAGGCCAGCCGCTGCTGTTCCTCGAACCGGCCGACGTCGAAGGCGAGACCCGTCACAACGAGGAAAGCATCGACCTCGGGCATATTCGCGCCGATCTGCTGGAAGTGCTGCAGCGGCATGCGCAACTAACCGACGCCGAGCGTCCGGCAGCGCTGGCCAAACGGCGCAAGACCGGCCAGCGCAGCGCGCGGGAGAACCTCGCCGACCTGCTCGACCCGCACAGCTTCATCGAGTACGGCGCCATGGCCCTGGCCGCGCAACGGCGGCGGCGCAGCGAAGAGGAACTGCGCGAACTGAGCCCGGCCGACGGCCTGATCAGCGGCATCGGCACGGTCAATGCCGCCCAGTTCGGCACGCAGGCGTCACGCTGCATGGCACTGGCCTATGACTACACGGTGTTCGCCGGCACCCAGGGCATGCTCAATCACAAGAAAACCGACCGCATGCTCGGGCTCGCCGAGCAATGGCGCCTGCCGCTGGTGTTGTTCGCCGAAGGCGGCGGCGGACGTCCGGGTGACAGTGATTTCGTCGGCGTGGCCGGCCTCGACTGCCACACCTTTGTCGGCATGGCCAAGCTGTCCGGACTGGTACCGCTGGTGGGCGTGGTCTCCGGGCGCTGCTTTGCCGGCAATGCCGCCCTGCTCGGCTGCTGCGATGTGATCATCGCGGCGCAGGACGCCAGCATCGGCATGGCCGGCCCGGCGATGATCGAAGGCGGCGGTCTGGGTCGCTTCAGCGCGGAACAGGTCGGTCCGGTCAGCGTGCAAGGGCCCAACGGGGTGATCGATATCCTGGTCGAGGACGAAGCCGCCGCCGTGCAGGCTGCCAAACAGTACCTGAGCTACTTCCAGGGGCCACTGAGCGATTGGCAATGCGCCGATCAACGCCTGTTGCGCCAGCTGATCCCGGAGAACCGCCTGCGCGTCTACGACATCCGCCAGGTCATCGAGACCCTCGCCGACAGCGGCAGCGTGCTGGAGTTGCGCCGGCAGTTTGCGCCGGGTCTGATCACCGCGCTGATCCGCATCGAAGGCAAGGCCTTCGGTTTGCTGGCCAACAATCCGGCGGTGCTGGGCGGCGCGATTGACGCCAGCTCCGGCGACAAGGCGGCGCGCTTCATGCAGTTGTGCGATGCCTTCGACATCCCCCTGCTGTCGTTGTGTGACACGCCCGGGTTCATGGTCGGCCCGGAAGCGGAGAAACAGGCCAGCGTGCGCCATGTCGCGCGGATGTTCATCGCCGCGGCCAGCCTCAGCGTGCCGTTTTTTACCGTGGTACTGCGCAAGGGCTACGGCCTCGGTGCTCAGGCGATGGCCGCCGGCAGTTTTCATTCACCGCTGTTTACCATCGCCTGGCCGAGCGCCGAGTTCGGCG
This sequence comes from Pseudomonas sp., assembly GCA_035562615.1. Lineage (GTDB taxonomy): Bacteria > Pseudomonadota > Gammaproteobacteria > Pseudomonadales > Pseudomonadaceae > Aquipseudomonas. The sequence goes on along the minus strand of DATMWH010000017.1, from coordinate 3,835 downwards.
CCATGGGACTGGAAGGCGCCGTGCGGCTGGGCTTTGCCAAGGAGCTGGCGGCACAACCGGATGAGCCGGCGCGTCAGGCGCTGTTCGACAAGTTGGTGGCCAGGGCCTATCAGCAGGGCAAGGCATTGAACATGGCCAGCTTTGTGGAAATCGACGCGGTGATTGACCCGCAGGAAACCCGCCAGTGGCTGTTGCGCGGACTGGCGGCGACCCCACCGACACCCACGCGCAACGGCAGGAAGCGGCCATTTGTCGATAGCTGGTAATCGGCCGCGCGAGCTTTGGCAGATCGGCAGCAGTTTCGGGTAAACTGCCGCTTCTTTTTTGCCTGAACGACCCGCCCGATGTCGACGACTTTCCACCAAATCCCGCGCGAGCAACCCGTTACGCCCTTGCTCGACCGTGCCGAAACGCCGACCGGCTTGCGCCGGCTGGCCGAAAGCGAGCTGGAAACCCTGGCCGACGAACTGCGCCAGGAACTGCTCTATCGGGTGGGACAGACCGGCGGCCATTTCGGCGCCGGGCTGGGTGTGATTGAACTGACCATCGCCCTGCACTACGTGTTCGACACCCCGGACGACCGTCTGGTGTGGGACGTCGGCCATCAGGCTTATCCGCACAAGATTCTCACCGGCCGCCGTCAGCGCATGTCGACCCTGCGCCAGAAGGATGGCCTGGCCGCGTTCCCGCGGCGCAGTGAAAGCGAGTACGACACCTTTGGCGTGGGCCACTCGAGCACCTCGATCAGTGCCGCCCTGGGCATGGCTATCGCCGCGCGCATGCAGGGCAGCAAACGCAAGAGTGTGGCGGTGATCGGCGATGGCGCACTGACCGCCGGCATGGCGTTCGAAGCGCTCAATCACGCCTCGCACCTCAAGGCCAACATGCTGGTGATCCTCAACGACAACGATATGTCGATCTCGAAGAATGTCGGCGGGCTGTCCAATCACCTGGCCAAGATCTTTTCCAGCCACACCTACGCCAACATGCGCGAAGGCAGCAAGAAGGTGCTCTCGCGGCTGCCCGGCGCCTGGGAGCTGGCACGCAAGACCGAAGAACACGCCAAGGGCATGCTGGTTCCCGGCACGCTGTTCGAGGAACTGGGCTGGAATTACATCGGCCCGATTGACGGCCATGACCTGCCGACCCTGCTGACCACGTTGCGCAACATGCGTGAGCTGGAGGGCCCGCAATTCCTCCATGTGATCACCACCAAGGGCAAGGGCTTTGCCCCGGCCGAAGCCGACCCGATCGGCTACCACGCGATCACCAAGCTCGAACCGATCAACGCGCCGCTGAAACCCAAACCGCTGAGCGGCCCCAAGTACTCCGCGGTGTTCGGCCAGTGGCTGTGCGACATGGCCAGCGAAGACCCGCGGCTGGTCGGCATCACCCCGGCGATGAAGGAAGGTTCCGACCTGGTCGCCTTCAGCGAACGCTTTCCGGAGCGCTACTTCGATGTGGCCATCGCCGAGCAGCACGCCGTGACGCTGGCCGCCGGGCTGGCCTGCGACGGTGCCAAACCGGTGGTGGCGATCTACTCGACCTTTCTGCAGCGCGCCTATGACCAGCTGATCCACGACGTCGCCGTGCAGAATCTCGACGTGCTGTTCGCCATCGACCGTGCCGGTCTGGTCGGCGAAGACGGCCCGACCCACGCCGGCAGTTTCGACCTGACCTACCTGCGCTGCATCCCCGGCATGCTGATCATGGCCCCCAGCGACGAAAACGAAATGCGCCGCATGCTGACCACCGGCTATCTGTTCAAGGGTCCGGCGGCCGTGCGTTACCCGCGCGGCGGTGGTCCCAACACGCCGATCGAACCGGCCCTCGAGCCGCTGGAAATCGGCGTCGGCAACCTCCGCCGGCAGGGCCGGAAAGTGGCGCTGTTGGTGTTTGGCGTGCAGCTGCCGGAAGCCCTGACAGCAGCGGAAACCCTCGATGCCACCGTGGTCGACATGCGCTTCGTCAAACCGCTGGACGAGGCACTGCTGCGCGAGCTGGCCGGGCAACATGAGCTGCTGGTCACCATTGAGGAAAACAGCATCATGGGCGGCGCCGGCAGCGCCGTGAGCGAATTCCTCGCGGCAGAGAACCGGGTAGTGCCGATGCTGCACCTGGGCCTGCCCGATCGCTATGTGGAGCACGCCAAGCCGGCGCAGATGCTCAGTGAATGCGGTCTGGACGCCAGTGGCATTGAAGCGGCTGTGCGCGCCCGGCTGGCCAGTCTGGCGAGCTGAAGGCCCGATCCGGCAGCCCAAAACCCTGCAGACAAAACCAGCGCATGCGTGAGTGAAGGATTTTCGCTTGCCTTTGCCCGACCCCGGCCTTAAGGTGCGCGTCGTTTTGATTCCACCCCGGTGCGTCCGCTGCAAGGCCGACGTTAAACGGGAAGCCGGTGCGCCCTTCGGGGTCATTCCGGCGCTGCCCCCGCAACGGTAATCGACCGCAGCCAGCTGGCTGCAAGACTGCTCACAGGCCACTGGGTTTCCCGGGAAGGCGAGTGGTCAAGGACTCGTTCCAGTCGAAAGCCCGGAGACCGGCCAGGGTGGATGCGACAGGTGTTGCGGAGGGCAATCACCGTCAAGTGCTGACGGCTGCCCGTGGTTTTCTGCACGGCTATCCGCCGCACTTGCTGCGGCCCTCCTCAAAGGCATTTCTACTTTGAGGATTTTTCATGAAGCATGCTTTCCTAAACTCGGCCCCGAAACGGGCACTGGCGGCAACCCTCGCCGTCCTGCCATTCGCCGCACTGGCTGACACCGCACAGAGTGGCAACGAGGCGGCTTCCGTGCCGCCACTGGTGGTCACCTCCGGCCGTCAGAGCCAACCCAAGAATGAAGCCGTCGCGGCTACCAATGTGTTTACCCGCGCCGATATCGAGCGCCTGCAGGTGCGCAGCGTCGATGAATTGCTCACCCGGGTGCCGGGCGTCAGCGTCACCCGCAGTGGCGGGCCGGGCAGCCTGACCGGTGTCTTTTTGCGCGGCACCTCCAGCACCCAGTCACTGGTACTGGTGGACGGTCAGAGAATCGCTTCCGCCTCCTCCGGGACCTCCAGCCTTGAGTTCCTCAGCATCGACCAGATCGAACGGATCGAAGTGGTCCGTGGCTCGCGTTCCTCACTCTATGGCTCGGACGCCATCGGCGGGGTTATCCAGATCTTCACCCGCAGTGGCAGCGAGAAGCCGGCACAGCCTTACGTACGACTGGCAGCCGGCAGCCACAGCACCTACGAACGCACCGCCGGGATTTCCGGTGGCGAAGGGGGTACACGCTACAACCTGGGCGGCACCCTCAACGAGAGTCGCGGCATCGACAACACCGGCAGTCCAATCGGCGAAAACCGCGACGATGATGCTTTCCGCAATCGGGCGCTGAGCATGAACCTGTCGCATCAGTTCAGTGAGCAACTGGAAGCTGGCTTCAGCGCCCTGGACCAGCGCGGCAAGACCGAGTACGACGATATCTACACCGGCACCCGCCCCTATGATGACTTCCAGCTCAGCACGGTGGCTGGCTACATCAGCAACCGCTTCAGCGATAACTGGCTGAGCCGCCTTGAAGCGGGTCACAGCGAAGACCGCCGCGACACACGCAATGATGACCCGCTGGGTTCATTCTCCAACTTCAATACCTACCGGGATTCGGCCAACTGGCTGAATACCGTTGAACTCAATGAGGCCAATCAACTGCTCGGCGGCCTCGACTGGTATGAAGACCGACTCAACAGCAGTACCGAGTTTAATCAGACATCGCGCTGGAATAAGGCCGCATACGCACAGCACCGTTTCAATGCCGAGCACTTCTCCACTGAACTAGGCCTGCGCCATGAC
>DATMWH010000016.1:0-31996 GCA_035562615.1 Pseudomonas sp. | reverse complement strand
TTACGAAAGTGTCGGGTTGTTGTCGGTGCAGCGACACAGCAACAACTACCGCGAGTACTGCCCGCGCAGCCTGAGCGATCTGAGTTTTATCCAGCAGGCCCAGGGCATGGGTTTCTCCCTGAGTGAAATCCGCGAGATCCTGCAGGCCCGCCGCGAACAGCAACTCGACTGCGCTCAGGGTGCACTATTGGTGAGGCGCAAACTGAAAGAAGTGGAAGCGAAGATCGCCAGCCTGCAAGCCATGAAACGCTTTCTGCGCAGCGAAAAAAACCGCCTGGAACGCAGCGCGGCCGAGCAGGGTCTGGTCATCCCAACGCAGCCCTGAAAACCTCAGTCATCGTTATCGGCACTGGCGGCGATGTCGTCCTGACACAGAAGTCGATGCTGCCGATCGCCCGCCGCAATCAGCCAGCTGTGATTCGCTTCCTGATACCGCGCTTCCATCACCTCATTATAGCTGAACTGCCATTTGCGCCGCTCGCGGCCATCCATCAATTCGATACGCAACAGCGTGTCTTCGCTGGCAAACGGCAGATTCGCCTCGGCCGCTGCATCGGCCTGATCCAGCAAGCTGTCATTCAGGCTGAACTGCCAGGAATACAACCCGTCGATTTCCAGCAGTGCAGCATCTTCGAGTTGGTCAATCAGATAGGGGCTGTCACTGGACATGTGCGGGATTCCTTTGAGTCAGGTCGGGCGTGGTATCAAGGCTGCAGATCAAAGCGATCAGCATCCAGATGCGCAGGAAAGCGCTCGCGGTAAGCCGTCAGTTCAGCACTGCTCAGGGTGACACGAAACACGCCGGGCTCGGCGCCGGCGCTGAGCAGACTGTCGCCCTGGAAATCCAGCACCTGAGAGTCGCCGCTGTAGGCAAAGCCCTTGCCATCCTCGCCAATCCGGTTGACCGCTGCCACATAACAGAGGTTCTCGATCGCCCGCGCCGGCAGCAGGCGGTTCCAGTGCTGACGGCGTGCCGCCGGCCAGTTGGCGGTATACAGCAGCAGGTCGGTGCCGCCAGCATCGCGGCTCCACACCGGGAAGCGCAGGTCATAGCAAATCAGCGGTCGCACCTGCCAGCCTTTCACTTCCAGCAGCACCTGCTGCTCACCAGCGCTGTAGTGCTTGTGCTCGCCGGCCATGCGGAACAGGTGACGTTTGTCATAGAACGACTGCGAGCCGTCCGGACGCGCCCACAGCAGGCGGTTGCGATAGCTGCCATCGGCAGCCTGGATGATCAGGCTGCCGGTAATGACTGCACCGATGCGCCGGGCCTGCTCGCTGAGCCAGCGACTGGTGGGGCCACTTTCCGGCTCAGCCAGATCAGCCGACTGCATGGAGAAGCCGGTGCTGAACATTTCCGGCAACACCACCAGATCGGCGCCCCGCGCCTGCTCAAGCAGCGGCTCGAGCTGCGCACGATTGGCCACCGGGTCTTGCCAGATCAGGTTTGTCTGGATCAGGGCAAGCTTGAGGTCGACTCTTTCACTCATGAGGGCTCCTGTAGGGTGGGTAACGGCGCAGCCTTACCCACCAGAGACTATGGCGGCGGAAAACGCTTCGCGGTTTTCCACCCTACACGGCAGACAATTTCTCGCCAGCCTGCAGCAATGTTTCTTCGCGCTTGGCAAAGCAGAAGCGCACCAGCCGCATCTCCGGCGGCGGTGACTGATAGAACACCGACACCGGAATCGCCGCCACCCCCTTCTCCCGGGTCAGCCACTCGGCCATGGCGACATCGTCCAGATCGGGGCGGATGGCGGAATAATCCGCCAGCTGGAAATAGGTTCCCGGGGTGCGGCTGAAGCGGAAGCGCGAGCCGGCCAGCTGGTCGCAGAACAGATCACGCTTGGCCTGGTAGAAGGCCGGCAGTTCGGCGATATGTTCGGGGTGCGCGGCCATGAAGTCGGCCAGCGCATGCTGCAGCGGCGTCACCGCGACGAAAGTGACGAACTGGTGCACCTTGCGCAGCTCAACCGTCAGCGCCGGTGGTGCCACCACATAGCCGGTCTTCCAGCCCGTGACGTGATAGGTCTTGCCGAAGGAGCTGACCACAAAAGCCCGCGCATACAGTTCGTCGTGCGCCAGCACGCTGGCGTGGGTGGCGCCATCGAACAGCAGATGTTCGTAAACCTCGTCGCTGATCAAGTAGATATCGCGGTCACGGATCAGCGCGGCCAGCTGATCCAGATCCGTCCGCGACAGCAGTGCGCCACTGGGGTTATGCGGCGAGTTGATGAAGATCAGGCGGGTGCGGGGGGTGATCGCCTCCGCCAGGCGCTGCCAGTCGACCCTGAAATCGGGCAGCTGCATAGGCACATGCACACAGCGGCCACCAGCCAGTTCAACCGACGGCTCGTAACTGTCATAGCAGGGATCGAGCACGATGGCTTCATCGCCCGGCCGGATCAGGGCCTGAACGGCGCAGAAGATCGCTTCAGTCGCGCCCGGGGTGATGGTCACCTCGGCCTCGGCGCAAACACTGCGCCCGTACAATGCCGCGACCTTGAGCGCGACCTGCTCGCGCAGGCGCGGCAAACCGGTCATCGGTGCGTACTGATTATGGCCTGCCTGCAACTGCCTGACGGCGGCGTCGATCAGTGCAGCCGGACTGGGGAAATCCGGAAAGCCCTGCGACAGGTTGAGTGCACCGGTTTCAGCCGCCAGCTGCGACATGCGGGTGAAGATCGTCGTACCGACACTCGGCAGTTTGCTGTGCAGCATGAATTTAGATCTCCAGCTGGGGTGAGTTAGGCCGCAGGCCGAAACCCACCGAGGCAGCATAAGCTGCACTCTCTGCTGACTGAAAAACCGCCCGGTGGGTTACGCCGCTATGCGGCCAACCCACCCTACTTCTTGTCGCGGCGCTTTTTCTCGGCCTTTTTATGGTGGCTCATCAACCGGCGCTTCTTGTTCACCTGACGGTCAGTCAGGGTGTTTTTCTTGCCCTCGTAAGGGTTTTCGCCGCCCTTGTACTCAATACGGATCGGCGTACCGACCAGCTGCAGCACCCGGCGGAAGGTGTTTTCCAGATATCGGGTATAGGACTTGGGAACCGCCTCAACCTGATTGCCGTGAATCACGATCAGTGGCGGGTTGGCACCACCCAGGTGGGCATAGCGCAGCTTGATGCGCCGACTGGCGACCATCGGCGGCTGGTGTTCGCGCACCGCATCCTCAAGGATTTGCGTCAGACGATTGGTCGGCCAACGGGTAATCGCCGATTTGAAGGAGGCTTGTACCGACTTGTACAGGTTGCCCACACCGGTGCCATGCAGGGCCGAAATAAAGTGGATATCGGCGTAGTCGACAAAGAACAACCGGCGCTCCAGCTCGGTTTTCACGTAGTCGCGCTCACCGGACTCCATGCCGTCCCATTTGTTCAGAGCGATCACCAGCGCACGGCCTGACTCGATGGCGAACCCAAGCAGGTTGAGGTCGTGATCCACCACGCCTTCGCGGGCATCCATGACAAAGATCACCACGTTGGCGTCCTTGATCGCCTGCAGGGTCTTCACCACCGAAAACTTTTCCACTTCCTCGTGAATCTTGCCGCGCTTGCGCACACCGGCAGTGTCGATCAGCGTGTACTTCTCGTCATTGCGCTCGAAGGGGATGTAGATGCTGTCGCGGGTGGTGCCCGGCTGGTCATACACGACCACCCGCTCTTCGCCGAGCATCCGGTTGACCAGCGTCGACTTGCCCACGTTGGGACGGCCGATGATGGCAATCTTGATCCCGTCTTTTTCGCTCGGCCCGGGAATGCGCTTGGCTTCCTCACCCTCGGCGACGTGCTCATCGCTTTCCGGCTCTTCATCGCGCGGAAACTCACCCAGCGCAGCCTCAAGCATCTGGCTGATACCGCGGCCATGGGCACCGGCAATCGGCAAGGCCTCACCCAGGCCCATGGGGCTGAACTCAGCCCGCGCAAGGTCCGGGTCAATATTGTCGATCTTGTTGACTACCAGAAAGCTGCGCTTGTTGCGCTTGCGCAGATGCTCGCCAATCATCTGATCGCCAGCGGTCATCCCGGCACGGGCATCGACCAGGAACAGCACCACATCGGCTTCTTCAATGGCCAGCAAGGACTGCTCGGCCATCTTTTCATCGATGCCTTCCTCGTCGCCGGTGATACCACCGGTATCCACCAGAATGTAGCTGCGCCCTTCCCACTTGGCCTCGCCATACTGACGGTCACGGGTCAGCCCCGCCAGATCGCCAACGATCGCATCGCGGCTGCGAGTCAGACGGTTGAACAGGGTCGACTTGCCAACGTTGGGGCGCCCTACCAGGGCAATCACCGGAACCATGGGCTCCTCCAGCAGTAATTCAAAAACGAAAATTGCGCCCGGCTAAGGTGCACAAACGCAACGGCCGCTGCACAGCAGCGGCCGGTAACTCAAAGCGCCGCCCGCAAGCTGCGCCTGTCCTCTGTTACTTGATGGTATACGCCACCAGGTCACCGCTGTTGCCGTAGACGTAGATCCAGTTATCCACGACCAGCGGACGCGCACGCAAGCCGTCGCCATCAACCTTTTCACGCCCAACATATTGGCCATCTACCTGACTGAGCAAGTGGATGTAGCCCTCGAAATCTCCCGCCGCGACGTAATTGGAGATCGCCGCCGGCGCCGTCAGCTGACGACGCAACAGTTGGTCGTTGCTCCACAGGGCTGAGGAAGACGTCTTGTCGACAGCCTCGACAACGCCACTGGACAGGCTGACATAGATACTCCCGAAGCCCTCACCCAACCCCACATAACTGTTGGAGTCGCGCTGCCAGAGCATCTGCCCATTGTCGATATCAACCGCCGCCATGCGGCCCTGGTAGGTCACTACGTAAAGCGTGCTGCCATCAAGCAACATGCCACCGTCGATATCAACGATACGCTCCAACTCAGAACGACCTTTGGGTAGCGCCACCTTCTGCTGCCAGACCGGTGCCCCATTATTGATATCCAGTGCAATCACCTTGCCGGTGGACAACCCGGCAATCGCCAGACGACCGGTCACCAGCGGCTCACTGGTTCCCCTCAGGGTCAGGACTGCCGGCGAGTTTTCCGATATCCACAACTGCTTGCCAGTGTCCGCCTCAAGACCGATTACCCGGTCATCCTGGGTCTGCACCACGACCACGTAGCCATTGCTGACCGGGGCTGCCAGCACTTCACTGGGAACACTGGCACGCCAGACTTCTTCACCGGTATTGCTGTCCAGAGCAATGACCTGCCCCTTGAGCGTTCCGACAAAAACCAGGCTGCCGTTGACACTGAGGGCGCCGGATACCGGCAACTCCAGCTCCTTCTCCCAGAGCTTGTCACCGGACAGGCGATCCATGGCCATGATCACGCCATTGAGATCCGCCGCAAAAATACGATTGCCCTCGATTGCCGGCACCAGCTTGTTATAGAGCTTGCCCTGACCATCGCCAACGGAACGGCTCCATTCCTTCTGCAGGCTGGCCTTTTCAGTAAAGTCCGGCAAAGGAGCAGGTTCGATTTCCTTGTCATCGGTGCTGCTGCAACCCACTGCCAGTGTGGCCAGGGTCAGCACGGCTAAAATCTTCCAGCGCATGGCGTTACTCATCCTTTGTGGCCAGATCATCGAGTTTCATTTGCAAACTGCTTTGCGTGGACTCATCGGAAAGGGCCTTCTTGGCGCTTTCATAGGCGGCCCGGGCCTCCTCAATGCGACCCAGCTGCAGGAGCAGATCGCCTTTCAACTCATCCCGAGATGCCGCGAAGGCAGGTTCCACCTTGGCCTGCAGCAGTTTCAAAGCCTCTTCAGCCTTGCCCTGAGCTGCCTGCACGCGGGCCAGCCGCTGACGCGCAAGTTCTTCCAGAGTGGCATCCGCCGGCTTCTCCAGAACCGCCTGCAATTCGTTCACGGCATCGTCGGGTTTACCGGCCTCAACCGCAACCTTCGCGACAAAAAGGCTGCCGTACTGGGCGTAGGTGGTGCCGGCATAATCCTTCTTCAGATTGCTGGCAAGCGCAGCTATTTGCGCCGGATCAGGCTGACCATTGGCCGGCATCACGCTTTCGAGCAATTGCTGATACAGCATCGATGCGCCTTGTGCCTGCTCGACCTGATAGTTCTGCCAGCCCTTCCAGCCGAACACCAGCACCAGAGCCAGGACGCTGCCGGTGATCAGCGGCTTGCCGTTGCGCTGCCACCAGTCACGGATCATCGCCAGTTCTTCTTCTTCGGTACGCGAACTCACCCCAATACTCCTATCTAATCTCTGCCGGCCGGTTTATTCCGGAACGGAGCATAACCCGTCAGCCGAGCCATCGGCTGACCTGAAAACTTACAACGACTTGAGGCAACCGGCCAGATAGTCCGGCAGGTCGGACCAGGCCAGGGTTTGCTGAGGGCCGTCACCACGCAATGGTTTAACGCCGACCACCTGACCTGCAAGCTCATCTTCCCCCAGAATCAAGGCGATCAGCGCCCCGCTTTTGTCGGCTTTTTTCAATTGACTCTTGAAGCTGCCAGCGCCGGCATTGACCGCCAGACGCAGGTCTGGAATCTCATCGCGCAATCGCTCAGCCAGGGTCAAAGCCGCCAGCTCCACTCCCTCGCCGAGGGCCGCCAGATAGACATCCACCTGCCGGGATAATTCAGCCGGGACTTTTTCCAGGGTTTCCAGCAGTAGTACCAGGCGCTCGATACCCATGGCAAAACCGACACCACAGGTTGGCTTGCCGCCCATCTGCTCAACCAGACCATCATAGCGACCACCGGCACAGACTGTCCCTTGCGAACCGAGCTGGTCAGTGACCCACTCGAACACTGTCTTGCCGTAGTAGTCCAGGCCACGTACCAGCTTGGGATTGATCACATAAGGAATGCCGGCCGCATCCAGCCGGGCCCGCAGGCCGGCAAAATGCTCGCGGGATTCCTCATCCAGATAATCTTCCAGGCGCGGCGCATCGACCAGCAAGGCCTGCGTTTCCGGCACCTTGCTATCCAGCACACGCAGCGGATTGCTCTGCAGTCGGCGTTTGCTGTCTTCATCCAGAAGCTCACGACGCGCTTCCAGATAGGCCACCAGAGCATCACGATAGACCGCGCGCGCCGCTGAACTGCCCAGACTGTTCAGTTCCAGCGTTACCGCATCGCGCAGCCCCAGCAGCCCCCACAGCCTCCAGGTCAGCACGATCAACTCCGCATCGATATCCGGGCCGGCCAAATTGAAGACTTCTACACCGATCTGGTGAAATTGCCGGTAACGCCCCTTCTGCGGGCGCTCATGGCGGAACATCGGGCCGCTGTACCACAGCTTCTGCACCTGACCGCCGCCACTCAGGCCATGTTCGAGCACCGCACGAACACAACTAGCCGTGCCTTCAGGCCGCAGCGTCAGCGAATCGCCGTTGCGATCATCGAAGGTATACATTTCCTTCTCGACGATATCGGTAACTTCACCAATCGAGCGTTTGAACAACTCAGTGAATTCAACAATCGGCATGCGAATCTGGCGATAGCCATAGCTATCCAGCAAACGGGCCACCGTCCCCTCAAAATAGCGCCACAACGGGGTCTGCTCGGGCAGGATATCGTTCATGCCACGAATGGCTTGCAGAGACTTGCTCACAAATCGTCCTTAAAAAATTAACTGCGCAGAATCAGCGCAGCATCAGCCGCCACTTTTTCAGCCGCTTTTTGCCGAATCAGCCGCTCCAGCTCATTCACCAGATTTTCATTACCCAGCTTCTGCGCAGGCTTGCCATCCAGATAGACCAGATTGCTCGGCGAACCACCGGTCAGCCCGATATGAGCTTCCTTGGCTTCACCCGGGCCGTTGACCACACAGCCAATCACCGCCACATCCAGCGGAACCAGCAAATCCTCAAGGCGCCCTTCCAGCTCGTTCATGGTTTTGACCACGTCGAAATTCTGCCGCGAACAACTCGGACAGGCGATGAAGTTGATACCCCGCGAACGCAGTCGGAGCGACTTCAGAATGTCATAGCCGACTTTTATCTCTTCCACCGGATCGGCGGCCAGCGAGATGCGGATGGTGTCGCCAATGCCTTCGGCCAACAACATGCCCAGACCAACGGCAGACTTCACCGTGCCCGAACGCAAGCCGCCAGCTTCGGTGATCCCAAGATGCAAAGGCTGATCAATCTGCGTCGCGAGTAACCGGTAGGCGGCAACGGCCATGAACACATCCGATGCCTTGACGCTGACCTTGAAGTCCTGAAAGTTCAGGCGCTGCAGATGTTCGACATGGCGCAGGGCCGACTCCACCAGCGCTTCCGGCGTCGGTTCGCCGTACTTCTTCTGCAGGTCTTTTTCCAGTGAGCCGGCATTGACGCCGATGCGGATCGGAATGCCGCGGTCGCGTGCAGCTTCAACGACCGCACGGACACGATCCTCGCGACCGATATTGCCCGGATTGATGCGCAGGCAATCCACGCCCAACTCAGCTACCCGCAGGGCAATCTGGTAATCAAAGTGAATATCTGCCACCAGCGGAACCCGAACCTGCTGCTTGATCTTGCCGAAGGCTTCTGCGGCATCCATATCAGGCACCGAAATCCTGACAATATCCGCGCCGGCATCTTCAAGTCGGCGAACCTGCGCAACCGTTGCATCGACATCGCAGGTATCGGTATTGGTCATGCTCTGCACGGCAATCGGCGCATCGCCGCCCACAGGAACCGAACCGACCATGATCTGGCGAGAAACACGACGCTTGATAGGAGATTCGCAATGCATGGTTAATCGAGCTCGGCAGAAAGGGTATTCAAGTTGATGCGAAACAGCGTGCGCAGGCCCCTGCGCAATGGTGACAGCGCTAGAGACCCAATTTCAGGCGGGCAGTTTCACCGGTGGTATAGGGCGTGATATCCACGGCCTTGCCGTTAAAGGCGACCTGTGCACCCGAGGCATAGCCCAAACGCAGCTCAAGCGGTAGCTTGACAGCCAAACTGATGCTTTCACCCGCGCGCTTGAGTGCGCTGAACAAGACCTTGCCTTGCGCATCCGTCACCTGAGCCCAGCAATTGGCGGAAAAGCGAATATCCAGCAGCCCCTCGCCCGGTCCCGCGACCGGTGTGACGTTTGCGACAGCGTCTGTGACTGCAACCGATGCTACCGCCTGCGGCTCAACCGCAATGACGGCAGGAACAGCATCCGCCGGCGTGCTCGTCGGCGCGGAAGCTTCAGGCGCAGCCGCTTGCTCGCTCGGCACTACTGCCGGAGTTGGTGATGCAGAGGGCTCGGCAGGGGCAGCAGACGCAGTGCCGGCATCAAGATCCAACTCGGTGGCTTGCTGCTCAATCAGCTCCGCAGCCTGATCCTCAGGCTCAAGCGGATGTATTTGCGTTGTTCCATCTGCGCTTTCTACTTCTACCTGTTCGATTCCGCCGGTTAGCACCACGTCTTCAACAACGGCAGAAGCTGAATCGCCCTGCCACCATAAAAAACCCGCCAGCACCAACACAATCAGAAGCGTCAGCGTCACCATGCGCAACAAACCCTGGGAAAGCCTTGCAGGCTCTTCAAGGCGGCCCAGGCTATTCACGCTGCTGCCGGAGGCATCGGTGCCGGTCACCTGATCAAACTCACGCACCAGCAGATCCTGATCCATGCCCATCAATTTGGCATAGGCCCGGATGTAGCCGCGGGCAAAGGTGTGCCCCGGCAGACGGTCAAACGCGCCGGACTCGAGATTCTTCAAGGCAACAGGCGCCAGATTCAGCGAGACGGCCACGTCGTTTAACGCCAGACCTCGCGTTTCACGGGCTTTTCGCAGGGTTTCGCCTGGCTGGCCATGGTTACTCGCCAATACTTCCGGCTGCTCGGATGTCATTTCTGCTCCAACAGATATTGCTGATACTCCGGAGAGGCCGGGTACAGTCGTTTTAACTGCAATGCATCGCTGGCTGCGACATCGCGCTCGTCGTACACCACCGCCAGACGTATGCCGAGCAACAGGCTGCGCGCTGTCTGATCGCCCACTTTTTCATAGCGGTTGTAGAAATCGCGCGATGGCACATAGTCCTTGTCTTCATAGGCCAGCATCCCGGCCTCCAGCAGCGAGTTGGGCAGTGTCGGGTCAAGGCGCAAGGCTTTCTGGAAATAGTGCTTGGCCTTGTCGCGCTGATTCATTTTCAGCGCTGTCATACCAAGATTTTCGAAAACCCGGGAGCGCCCCTCATACATGGTGTCAGCGCTGGCTTTGAGAAAATACTCATGGGCTTTTTCAAATTCTTTCTGGTCAAACAGAAAGCTGCCGTAGTTATTCAGGATGCGGGTCTGGTTATCGCTTTCTGAAAGCGCCGTGCGGTAGTGCTTGTCCGCCAGCTCAGGCTCCATTTCGATCTGAAACACCATGGCCAATGCCGCGTTGGCATCCGCATTTGAAGGATCGAGATCCAAGGCTTTCTGCAACGGGTTCTTGGCGCGCTCGGTGGCGCCCTGCTGGAGATAGCCGACACCCAACTGCACATAAGCCTGCACGGCTTTTGCGCGACCGTCTTTGCTATCAAGCGGATTGACATCACCGGTTGTCACACAGCCTGACAACCAGCTCAAAAGCATCCCCAACAGCACGATACGCCATTTCATGTGTGCACTCCCTCAGCTTCCATTGGCGGGCGGCGCGCCTGCTGCATCAGCAGACAACTGCCTGACAGCAATATAGCGCTCGCTGCGACGAGTGCGATCAGCGACCTGGCCAACCAACTGGCCGCAGGCAGCATCAATATCCTCACCGCGCGTGGTGCGCACGGTAACATTGTGGCCTGCCTGATGGAGCAAATCCTGAAAGCGGCGGATGGCATTGTTGCTCGGCCGCTCATACCCGGAATGAGGAAATGGATTAAAGGGAATCAGATTGATTTTGCAGGGGAAATCCTTGAGCAAGGCAATCATTTGCGCCGCATGCTCAGGCTGGTCATTGACGTCCTTGAGCAAGGTGTATTCAACGGTCAGGACACGCTTTTCCCCGAGTCTGGACACATAGCGCCGGCAGGTCTCCAGCAACATCTCCAGCGGATACTTTTTGTTCAGCGGAACCAGTTGATTGCGCAGTTCATTGTTGGGTGCATGCAGGGAGAGCGCCAGCGATACATCGATCACCTCGCCCAGCTTGTCAATCATCGGCGCCACGCCAGAAGTTGAAAGCGTCACCTTGCGCTTGGAAATGCCGTAGCCAAGATCGTCCATCATGATGCGCATGGCCGAGACGACATTGTCGAAATTCAGTAACGGCTCACCCATGCCCATCATCACCACATTGGTAATCGCACGGTCGATTTTGGCCGGTACTGAACCGAAAGATTTGTTGGCAATCCAGACCTGACCAATGATTTCAGCCGAGGTCAGGTCGCTATTGAAACCCTGTTTGCCGGTGGAGCAGAAACTGCAGTCCAGCGCACAGCCCGCCTGCGAAGATACGCACAGCGTGCCGCGTCCACCCTGCGGTATGTAAACGGTTTCAACGCAACTGCCGGAATTGACGCGAACCACCCACTTGCGGGTGCCGTCCGTGGAAATATCCTGACTGACGATTTCCGGTCCGCGGATCTCGGCGGCGACCTTGAGCTTTTCTCGCAAGGCCTTGCCGAGATTGGTCATGGCATCGAAGTCATCAACACCAAAATGGTGAATCCACTTCATGACCTGACCGGCACGGAAGCTCTTTTCGCCCAGCGAGTCGAAAAAAACTTCCATTTCTGGCTGGGTCAAACCCAGCAGATTGATCTTGCCAGCAAGCTCACTCATGGACTCACCCTTGCCTGTCCGCCTCAGCGGATGCGGGCACAGACCTCTGTTTCAGCGAAGAAGTAAGCGATCTCGCGAGCAGCCGATGCTTCGGAGTCCGAACCATGCACAGCATTTTCGTCGATGGAAACAGCGAAATCGGCGCGAATAGTGCCGGCAGCTGCTTCTTTAGGATTGGTTGCGCCCATCAGTTCACGATTCTTGGCAATAGCGTCTTCGCCCTCGAGAACCTGAACGATCACCGGACCGGAAACCATGAAAGCCACCAGATCCTTGAAGAAACCACGGGCACTGTGCTCGGCGTAAAAACCACCGGCTTCACGCTCGGACAGCTGCACCATCTTCGAGGCAACGACGCGCAGGCCGGCCTTTTCAAAACGAGTCAGGATTTCGCCAACTACATTCTTGGCAACAGCATCGGGTTTGATGATAGAAAAAGTACGTTGAACAGCCATTTGAAACTCCAGGAGCAAGGATTAAAGCGGAAAATTTAACCCGCTGATTGTACGCGAATTCCCGCAAGATGCGTAGAGCGCAGCCACTCAGCTCAATCCAGCTCTTCCATCCAGGCCGCCTGAATCGCTTCAAGCACCTTCTCGCCTGCCCGCTGCGGGTCATCTGAAAAGTCCGGCAACTCCAGCACCCAGCGGTGCAAGTCGACGAAATTGACGAAGCGCGGGTCAACTTGCGGATGGGTTTCGGCAAGTTCGATGGCTATATCCAGGACATCCGTCCACTTAAGCCCCATAGAAACACTCCAGACGATTGACTCAGTGACCTTCGGAGACCTGATTGATGGTGTATTTGGGTATTTCCACGACCAGATCCTGCGACGCGACATAAGCCTGACACGACAGGCGAGAGCAAGGCTCCAGCCCCCAGGCCTTGTCCAGCATGTCGTCCTCCAGCTCATCGGAGGGCTCCAGCGAAGCAAACCCCTCACGAACCACTACATGACAGGTGGTGCACGCACAGGACTTCTCGCAGGCATGCTCAATATCGATGCCGTTACGCAAAGCGGCATCCAGCACCGTCTCACCGACTTCAGCCTCGAATACTGCGCCATCCGGACAATGTTCCGGGTGAGGCAGAAAGATGATCTGCGGCATTTCTCGGTTACCCCTCTATTTCGTTCAATCGACGGCCGGACAAAGCAGCCCTGACCGTGGCATCCATGCGGCGGGCCGCAAAGGCATCGGTAATCTGCGACACACGCTTGATCTGCGCCTCGATATCGGCCGTCTGCGAGGTTACCGCCAGCTCACGCAATTCCTGCATGGCGCCAGCTATCACCAACCGCTCATCAGCACTGAGCAGGTGCTCACCATCAGCATCCAGCGCAGCCTGTACTGCTTCAAGCAACCGCTGCGCATCGACCTGCTGTTCGCGCAGCGCACGCGCCGCCATATCACCGCCGGCATTCTGGAAGGAGTCGCGCAGCATATGGGCTATCTCGCCATCGGTCAGGCCGTATGAAGGCTTGACCTGGATGTTGGCCTCGACCCCCGAAGCCAGCTCCCGCGCGGAAACATTCAACAGACCATCGGCATCCACCTGAAAGGTCACACGGATTTTTGCCGAACCCGCCACCAGCGCGGGGATCCCGCGCAACTCGAAATGTGCCAGGGAGCGACAACCACTGACCAATTCACGCTCGCCCTGCAGCACATGAATCTTCATGGCTGTCTGGCCATCTTTGTAGGTGGTGAAATCCTGTGCGCGGGCAACCGGAATAGTGGTATTTCGGGGAATGATCTTCTCCATCAACCCGCCCATGGTTTCCAACCCCAGGGACAGTGGAATGACATCCAGAAGCAGTAACTCCTCGCCACCGCGTTTGTTGCCGGCAAGGGTGTCAGCCTGAATCGCCGCACCGATGGCCACCACCTGATCGGGATCGATATCGGTCAACGGCAGCCGCCCAAACAGTTCCGCCACTGCAGCACGCACGCGTGGAACACGGGTGGAGCCACCGACCATCACTACCGCTTCGACATCAACCAGCTCGATTCCCGCATCGCGCACCGCACGGCGGCAGGCCTTCAGGCTGCGCAGCAGCATGGGCTCTATCAAGCCATCGAATGCTTCGCGACTCAGCACACCACTCCAGTCGCCATGCGACAAAAGCGTTTCCTGCACCTGACTCAATTGCTCTTTCGCCGCACAGGCCTTCTGCAACAGGCTGCGCTGGGTAGCCGGATCAAGGTTCGACGACAAACCGGCCTGCTCGATTATCCAGCCGGCAATCGCGTGATCAAAGTCATCGCCTCCCAGCGCGCTGTCACCGCCAGTGGCCATGACTTCAAAGACGCCGCGACTCAGGCGCAGGATCGACACATCGAAGGTGCCACCGCCCAGATCATAAATAGCGACCACGCCCTCCGCCTGCTGATCAAGCCCGTAGGCCACTGCCGCCGCCGTCGGCTCATTAAGCAGGCGCAACACATTCAGGCCGGCCAGGCGAGCAGCATCTTTGGTTGCCTGGCGTTGCGCATCATCAAAATAGGCCGGCACGGTAATAACCGCCCCTACCAACTCGCCACCCAGCGCTTCTTCGGCGCGCTGGCGCAGGGTTTTGAGGATTTCGGACGAAACCTCAACCGGGCTCTTAGGCCCCTGTACCGTCTCGATAAACGGCATATGCGATTCACCGACCGCAAAATGGTAGGGCAGCTGTTCGCCCAATTGCTTGACGTCCTCAAGACCCCGGCCCATCAGGCGCTTGACCGAAAGTACGGTATTGAACGGATCAGCTGCGGCGGCTGCTTTGGCGGATGCACCCACTTCTGTGCCGACTGCGTGATAGCGCACCGCCGAGGGCAAAATGACCTGCCCGACCGCATCAGGCAGCGAGGCTGCCAAACCACTGCGCACGGTGGCTACCAATGAATTGGTGGTACCAAGATCTATACCCACTGCCAGCCGACGCTGATGTGGCTGAGGGCTGTGTCCGGGCTCGGCAATCTGTAATAAGGCCATGATGATCTGATGGTCAGTTGCACAGCCAAAGCTGTACAGAAATTAATCGTCCAGACGCTCTTCGAGTCTGCGTACTTCCTGAGACAGCTTGTCGAGAAACTGCATGCGCCGGACCAGCCGCTCCGCTTCGC
The DNA here is from genome assembly GCA_035562615.1 of Pseudomonas sp. Lineage (GTDB taxonomy): Bacteria > Pseudomonadota > Gammaproteobacteria > Pseudomonadales > Pseudomonadaceae > Aquipseudomonas. The sequence continues at coordinate 17,147 of DATMWH010000016.1, read as the reverse complement.
CGCTTTTTGCCGGCTCATCCCAGATTTCGGCAAACGCCTCCTCCAGTTGCTGCTGCGCCGCTTTCAAGCGCGCCTTGAATGCACCCACGCCCGCCGAGTCGGCACTGCACTGCAAATCTTCCAGCTCTTCGCGCAAGCTCATTTGCTGCAGCAAAAATTCCGGGTCCTGCACGGTCACATCCAGCGCCAGTTCATGCCCGCGCAACGCCATCAGATAGCGAGCGCGCAACGCCGGGCTACGCAAAACCTGATAGGCCTCATTGAGGCTGGCCGAATGCTCCAAAGCCAGTCGCTGATCCTGCGCGGAACCATCTGCAAAGCGATCAGGATGCATAGCCTTGGCGAGTTCTCTGTAGCGCGCCGACAGCAGCTGCTGATCAAGCCGAAAGTCCGGCTGCAAATCAAACAAGGCGAAGTGACAGGGACTACCCACGGCTCGCCTCAAACATTGAAGCTCTCACCACAACCGCACTCACCGCGCACATTGGGGTTATTGAACTTGAAGCCTTCATTAAGCCCCTCCCTGGTGAAATCCAGCTCGGTTCCATCCAGATACACCAGGCTCTTGGGGTCAATGATCAACTTCACACCAAAGCTCTCGAACACCTGATCCTCGGTGGCCAGCTCATCAACAAATTCAAGAACATAAGCCAGCCCGGAACAACCGGTGGTGCGCACACCCAGGCGAATACCTGCGCCCTTGCCACGCCCGTCAATCGAGCGCTGCACATGCCGAGCAGCTGACTCCGTCATGGTGATAGCCATAATCGCTCCTTAAAGGCTTAAAGTAGCCCTTTCTTTTGCCGGTAATCACGCACGGCGGCCTTGATCGCATCTTCAGCCAGTACCGAGCAGTGAATCTTTACCGGCGGCAGCGCAAGCTCCTCGGCCAGCTGGGTATTCTTGATGGTTTCGGCCTCATCCAGCGTCTTGCCCTTCATCCACTCAGTCGCCAGCGAGCTCGAAGCAATTGCCGAACCGCAGCCATACGTCTTGAACTTGGCATCCTCGATGACGCCCTGGTCGTTGACCTTGATCTGCAGACGCATCACATCGCCACAGGCTGGAGCGCCGACCATACCAGTACCAACATCCGGATCTTCCGCATCCATTTTGCCGACGTTGCGCGGATTCTCGTAGTGATCAATTACCTTTTCGCTGTATGCCATGATGCAATTCCTCTTAATCAGTTACCGACGGCAGCGGACAGCGCACACTCAGTGCGCATGCCATTCGACCTTGGACAGATCGACCCCTTCTTTGAACATGTCCCATAGCGGCGAAAGTTCACGCAGTTTTTCCACGGCCTCGCGGCTTTTCGCGGCGGCATAGTCGACCTCTTCCTCGGTCGTGAAGCGGCCGAAGGTAAAGCGGATCGAGCTGTGCGCCAACTCGTCATTGCGCCCGAGCGCCCGCAGCACATAGGAAGGCTCAAGCGAAGCGGAGGTGCAGGCCGAACCGGAAGAAACCGCCAGATCCTTGAGCGCCATGATCAGCGACTCACCTTCCACATAGTTGAAGCTGACGTTCAGATTGTGCGGTACGCGCGCAGCGGCACTGCCATTGAGGTAGAGCTCTTCCATGTCCTTCAGGCGATCCCAGAAGCGCTCATTCAGGGCTTTGATTCGGATGCGCTCACTGGCCATTTCTTCACGTGCAACACGGAACGCCTCACCCATTCCGACAATCTGATGGGTCGCCAGGGTGCCCGAGCGCATACCACGTTCATGACCGCCACCGTGCATCTGCGCCTCGAGACGGACACGCGGCTTGCGGCGCACATACAGCGCACCAATGCCCTTCGGCCCGTAGGTCTTGTGCGCAGAAAACGACATCAGATCAACCTTCATGGCCTCAAGATCGATTTCGACCTTGCCGGTGGACTGGGCCGCGTCCGAGTGCAGCAGAATTCCTCTGGCGCGCGTCAATTCACCGATCGCAGCCAGGTCGTTGATCGTGCCGATCTCGTTGTTTACGTGCATTACCGAAACCAGAATGGTGTCTTCGCGCAACGCCGCTGCGACCAGCGCCGGCGTGATGATGCCATCCTCGCCCGGCTCGATATAGGTCACTTCAAAACCCTCACGCTCCAGCTGACGGCAGGTATCCAGCACGGCTTTGTGCTCAATCTTGCTGGTAACCAGATGCTTGCCTTTGGACTGATAGAACTTGGCCGCACCCTTGATTGCCAGGTTGTTGGATTCAGTCGCACCGGATGTCCAGACGATTTCACGTGGATCAGCGTTTACCAGATCAGCCACCTGGCGACGGGCATTTTCCACGGCCTCTTCCGCCTTCCAGCCGAAAACATGGGAGCGCGACGCCGGGTTGCCAAAATTTCCATCGGCGAGCAGGCATTCCGACATTTTCTGAGCAACCCGCGGATCAACCGGGGTGGTTGCTGAATAATCGAGGTAAATCGGCAACTTCATGAAAAAACTCCTGTCTATCTGGCTGGCTGTCCGCTTACTCAACAGCAGACGCATGAATGATCGAGCCAAAGCCCGTGACTGGCGCGCCGCAACGCCGCTGATCCTGACGCAAGGCGACTTCCTGGACATCATTGCGGATCACCAGATCGTGCAGGCTGATACCACTGAGGAACTCGTGAATCTGCTGGCTGAGATCGCACCACAAGTGATGGGTCAGGCAGATATCGCCAGAATGGCAATCACCCTGACCGCCGCAACGGGTCGCATCCACCGATTCATTGACCGCATCAATCACCTGCGCCACATGGATGGTATTCAGCTCGCGAGCGAGCCTGTAGCCTCCACCCGGCCCTCGCACACTGGTGACCAGTCCATTGCGGCGCAACTTGGCAAACAATTGTTCGAGATAGGACAGGGATATAGCCTGACGCTCGGAAATATCCGCCAGAGATACCGGCCCACGCTGGCCATGCAACGCCAGATCAAGCATCGCAGTAACGGCATAACGGCCTTTGGTTGTGAGTCGCATGTGCAGTACCAGAAATTCGTCTAGGTGCGTGCAGTATGCAATTCCCGAGCTTGGCAGTCAACTATAAAGCCTACCACCTTAGTAGGATATGCACTGCTTACCGGGCGGTGATGATAACAGACCAACGCTCCAGGCATCAGGAGGAAGTCTTTTCCTCGCCGCACTTGATCTCATCGAAATCCTCCTTGCGCAATTCAGGCAAAGCCTTGGCGCAATAGTCACTGCCAAGTGCCGTCAGTGCCTTGCACATACCTTCCAGACGAACATCCACCGCTTGCAGATGGTCAAGCAACTGACCAATGGCACGCGCCACCGGATCAGGCATATCCTGCCCGAGGCCATAAGAATCAAAGCCGTACTTCTCGGCGATAGCCTGCCGAATAGCTTCCTGATCATCATCCGGACGGGCTATCACTCGCCCTGGAATACCGACAGCCGTCGCACCTGCCGGCACTGCCTTGGTCACCACGGCATTGGAACCAATCTTGGCACCCGCCCCCACCGTAAACGGCCCCAGCACTTTGGCGCCCGCACCAACCACCACCCCATCTTCAAGCGTCGGATGGCGCTTACCCTTGTTCCAACTGGTGCCGCCCAGAGTTACACCCTGGTAGAGGGTCACGTCATTGCCGATCTCGGCGGTCTCGCCAATCACAATGCCCATACCGTGATCGATAAAGAAACGCCGACCGATCACCGCTCCCGGATGAATCTCGATCCCGGTCATCCAGCGGCCAAAATTGGATAACAGACGCCCCAGCCATTTCCAGCCGGACGACCACAACGCATGGGCGAGACGATGGATCCAGATGGCATGCAGACCCGGGTAGCAGGTGAGCACCTCCAGTGCATTTCGTGCCGCCGGATCCCGATGAAAAACACTCTGTATATCTTCACGCACGCGCTCGAACATCAAGGTTCACTCCGCTTGTGCAGCTCACCGCGAGCCGACTTTTGGGTCTGCGTAAGAATGCCCCGCAGGATATTCATTTCCAGCTTGCTGATACCGCTACGCCCGTAGAGCCGCCGAAGACGCGCCATCAAATGTCTGGGCTTGGCCGGATCAAGAAAACCGATCTGGATCAGCGTACTTTCAAGCTGATCGTAAAAATGCTCCAACTCATCCATGGTAACCGGCTGGGTATTGAGCATGGAGGTCGCTTCCAGCTTCGCCATCTTGGTAGGCAGGCCCTGCACGGCAAGCCAGGCCATGCGCACCTCATAAGTCAGCACCTGCACCGCGGTGGCGAGGTTGAGCGAGGAAAAGTCCGGATCAGCCGGAATGTGCACATGAAAGTGACAACGCTGCAGCTCTTCGTTGGTCAGACCCGCGTATTCACGACCAAACACCAGCGCCACCTCGCCAGCCTGCTGAACCTGCTCCACAGCGGATTTTGCCGACTCCCGCGGATCAAGCAACGGCCAGGGAATACGGCGCTCGCGGGCACTGGTGCCAAAAACCAGATTACAACCAACCAGCGCTTCTTCGAGGGTTGCTACGACCTGGGCGCGATCCAGGATATCGCTTGCTCCGGACGCTCTGGCAACCGCCTCTTCACTGGGAAAGTCCAGCGGATCGACCAGCACCAGCCGCGAAAGCCCCATGTTCTTCATGGCCCGCGCCGCGCCACCAATATTGCCGGGATGACTGGTGTTCACCAGAACCACACGAATATTCTGCAGCAAAGCAAACTCCGGTCGCAGACCTCAAGGGGGACAGAAGCTTACCGGACAGCACACATAAACACCAAGCCAGGGGCTTTCACACCTGCACGCGGAGACTCTTTCTGCTAGAATTGCCGGCTCTCTTTAAAGCCCCAGGTAATTCCCATGCAGCCCATGCTGAATATCGCGCTGCGCGCGGCCCGTAGTGCCGGCGAGCTGATTTTCCGTTCGACCGAACGTCTGGACGTCATTTCGGTTAACGAAAAAGATGCAAAAGACTACGTGACCGAGATTGATCTCGCCGCAGAGCAAACCATCATTGCCGCCCTGCGCAAGGCCTATCCGAACCACGGAATTTTGGGCGAAGAAAGCGGCCTTAGTGAAGGCACTGGGGATGGCGCTGATTACCTGTGGATTATCGACCCGCTGGATGGCACGACAAACTTCATCCGCGGAGTACCACACTACGCGGTCAGCATTGCCTGCAAATATCGCGGCAGACTTGAGCACGCCGTCGTTCTGGATCCGATTCGCCAGGAAGAATTTACCGCCAGCCGCGGTCGCGGCGCAGCGCTGAATGGCCGACGCCTGCGTGTCAGCTCACGCAAGAGCCTTGAGGGCGCACTACTTGGCACGGGCTTTCCATTTCGCGAGAACCAACTGGACAGTCTCGACAACTATCTGGGCATGTTTCGCAGCCTGGTTGGCCAGACCGCCGGCATTCGCCGCGCCGGCGCAGCCAGTCTGGATCTGGCCTATGTTGCCGCAGGTCGTTTTGATGCTTACTGGGAGTTCGGGCTGTCCGAATGGGACATGGCTGCGGGCGCCTTGCTGGTGCAGGAAGCTGGCGGTCTGATCAGCGACTTTACCGGCAACCATGAATTCCTCGAGAAGGGCCATATCGTTGCCGGCAACACCAAATGCTTCAAGGCAGTACTGACCGCAATCCAACCGCACCTGCCGGAAGCCATGAAGCGCTAATCCGCTGCGGGGTATTCCAGACACTAAAAAAGCGCCCCAAGGGGCGCTTTTTTAGTTCAGTCAGACGACCCGGCGAGTCGTCATGGCTGAGTTTGCTGGGAAAGAATCAGACGGCCCTGCTCATCCAGCGGAATCCGGGTGCCAGGATCATGCTCCATGCGCACCTGACTGACCTTGCCGTCCAGTTCATATTTGACGTCATAGCCGACCAGCTTCTGACTGGTATCGGTGACCGTACTGCAACGGGTTTCAGTGGTCTGGTAGGTGTCACTTTCCTGCATGCTGCCTTGCACCTGATTACCGGCATAGCCGCCGGCGGCAGCACCCGCAACCGTAGCAACCTTCTTGCCGGTGCCGCCACCGATCTGATTGCCCAGCAAGCCGCCAGCCAACGCACCAATCACCGTTCCGGCGATCTTGTGCTCATCCTTCACGGCAGCCTGTTTGGTAACCACCACATCCTTGCAGACTTGTCGCGGCGTTTTGATTGTTTCATTAACCGGTTGCACGGCCACCACCTGAGCATACTCAGGGCCACCACCCACGATACTGTACGTAGCAATTGCACCACCGGCAGTTACGCCCACTGCACCGAGCACCGCACCGACGAGCATTGACTTGTCCACGCTAACCTCCAGAGACTGCAAAAGGGCATGATTGCCCCATCACTCACTTCGACCAACGGCTTTTGGCCTGGTTCAGCCAAAACCACGGACGCTGTTAAAAAAGCGTCCGCCGTCACAAATTCTATGGACGCTCGTCAGCGGCATCTGCCTCAACTGGCGGAATCAGATCCTCGCGGGTCAATTTCAACCAGACCAGGAACACGCACGCAATGAACACGGAGGAATAGGTTCCCGCCGAAACCCCGATAAACAGTGCCAGCGAAAAGCCCCACAAGCTTTCCCCACCAAAAATCATCAATGCCGCAATGGCCAGCAATGTCGAGATCGATGTTGCCAGCGTCCGCAACAGAGTCTGGGTGGTGGAAATATTGATGTTCTCGATCAGGTCAGCCTTGCGCAGCAGGCGAAAGTTTTCGCGGACACGGTCAAAAATCACAATGGTATCGTTCAGCGAATAGCCAATGATCGCCAGTACTGCTGCCAGAACGGAGAGATCAAACGGTATCTGAAACAGACTGAAGACACCCAGCGTCACAATCACATCGTGAAACAAAGACACGATGGCGCCAGCACCAAACTTCCACTGAAAACGGAACGCGACGTAAAGCATGATGCCGGCCAGTGCCAGCAACATGCCCAGCCCGCCCTGATCACGCAACTCTTCGCCCACCGCAGGTCCGACGAACTCAACCCGCTTGATCGTCGGTTGATTGCCGCCATCCAGAGGCTGCAAAGCCTGGGCAACCTTGTTGCCGAGCATTGGATCATCACCCGCCAGACGCACCAGCACATCGGTAGTAGCGCCAAAGCTTTGCACCTGAGCGTCGGCGAACCCGGCCTTGGCCAGCTGTTCACGAACCGCATCCGGCTGGATCGGTTGCTCGTAACTCACTTCAATCAAGGTGCCACCGGTAAAGTCGAGGCCGAAATTCAGCCCCTTGAATGCAAGACTTCCCAGTGAGAGCAGCGTGAGGACCAATGTGACCGCAAAGGCAATATTGCGGACACCCATGAAATTGATTGCAGGCTTCATCGCCATATGCCCCTTAAATCCACAACTTCTTGACGTTGCGGTTACCAAAGATCAGGTTGACCATCGCGCGCGTCACAAATACCGCTGTGAACATGGAGGTGAGAATCCCCATTGACATGGTCACGGCAAACCCTTTTATCGGACCGGTACCCATCGCGAACAGAATGCCGCCTACCAGCAAAGTTGTCAGGTTGCCGTCGATGATGGCAGTGAACGCACGGTCAAAGCCCTCATGAATCGCACGCTGCACGGACATGCCATTGGCAATCTCCTCGCGAATCCGCGAGAAAATCAGCACGTTGGCGTCCACCGCCATACCCATGGTCAACACAATACCGGCGATCCCGGGCAAGGTCAGCGTTGCGCCGAGCAGGGACAACAAGGCCAGCAGCAAAACCATATTGAAGCCCAGCGCAATCGTCGCCAGCACACCGAAGAACTTGTAAATCAGGATGATGAACAGGGAAACAAAGAGGAAGCCCCAGAGCGACGCCTCAATGCCCAGAGAGATATTCTCGGCACCCAGACTCGGGCCGATCGTGCGCTCCTCCGCAAAGTGCATGGGAGCCGCCAAACCACCGGCCCGCAGCAGCAAGGCCAGCTCGGACGATTCGCCCGGGCCATCCAGACCGGTAATGCGGAAACTGTTGCCCAGCGCCGACTGGATCGTCGCCAGACTGATAATGCGCTTCTCTTCCTTGAACGCAGTAACCGGAACTTCCTTCTCCACGCCATCAACCAGTTGCTTGACGTAACGGGTCACTGGTTTCTGCTCGATAAAGATCACCGCCATGCTGCGACCGACATTGCTGCGGGTCGCACGGTTCATCAGTTCACCGCCATGACCGTCCAGACGGATATTGACCTGTGGCCGGCCGTTTTCATCGAAACTGGCACTGGCATCCGTAACCTTGTCGCCAGTGATGATCAGTCCGCGCTCCAGCGCAACCGGCGGACGCCCGGACTCACGAAACTCAAATGACTCTGTCGCGGCCTTTGGCGCATCACGCTCCGCCTCCAGACGAAACTCCAGGTTGGCTGTCTTGCCCAGAATACCCTTGGCGCTGGCGGTATCCTGCACGCCCGGCAACTCAACGACGATGCGATTGGCGCCCTGACGCTGAACCAGCGGTTCGGAAACGCCCAGCTCGTTGACGCGATTTCGCACCGTGGTCAGGTTCTGCTTGATCGAGTACTCGCGAATTTCGGCAATCTTTGCGGGCGTCAAGGTCAGAACCAGCACCGGCTGAGCATTTCGCTCTTCAACGCTGAGAGCAAAATCATTGAAGTTTTTCTGAATTAGCTCGCGCGCCTTCTCCAGCTGAGTCTGATCGGCAAAGCCAAGATGAATGGCGTTTTCCTGGGATGGCATCGAGCGGTAACGCACACGCTCTTTACGCAACTGGCTTTTGACTTCTCCCTCATAGACCTTGATACGCGCCGTAACGGCTTTATCCATATCCACTTCCAGCAGGAAGTGCACACCACCTGACAGGTCCAGACCCAGCTTCATTGGCCCGGCGCCCAACGCTCGCAGCCAGCCTGGGGTCGTGGGTGCCAGATTCAGCGCAACGACAAAGTCATCGCCCAGCGCACGCGCAATCAGGTCGCGCGCTGGCAGCTGGTCAGCCTTGTCCGTCAGGCGCAGCATGCCACCCTGAGCACCGACTTCAACGGCCTTGACCGCAATACCAGCAGCCTTGAGTGCATCCGCTGCCCGCTGCATTTCTGCATCGGTGATTTTCAGGGCAACGCTTTGCCCGCGAACCTGAATGGCCGGATCATCCGGAAAAAGGTTGGGTGCGGAGTAAATAAAGCCTACCAGCAGGATCGAAGCGATCAGCAGGTACTTCCAAACAGGGAATCTGTTGAGCATGACGGCGCCCGTTATGACGCGGGGCGCCTTAAGCGCCCCGTGTGGTGAAGAGAAAAACGTTAGATGGCTTTCAGCGTGCCTTTAGGCAATGCGGCAGCGATGGCAGTTTTCTGGAACTTGAGTTCAACCGTGTCGGATACATCAACAACCACGAAATCATCACCCACTTTGGAAATCTTGCCGGCGATACCGCCAATGGTGACCACTTCGTCACCTTTCTGCAGGCTGCTCAACAGGTTTTTCTTCTCCTTGGCCTGCTTGGCCTGAGGACGCCAGATCATCAGGTAGAAAATGACCAGAAAGCCGACCAGGAAAACCCATTCAAAGCCCGTGCCTGCAGCGCCTGCAGCAGCCGGGGCAGCTTCGGCATAGGCCTCAGAGATAAAAAAGCTCATCGCATCACTCCAATCAAAAGATATTTAAAATCAATGTATTGCTATTGAATCGGGGGTGTCGGCAAACCACGTCTGGCGTAGAAGGCATCAACGAAGTCGGCCAATGTACCCTGTTGAATTGCCTCACGCAAACCAGCCATCAAGCGCTGGTAATGCCGCAGATTGTGAATGGTATTCAGCATGCTGCCGAGCATTTCACCGCACTTGTCCAGGTGGTGCAGATAAGCGCGCGAGAAGTGCAAGCAGGTGTAGCAATCACACGCCGGATCCAACGGAGACTCGTCCTTCTTGTGGGCAGCATTGCGTATTTTCAAGACGCCGGTGTCGACAAACAGATGGCCGTTACGCGCATTGCGGGTCGGCATCACGCAATCGAACATATCCACGCCACGGCGCACACCTTCCACCAGGTCCTCGGGCTTGCCCACCCCCATCAGGTAACGCGGCTTGTCGGCCGGCATTTGTGATGGCAGATAGTCCAGCACACGGATCATTTCTTCTTTCGGCTCACCGACGGACAAACCGCCGATCGCCAGCCCGTCGAAGCCGATCTCGCTCAGCCCTTCAAGCGAACGCAAGCGCAACTCCTCGTGCATGCCGCCCTGCACGATACCGAACAACGCGGAAGGGTTATCGCCATGCGCAATCTTCGAGCGTCTGGCCCAGCGCAAGGACAACTCCATCGAGCGCCGAGCGGTTTCAACATCGGCCGGATACGGCGTGCACTCGTCGAAAATCATCACAATGTCCGAGCCCAGCGCACGCTGCACCGCCATTGACTCTTCCGGCCCCATGAACACCTTGGCGCCATCGACCGGAGACGCGAAATACACCCCCTCTTCCTTGATCTTGCGTAGCGCCCCCAGGCTGAACACCTGGAAACCGCCGGAATCAGTGAGGATCGGCCCCTGCCACTGCATGAAATTATGCAAGTCACCGTGTTGACGGATGACTTCCGTGCCCGGACGCAACCACAGATGAAAGGTATTGCCCAGGATGATCTGCGCACCTATCGCCTCGATATCCCGGGGCAACATGCCCTTGACCGTGCCATAGGTGCCTACCGGCATGAATGCAGGGGTTTCCACCACACCGCGCGGAAAGGTCAGGCGGCCCCGACGGGCCTTGCCATCCGTTGCCAGCAATTCGAACTTCATGAAACTCATAGTCAGCCCTGCGGCCCTTCGGCCTGCGGATTGCGGGTGATGAACATCGCATCACCGTAACTAAAGAAGCGGTAGTGCTGCTCTACAGCAGCCGCATAAGCCGCCATGGTCTGGCGATATCCTGCAAAGGCCGACACCAGCATCAGCAAAGTGGATTCGGGTAAATGAAAGTTGGTGACCAGCGCATCGACCACGCGAAAGCGGTAGCCCGGAAAGATAAAGATATCCGTGTCACCGGCAAACGCCTGCAATGCACCTTCGCGCGCCGCCGATTCCAGCGAGCGCACGCTGGTGGTGCCGACAGCAATCACCCGACCGCCTCGGGCCTTGCAGGCTGCCACCGCATCCACCACAGCCTGGCTGACATCCAGCCACTCACTGTGCATGTGGTGATCCTCGATCCTGTCGACACGCACCGGCTGAAAGGTGCCGGCACCGACATGCAGGGTCACGAACGCGGTTTCCACGCCTTTTGCACGGATACTGTCGAGCATCGCCTGATCGAAATGCAGCCCGGCGGTTGGCGCAGCAACAGCACCTGCTCTGGCCGCATACACCGTCTGATAGCGCTCGCGATCAGCATCGTCATCGGGCCGATCAATATAAGGAGGCAGCGGCATGTGGCCAACCCGCTCCAACAACAGCAGCACTTCCTCGGAGAAGCGCAACTCGAACAGCGCGTCATGCCGGGCCAGCATCTGAGCCTGGGCGCCACCATCCAGAAGAATCAACGAGCCCGGCTTGGGTGATTTGCTGGAGCGAACATGCGCCAGCACACGATGGCTATCCAGTACCCGCTCAACCAGAATCTCCAACTTGCCTCCGCTGGCCTTCTGGCCGAACAGACGCGCCGGAATCACCCGGGTATCGTTGAACACCATCAGATCGCCGGCACGCAGATAGCCGAGCAAGTCGGCAAAGGCCTGATGCTTGGGATCACTATCTGGATCGTCGAGCACCAACAATCGGCTGTCGCGGCGCTCGGCAAGAGGATGCCGGGCAATCAGCGCTTCGGGCAAAGCAAAATTGAAGTCAGAAACACGCATATCGGAGGGTCGTCTTGCAGGGGCGGCGATATTACCGGAAATGCGCCTGTGAGGCCACGCACACCGTTGACCGGACCGGAAGCTCTCCCTATACTTCGCGCCCATCGTGCCCCGGTGGCGGAATCGGTAGACGCGGCGGATTCAAAATCCGTTTTCGAAAGGAGTGGGAGTTCGAGTCTCCCCCGGGGCACCACGACATCACATCAAACACCAATCGCGTGTTTGTTCATCTCTCAAAGCGACTCCATGCTTTGAATAAGTGCTGAATTAAAGCTGACTCGACAGTCACGGCAGCCAAGCCCTTCAATAGATTCCAACGCCAGTTCTGGGACTTGGCAAACGCCAAAAACTTGAGCTATTGTTCGCGCACTGTGTTTGCATGGGTCGCAGCTGAATCGTGACCTGGTGCAGTAGATCTTCCGGATTTGCTACATCCCGCTCGTGGTCTGTTAAATCTTTGCAACCAGTTCCCAGCCCTCTTCGCCTTCTAGAGAGCAAGAGGCTGTCATCAACTCAAGTTTCAAGGATTTAAGACATGTCGACTCGTCAAAACGGTACCGTTAAGTGGTTCAACGATGAAAAAGGCTTCGGCTTCATTACTCCAGAAAGCGGTCCGGATCTGTTCGTGCACTTCCGCGCAATTCAAAGCGATGGCTTCAAGAGCCTGAAAGAAGGCCAGAAAGTCAGCTTTATCGCTGTGCAGGGCCAGAAAGGCATGCAGGCTGATCAGGTTCAAATCCTGGCTTAATTGCCGCAATGAAAAAGCCTCTGATGGCGACATCAGGGGCTTTTTTGTGCCTGACTGATGGGTTACCCGTACAATCCGACCGCCGATTTTCAATACGAGCTGACCATGTCCAAACATATGCTGCGCCCAGAAGGTACGTTTCCCGCCGCAGGACTGGGCAAGCGCCTGGCCGCCATGTTCTATGACAGCCTGCTTTGTATCGCACTGCTGATCGTCGTGACTTTTCTCTACAAGCTGGCTCTGATGGGCATCCATGGCGAAGCACAACTGAGAAAGCTGTCGGACGCCGGCGCACTGGACGGCGACCCGCTTCTGTCTTCACTGCTGTTTCTGAGTCTGTTCGGCTTTTTCGCTAAATTCTGGACCCATAGCGGCCAGACACTGGGCATGCAGGTATGGGGCTTGCGCGTACAGAACAGTAATGGTCAGGCCATCAGCCTGTGGCAGGCACTTTTGCGTTTTCTGATGTCCATCGTCTCATGGCTATCGCTGGGCCTGGGTTTCCTGTGGCTGCTCTGGGACAAGGAAAAACGCAGCTGGCACGACATCTACTCGGACAGCCGGATCGTTCAGCTGCCCAAGAACATCCATAAGAAATAGATACCTTTCAGCCGGCCCGACGCAACATCCAGAATCCCGCCAAAGCGCAAACAGCGGTCGGTATCAGCACCGCCAGAAGCGGGGAGAAACCGAATACCAGACTGGATGGGCCGAGTAAATCCTGCACAATCTGGAAACTGAAGCCGACCAGAACCCCGGTAAAGATGCGCAACCCGAGGGTTACCGAACGCAGGGGGCCGAAAATGAAGGAGATGGCCATCAAAACCAGCGCCATGGTCACCACCGGCTTGAGCACCTTGGTCCAGAAAGCCAGCCAATACGGAGCACTATTGAGTCCCTGTTCTGCCAGGTAGTGGCTGTACTGCCACAAACCGCTTATCGACAAGGCTTCCGGGTCCAGCACGGCGGTGCTCAGCAACTGAGGGCTTAGCTGGATATCCCACTGCTCTGAAGGTCGCTTCACAACCTCGGTGCTATCGGCTTTGAAAAGAGTTGTGGTGACATCCATCAACTCCCAACTGACACCATCAAAGCTCGCGCGCTTGGCAAAGCTCGAGTATTCGAGGCGACGATCCGGATCAAAGCGGTAGCGGGTGACACCCAGCAGCAAGCCGTCGGACTGCACCGCATTGATATGAATGTACATATCGCCTTCGCGGTGCCACAACCCGCGCTTGGCGCTCTGCGCCTCGCCACCGCCCTGGGCAATCGCCCGACTGGACTGAGCCATGCTCTCGGTAACAGGCGCCACATATTCACTGATCAACACACCCGCCACCATGAGCAGCAGCAGAGGTTTCATCACCGCCCAGACGATCCTGCCGACAGACACCCCGGCCGCACGAATAATGGTCAGCTCGCTATTGCTGGCCAACGTGCCCAGTCCGACCAGGCAACCAATCAGTGCCGCCATCGGCAGCAACTCATACAGACGCTGTGGCGTGGTCATCAACACGTAGCGGAAAGCATCCAGCAGGCCATAGCTGCCTTCAATACTGCGCAACTCATCAATGAAGGCAAACAGCAAGGCCAACCCCAGCACCACCAGCAGGACGGCAATGATGGACCAGAACACACTGGCGCCGATGTAACGATCAAGCTTGCGCACGTGGCAACTCCCCGGATTGACGCCACGCTTTCCAGCGTAACTGCAAAGGCTCCCAGTACAACAGGAGCACACCGACCAGCAGGAAAACGGCATGCACCGGCCACAGCCCGACAGACAATGGCACCTGCGCCTTGATCAGGGCGCCGCGCATGGCAATCAACAACGAGAGGTACGCCATGTACAGAAAGATTGCCGGCAGTAATTTGAGGTAACGCCCCTGGCGGGGATTAACCTTCGACAACGGGACGGCGAGCAGAGTGATCACAAACACCAGCAGTGGCAACGAAAGTCTCCACTGCAATTCAACCTTATATTCCCGTTGATCGCTGCCCCACAGATCCCGCGTCGGGATCGCTTCGCGATCGGTAATTTCTTCGCGGATATCAGCCTTTGGCAGCAGTACGCCATGAACGTCGTAACGGGTCACCCGGTAATCGGCAGACCCGGGATTACCATCATAGCGATAGCCGTTTTCCAGAATCAGGTACCGGCTTCCGTCCGGCTGTATTTCCTGGCGCCCCGTTTCGGCAACCAGCACCGTGATGTCACGCCCTTTGCCGCCATCGGCAGAACGACGCTTTTCCGATATGAACACACCACCCAACTGGCTTCGGTCTTCCGACAGGCTTTCGACATAAGTCACCCGTTCGCCGCCGCGCATTTTCTGGAATCGTCCAGGCACCAGGGTGTCAAACTCGGTCAGGGTATCCTGTTGACTGAAGATCCTCTCAACCGCCTCAATGCCCCTGGGCGTGAGCCCCAGCGAGAGCCAGGCCACCAGCACTGCAACCAGCAGTGCTGGTGCAAATGTCAGGACGGTGAGGCGTTGCTGACTCACCCCGGTCGCGGACAACACCGTCATTTCGCTGTCCATATACAGCCGTCCATAGGCCAGCAAAATGCCAAGGAAAAGGCCCAGCGGCAGGATCATCTGCAAAAAGCCCGGGATCCTGAAGGCCATGATCCACAGCAATACCGAGGGATCCAGAGTGCCCTGGGTTGCCTGGGCCATGTACTTGATGAAACGACCACTCATGATGATCACCAGCAGAGTGGCAGTAACGGCACTCATGGTGATCAGGACTTCACGGGATAAGTAACGGAATACGATCAAACCAGACACTCCAGGGTTGTCAGGCTCAGGCTGCAACGCTCAAACTAGCCGCATTGCTGCTGGTCCGCTATTGGCGCGGACCGCTGAAAGCAGCCGGCATTATCCTGCAATCAACCGCCTTTGTCTTGGGGACCGCTCAGCATGGAATTTTTCGTCAAATCGATTCGCCCGGAAACCATCAAGACCGCCACGCTGGTTTTACCGGTCAGCGAAGGCCGCGGTCTGGCGACGCTGGCGCAAAGCATTGATCTGGCAGCCGGCGGCGCACTGACGCAGGTACTCAAACGTGGCGACATCAGCGGCAAACCGGGGCAAACCCTGCTGTTGCAGGATCTGCCGAACCTCAAGGCAACCCGCGTACTACTGGTTGGCTGTGGCAAGGAGGCGCTGTCCGACCGGCAGTTCCGCAAAATGGTGTCGGCCGTCCACACCGTCCTCAAGGGGCTGGGCGGCAGCGATGCCGTGCTGGCATTGGCCAACGTGGTCGTGAAAGACCGCGACGCCTACGGTAAAACGCGCCTGTTGGTCGAAACCCTGGCCGATGGCGGCTATCAGTTCGAACAGTTCAAGAGCAAGAAGGCAGAACCGCGCAGCCTGAAGAAAATCACCCTGCTGACTGATCCGGGCGAGTTGGCCGAGGTTCAGCGCGGCATCCTGCATGCTCAGGCGATAGCCTGCGGAATGAGTTTTGCCCGTGATCTGGGCAACCTGCCACCCAACCTCTGCCACCCCAGCTATCTGGCCGAACAGGCCAAAGCCATGGCCAAGGCGCAGAAGAACCTGAGTGTCGAGATCCTCGACGAGAAAAAACTCAAGGCGTTGGGCGCCGGTGCGTTCCTCGCCGTAGCCCAGGGCAGTGATCAGCCGCCGCGCATGATCGTGCTCAACTATCAGGGCGGGAAAAAAGGAGCGAAACCCTTCGTACTGGTCGGAAAGGGCATCACCTTTGACACTGGCGGCATCAGTCTCAAGCCCGGACTGGGCATGGATGAAATGAAGTACGACATGTGTGGCGCCGCCAGCGTATTCGGCACCCTGCGTGCGGTTCTCGAATTGCAACTGCCGGTCAATCTGGTCTGTCTGCTGGCCTGTGCCGAAAACATGCCCAGCGGTGGCGCGACCCGTCCCGGTGACATCGTCACCACCATGAGCGGCCAGACCGTGGAAATCCTCAATACCGACGCCGAGGGCCGGCTGGTACTGTGCGACACCCTGACCTATGCCGAGCGCTTCAAGCCACAGGCCGTGATCGACATCGCCACGCTGACCGGCGCCTGTATTGTTGCGCTGGGCAGCAATGCGTCGGGCTTGATGGGTAACAACGAGACACTGGTGCAACAACTGCTTCAGGCCGGCAAAACGGCTGACGACCGCGCCTGGGAACTGCCGCTGTTCGATGAGTATCAGGAACAACTGGACAGTCCGTTTGCCGATATCGCCAACATTGGCGGCCCGAAAGCCGGCACCATCACCGCAGGCTGTTTCCTTTCACGCTTCGCCAAGCAGTACCACTGGGCGCATCTGGATATTGCCGGTACTGCCTGGATCAGTGGCGGCAAGGACAAAGGAGCCACCGGCAAGCCGGTTCCGTTGCTGACCCAGTACCTGCTCGACAGGGTCTGATACCCGCGCCACCACTCCAGACAGGCCAGACCCATGACCCGCATCGAGTTCTATGTTCTGCCCGACCCATCGCCACAGGAACGCCTGCGCACCGCCTGCCAGTTGGCGCTCAAGGCCTGGCGGCAGGGCATGCCGGTGTTTATCCGTGGCAGCGATGCCGCGCAGTGCGAACAACTGGACCAGCTGCTCTGGCATTTCCGCAGCGACACCTTTGTGCCGCACAACCTGTACGCCGATGACCCGC
>DATMWH010000015.1:0-18902 GCA_035562615.1 Pseudomonas sp. | reverse complement strand
TGATTCGTTCGTCTCAACCAAGGCCGCGCATTCTACAGCAGCCTTTACATCCGTCAAGCCTATTTTGAAGATTTTTTCTTTTCTTCTCAACCGCTTGCGCTATCCGCATGAAACCTCCATGCCGGTAACGGGAGGCGAATTCTACAGACTTAAAACACCCTGTCAACAACTCTTGGCGATTTATATTTGAGAACCGCAGAGCACCAATGAATGACAGCCCTGAGCTAGGCCTGCGACCGATTACGCTTACGCAGCCTGAGCAAATACTGCAACGGGCCGGATGTCGCGTAAGCCAGGAACGCCAGCAACAAAATTCGCGCGGGGTCACTAAAGACAACTGCAAAGCCCAATACAATCGCGAGAATTGCAACGAAAGGCACACGCCCCCGCAGATCGAGTTTCTTGAAGCTGCTGTACTTGAAATTACTGACCATCAGCAGACCTGCCGCCGCGACGAGTAACGCAAACAACATGACCAGAAAGATCGGTAAGTCCTGACCAGAGACGCCACTCTTCTCACCCAAGGTCCAGACGGCCCATACCGTGCCGGCGACTACACCAGCCGCAGCCGGACTGGCCAGACCAATAAAGTAACGACTATCAGCCTTTCCTATCTGTGTATTGAAGCGCGCAAGACGCAATGCAGCGCAGGCAACATAGATAAAGGAAACCGCCAGACCGACATTCCCCAAACCTGACAGCGCCCACTGATAAGCCAGTATGGCTGGTGCAACACCAAAGGCGACCATGTCCGACAAGGAGTCGTACTCGGCGCCAAATGCACTTTGCGTATTGGTCAGACGCGCCACCCGACCATCAAGGCTGTCCAGAACCATCGCAATGAAGACGGTTATGGCCGCCACTTCGAACTTACCGTTTACGGCATTAATGATCGCAAAGTAACCGGCAAACAAATTTGCCGTGGTGAACAAGTTAGGCAAGAGATAAACGCCACGATGGCGCACCTTTCGGCCTTCAGCATCATGCCCTTCCTCAATATGCTCATCTACCGGTAGCGATATCTCGGTATCAGCGGACTTGGGAGCACTTTCGGGACGTTCGTTCATCAGCAGCACCTTGCAACGTTTTTGGAAACACAGGCGCCAACGGCCTGCAGTAGAGAAACCAATGGTAGTAGCTTCATGCCAGAAATCGGCTCTGGCAATAAAAAAACGCGGCATAGCCGCGTTTTTTATGACTCAAACACGAACGGTTAGTTCTTGCTCTTGTCCACCAGCTTGTTTGCAGCAATCCACGGCATCATGGAGCGCAGCTTTTCGCCAACCACTTCAATACCGTGCGCTGCGTTATTGCGGCGATAGGCAGTCATCGAAGGATAGTTGGAAGCACCTTCCAGGATAAACATCTTGGCATACTCGCCATCCTGAATACGCTTGAGTGCATTGCGCATTGCCTGGCGCGACTCGGCATTGATCACTTCCGGACCAGTGACATACTCGCCATATTCAGCATTATTGGAGATCGAGTAGTTCATGTTGGCGATGCCACCTTCGTACATCAGGTCAACAATCAGCTTCAACTCATGCAAACACTCGAAGTAAGCCATTTCCGGCGCGTAGCCAGCTTCGACCAGTGTTTCAAAACCCGCCTTGACCAACTCAACGCAACCACCACACAGAACAGCCTGCTCACCGAACAGATCGGTTTCAGTTTCGTCCTTGAAGGTGGTTTCGATAATACCGGTACGTCCACCGCCCACACCCGAAGCATACGACAGCGCAACGCTCTTGGCGTTGCCGGACGCATCCTGGAAAATCGCCACCAGATCAGGGATACCACCGCCCTTCACAAACTCGGAACGCACAGTGTGGCCCGGCGCCTTTGGCGCAATCATGATCACATCCAGATCAGCACGCGGCACAACCTGATTGTAATGAATGGCAAAACCGTGGGCGAATGCCAGCGTGGCACCCTTCTTCAGGTTCGGCTCAACCTCGTCACGATACAGACGACTCTGGAATTCATCCGGGGTCAGAATCATCACCAGATCGGCTGCGGCTACTGCTTCCGGAACACTTTTAACGGTAAGGCCATGGGCCTGCGCCTTGGCAACGGTTGCAGAGCCGGGGCGAAGGCCGACAGTTACATCCACACCAGAATCCTTCAGGTTGCAGGCATGAGCATGACCCTGCGAGCCGTAACCAATGATGGCGACTTTCTTGCCGCGAATGATCGAAAGATCACAGTCTTTGTCGTAATACACTTTCATGGATATTCCCCTGTTCGACCCCGAGGGTCAGTTATAAATGAATTAAATACTCAGAATCTTGTCGCCGCGGGCTATACCCGTAACGCCACTGCGAACGGTTTCCAGAATCGCCGCAGCACCAATGGCCTCGATGAAACTATCCAGCTTGTCCGTCGTACCTGCCAACTGAATGGTGTAAACACTGGTGGTTACATCCACTATCTGGCCGCGAAAGATATCGGTGGTGCGCTTGATTTCAGCCCGTTGCGCACCGGTAGCCTTGACCTTGACCAGCATCAACTCACGCTCGATGTGGGCGCTTTCGGACAAATTCACCAACTTGACCACTTCGATCAGCTTGTTGAGGTTCTTGGTGATCTGCTCGATCACTTCGTCCTGCCCTACAGTCGTCAGCGTCAGTCGCGACAGCGTCGGATCCTCCGTGGGCGCCACGGTCAAGCTCTCAATGTTGTAGTTGCGCTGCGAGAACAACCCAACAACCCGCGACAGCGCGCCAGGCTCATTTTCCAGCAAAAGAGAAATTATGTGTCGCATGCTCAGGTCCGCTCCGTCTTGCTCAGCCACATGTCACGCATGGATCCATCCCTGATCTGCATCGGATAAACGTGCTCATTGGTATCCACCTGAATATCCAGGAACACCAGGCGATCTTTCATGGCAAAAGCCTCTTCCATCTTTGGCTTGAGATCCTTGAGATCGGTTATTCGCATGCCAACATGGCCGTAAGCCTCAGCCAACTTGACGAAATCCGGCAACGACTCCATGTAAGAGTGCGAGTGACGGCTGCCGTATTGCATATCCTGCCACTGGCGAACCATGCCCAACGCACCGTTGTTCAGATTGATGATCTTTACAGGCAAGCCGTACTGCAGGCAGGTCGACAGTTCCTGAATATTCATCTGAATGCTGCCCTCTCCGGTCACGCAGGCAACATCCGCGTCCGGAAAGTTCAATTTGACGCCCATGGCTGCGGGAAAGCCAAAACCCATGGTGCCCAGACCGCCCGAATTGATCCAGCGGTTGGGTTTGTCGAACCGGTAGTACTGAGCAGCAAACATCTGATGTTGCCCTACGTCCGAGGTGATATAGGCATCGCCCCCAGTGACTTCGCAGAGCATTTCAACAGCAGTTTGCGGCTTGATCACCGTGCCATCGCCACGATCGTAAGGAAACATCCCACGATTGCCGCGCCACTCATCAATCTGCTTCCACCAGCTGGCCTGAACGTCCTGATCGGGCTTCTCGCCAATTTCCTTGAGCGTTGCAACCATTTCACTCAGGACACTTTCAACCGGCCCCACGATCGGGATATCCGCCTTGATGGTCTTGGAAATTGACGCAGGATCGATGTCGATGTGAATGATTTTGGCATTCGGGCAAAACTTAGCCGGCCCGTTGATTACCCGATCATCAAAGCGTGCACCGACAGCAAGGATAACGTCAGCATGGTGCATGGTCAGGTTGGCGGTGTAACTGCCATGCATACCGAGCATGCCAAGGAACTGACGGTCTGTGCCGGGAAATGCACCAAGCCCCATCAAGGTATTGGTGACGGGCAGGTTGAGTGCCTTGGCCAACTCGGTCAGCGGCGCCGAAGCCCCCCCCATGATTACACCACCACCGGAATACATGACCGGACGCTTGGCAGCCAGGAGCATCTCTACGGCCTTGCGGATCTGCCCGGAGTGCCCGCGCAAAGCCGGGCTATAGGAACGCAGCTTGGCTTTCTTCGGGTAGACATATTCGAATTTGTCGACCGGATTGGTCATATCTTTCGGAATATCAACCACAACCGGGCCGGGACGGCCGGACTGAGCCAGGTAAAAAGCCTTCTTCATCACCTCAGGGATTTCCGAAGCATGCTTGATCATGAAACTGTGCTTAACGATTGGTCGTGAAATACCAACCATATCGGTTTCCTGGAAAGCATCGGTGCCGACCAGATTGCT
Organism: Pseudomonas sp.; assembly: GCA_035562615.1. Lineage (GTDB taxonomy): Bacteria > Pseudomonadota > Gammaproteobacteria > Pseudomonadales > Pseudomonadaceae > Aquipseudomonas. The sequence goes on along the minus strand of DATMWH010000015.1, from coordinate 14,723 downwards.
GGGAACCTGGCCGGACAGAATCACCATGGGAATGGAGTCCATGTAGGCCGTGGCAATACCGGTAATCGCGTTGGTAGCGCCCGGCCCAGAGGTCACCAGAACGACGCCAGCCTTACCGGTGGCACGTGCATAGCCATCAGCCATGTGCGTTGCCGCCTGCTCGTGGCGGACCAGAATATGGGTAATTTCCGGCTCTTTGAACAAAGCATCATAGATGTGCAGAAGAGCACCACCCGGGTACCCATAGATGTACTTAACGCCCTCGTCACGCAAAAAGCGGACGACCATTTCAGCGCCTGATAAAAGCTCCACGTTGTTCACCTCTAAAACGCCAGAATACCGCTCGGACCGAACGGCTATCGAATAGGTTTACTGCGAGACAGCAGGCATGAGCGACGGATGGTCGCCGACTACGTCAGCCACTGAATCTACAAGTATTGGGAGCTACCAGAGTGTTGCGGGAGCATCCCACCCAGCGCGAGGTAACGCGTTGCGGGTGAAGCAGATCGGTGCGGGTACGCACCTTGGTACAAGAGAAACAAGAGCGATTGACACCCCTGCTCATCGAACCATTAATTGTTCCGATTCAGGCAGTTGAAGTCAAGTTATTGTGCGCGGCGCAAAGCATCCGGATCCCCGGTGAACAGCTCACCCACCACCAATAACCGCGACCAGGTTGGACTTTTTGCAGATTTATGCGATGACAAGCCACGAGCCGGATGAAGTTCTGCTGCATTTGGTTATAGTTAAGCGATACACCGCAGTCACTTTAAGGAATCAGCATGCGCCGCCTCATCCTTACCGGCAGCCTCTTGGCTTTATTCAGCAGCCAGGTCATGTCCGGACAGATCTATCAATGGACCGACGCCTCCGGACAAACCCACTACAGCTCACAACCTCCACAGGGGGTACAGTCGACGCTTGTCAGCACCGGCAGCAGCAAGCCTAAAGCCCCCGTCGCCGCCGTCCCGACACCGGTCGCACAGCCCAGTGATACAGAAAATCCGCAGAAAGACATCGATGCCAAGGTCAAGCAGGAGGTTGCCAAGCAACAGGCGGAACTCAAGAAGTATTGCGAAACGCTGCGCACCAATCTGTCGCAACTTGAGAACAACCCTCGCATAAGCATCGAGGAAAACGGGGAAACGCGCCGGCTAACCGAAAAGGAAAGGCAGGCTCAAATGGCCGATGCGCAAAAATCCATCAAAGAAAACTGCAACTGACAGAACCCTCCAGGTCAGGAGCCCGAGATCAGTCGATCAAAGGCTCCTAGCAACTGCAAAAGCCTCTCGGCATCCGCCAAACGATCAGAAAAGACCATCTCCCCCATCTCCCTGATACCGGAAACAGCAGGCAGGGCGCCCCCCTGCTCGATGATCTGCTTCATGCGTGGCAAGAAAATCCACTGCAGCCACTGCTCGAAAGGCAGCGTATCCACACAAAACGGCTCCCGACTGGACAAGGCTTCAACTGACGGTGCCTCAGTCGTCCACCAGCCGAGTACAAACAACTCACGCTCAATCAGCAGTAACTGATCAGCCAACTGCAAAATCCGTGAGTCCATCACAGGGTAACCTTAGCCTGCTGCCGCGCTTGAGCAGCCCCCTGCGGATCCCCCTGCTGCTCCCGAGCCTGAGCAATCAAGCCCCACAGACCGGCCTGCAGTTCAGGCCTGCCGCCGGCGTAAGTCAATCCACGACGTGCAAGCTGCTCTGCCTGGGCTGCATCACCCTGCGCCAGACGCACTTCCGCCAGACGATAGAGAACCTGCGGCTCACGCGGGGCAATCCGCTGAGCACGCTCCAGACTGGATGCAGCACCGTTCAGATCGCCGCCGCCTTGCTGCTGTTGCGCAGTGGTCAGTAGCGCCAGCACAGGGCCATCGAGTTGCTCATCCGCACTCAGGCTTCCACCTGCCGGGATACCAGTGGGAGAACTTGAGAGCGGTGCAGATGGCACACCGTAACCACCGACGGGAAGTGGCTCGCTAATCAGAGGGGCTGACGAAACGGGCAGGCCGGCTGAATTCGCAGCCGCCGGAAACGATTGAATAGGCGCAGAACTGGTGGCCCCTGGCACCATCACCACAACGCCTGAATCCTGCTCGAGGCTCTGCCCATCTGGTATTGAGCTCGAAGCAGCCATCCCGGCGGAGGAGTCTGCCGAGGATAGCGGCCCACCGGCATCGACCACCGGAATAGCGCCACGCTGGGGGGTGGCACAGCCGGACAACAACGCAACGCCCAGACCCACCGCAAAAAACCAGTTTTTACTCACGAGCATTCCTCTTTGATCACTCTATCCAGCCACGAACCCAATCCATGGCTGATTCTACCGGAGCAGCCAGACCGCATGGCGACCCTGCGGCAGGCTGACTACCGCGAATATAAGGTACCTGAACAGCATTCGGGCAACTCGGATCAGAGCCCAGCCCGGTTCCTGCATCGATCCAGGCCAGCGTCACGTTATCCGGAAGTGGCGTATCGAGCGATACCGGCTCGGCTTTGACCATGAAGCGGGTCCATACCTGCAAAGCTCCAGTGGCCCCCGTCAGCGGCGTCTTGCCGTTATCGTCACGCCCCAGCCAGACGACGGCCAGCAAATCCTGACTGAAACCGGCAAACCAGCTATCGCGCGAATCATTACTGGTTCCGGTCTTCCCGGCCAAATTCAGTGCTGCGGGTAATTGACTGTAAACCGAGCGCCCGGTTCCCTCACGCATCACTTTCTGCATCGCATGCTGCAGCAGGAAAACCGCGCCCGGATCAAAGCGCTGCTGAATCTGGAACGGGTAGCGCTTGAGCGGTTGCCCATCAGCTGCCAGCACACTGCGAATCGAGCGCAACGGTGTATTGAAGCCCCCACTGGCGATCGTCTGGAACATCTGCGCAACCTGCATGGGGCTCAGCCCACCCGCCCCCAGCAGCATCGAAGGGTAAGCCGGCCAGTCCTGCTCCACTCCCAGACGATCGAGGGTCTTCAAGACGTTAGGCACACCAACCTCCAGCCCCAGCTTGGAGGTTGACAGGTTGTAGGAATTGGCCAGCCCCTGATACAGATAGATGGTTCCGTGGGCCTTACGGTCGTAGTTCTGCGGCCGCCACACCTGTCCATCCTGACCCTTGATGGAAAACGGCTCATCATTCAGCCAACTGGTCAGAGTGAACTGACTGGGGCGCTCCAGCGCAGTCAGGTACACCGCCGGCTTGATCAGCGAACCGATTGGCCGAACCGCATCAATGGCCCGATTGAAGCCGGCGAAGCGAGGCAGGCGGCTGCCAATCAGCGCCTGCACCTCGCCGGTCTCCGGATTGGTCACCACCATCGCCGCCTCAACCTCATCGACACCCTTGCGCGAACCCAGCCGCTTGAGCGTGTCGGTCAGCGATGACTCGGCCTGCATCTGCCGGATCGGATCAAAACTGGTGAAAATCCGCAGGCCTTCTTCGGTGAGGTCTTCTTCATGGTAATCCTCGCGCAACTGGCGCTTGATCAGATCCATGAAAGCCGGATAGGTACTGTTGGCCAGAGTGCCGCGCTGAGTAACGCCCAAGGGCTTGTTCTTGGCCTCTGCAGCCTGCGCCGGCGTGATGACAGCCTGCTCGGCCAACAGATCCAGCACCAGGTTACGACGCGCCAGCGCACGTTCCGGCTGACGACGCGGATTGTAATAAGACGGCCCTTTGACCATGCCGACCAGCAAAGCCACCTGATGCAGCTTCAGCTCCGATAGAGGCTGACTGAAGTAATGCTGACTGGCCAAACCGAAACCATGCACAGCGCGCTGGCCGTCCTGACCGAGAAACACCTCATTGAGATAAGCCTCGAGGATTTCTTCCTTGCTGTAATGCACCTCCAGCAGGACAGCCATCAGTGCTTCGGTCAGCTTGCGCACCAGCGTCCGGTCACTGCTCAGGTAGAAATTCTTGACCAATTGCTGAGTCAGGGTACTGCCGCCCTGGCGCAGAGCACCCGCGGTCGCATTGACCCAGACCGCACGGGCAATCGACTTGGGCGAAACACCGAAGTGATGAAAAAACTCCCGATCCTCAACCGCAATCAGCGTTTCCAGCAAATAGGGAGGTGCCTGATCCAGCTGGATCAATACGCGATCTTCATTGTGCGCCGGATACAAGCCGCCCATCAGCAGCGGCTCAAGCCGGGCGACCGCCAGTTTGGCGCCATTGGCACGACTCAACTCGGCAATGTAATTACCGGAAAAGCGCACACGAACTCTTTGTGCCGGCTCAGCGCCCTCGTAGAACTGGAAACCCCGGGTGTTCAACTCGATACTGCTGCCCGCCACCGAAACGGCTCCCGGACCGCTGACTGACGCTTCGCGGCGATAGCCCAGAGCGTCCAGCTCGGTCAGAAAATCCTGCTTATTGAGTTTGAGACCGACGAATAACTCCAGCGGGCGGGCATACACCTTGGCCGGAATGGTCCAGCGCTTGCCGGAAAATTTCTCCTGCACAACAGCATCGAAATAGACCATCAGCCCAGCCAGCAACACCGTGCCGACCAGCCCCAGCTTGAACAGCCAGCCCAGCCAGGCACGCGATGGCGCGGGCTTGCGCCTGGAACGGGATTGGGGGGTGCGTGAATGACGCGGGGTGCTGGGTCGGCTCATGGCGCGGCATTATACGCACTTTGACCTGCGCCAGAAGGCGCACGGCAATGGTTTGCAGCACCTGTCACACGGGCCATAATGCGCGCCCTACACAGCCCTTCAGCAAGGATTTCCCGTGAGCCAGTCCCTGATCGCCGCGCTACAGAATCCAGCCCTCTATCCGCATCCGGTAGAGCGCTTTGAACTCATTGAAACGCATATATCCTGGGTGCTGCTGACCGGTCCGTTCGCTTACAAAATCAAGAAGCCCGTGAACTTCGGTTTTCTTGACTTCACCACACTGGATGCGCGCAAACACTTCTGCAACGAAGAGCTCCACCTTAACCAGCGTCTGACCCAAGGCCTGTACCTGCAGGTACTGCCGATCAGTGGCAGCGAAGAAGCGCCACAACTGGGAGGTGACGGCCCGGTGATCGAGTACGCCTTGCAGATGCGCCAGTTCCCACAAAGCCAGCTGCTGACCAACGTGCTCGCGCGCGGCGAGCTAAAGCCAAGCCATATTGATGAACTGGCCCTGCAGATCGCCACCTTCCATCAACAGACCCCGCGCGTACCGGCTGAACACGTGTTGGGCAATGCCGAAGCAGCCATGGCTCCGGTGCGGCAGAACTTCGAACAAGCCCGCGCCATGCTCAGCGAGCACGCCGATCTGCAACAACTGGCGGCGCTTGAGTCATGGGCAGAAATCACCTTTGCGCGGATTCAGCCACAACTCGACCAACGCAAGGCTGATGGGTTTGTCCGTGAGTGCCACGGCGACATTCATCTGGGCAACGCCACCCTGCTGGACGGCAAGGTGGCCCTGTTTGACTGCATCGAGTTCAACGAGCCCTTCCGGCTGATCGACATCGTTTGCGACGCCGCCTTTCTCGCGATGGACCTGGAAGACCGCGGACTGCATGCGCTGTCACGGCGCTTTATCAGTCAATGGCTGGAGCACACCGGCGACTATGCAGGCCTGGAGTTGCTGAACTTCTACAAGGCCTACCGCGCCATGGTCCGCGCCAAGGTCAGCCTGTTCAGCCTGGCTCACCAAAGCACCGCAGAAGGCCGCGAGGCAACCCTGCAGCAATACCGCAGCTATGCCAACCTGGCGGAAAGCTACAGCACCATACCCGCACCGTTTCTGGCCATCACCCATGGCGTCTCCGCCGTGGGTAAAAGCCATGTCGCCCTGCGTCTGGTTGAACAGCTGGGTGCCGTGCGGTTGCGCTCGGATGTAGAACGCAAACGCCTGTTCGGTGAACAGCAAGCGCAGACAACCAAACAGCTACACGCCGGCATCTACAGTAACGCTGCGAGCAGCGCCACCTACCAGCACCTGCATGCACTGGCGACCAGCATCCTGCACAGCGGTCTGCCGGTGGTAATTGACGCCACCTACCTGAAACACGCCCAGCGCGAAGCTGCATGGCAGGTCGCAGAAGCTTGCGCCATGCCTTTTCTGATTCTCGACTGCCAGGCACCGCCAGCCGTGATCGAACAATGGCTGGCACAACGATCCGCTGAAGGCAAGGACCCCTCAGATGCAACCATGGCCGTGATTGAGGCCCAGCAATCCAGCCGGGAGGCCTTGTCCAGCGAAGAGCTGGCCCATTGCAAAATGATCGACACGCATGAGCAAGGCAGCCTGGACAGCCTGATCAGCCGCATCCAGCACCACCTCAAGGGCTGTTGACCGACGGGCTCGCCAAGCGTGAGGCGCCTTCTATACTCCCGTTGAATCCATCAGCGGGAGTGCTCCATGAGCCAGCCACGCGTACTCGACCATCCGTTGTATCGACTGCTGCGCAACGATGACATCAGCGGCTTCAACGCCCAGAAGCCTGAAGGCGGCAGCGTAGACCTGAGCGGCGGAGACTTTCGCGGGCTGGATTTGCGCAAGATCGATCCACGCGGAGTGAACTTCACCGATGCCTACTTTCGCGACGCCGACCTGCGCGGCCTGGACCTGCGACAAGTTCCACTGGAAGGCGCCAGTCTGGCCCACGCGAAGATTTCCGGCGTGTACTTTCCGGTCGAGTTGAGCGCTGACGAAATCCTCATGTCGTTCAATTTTGGAACACGTCTGCGTTATCACACGCACCCATGAGTGATATCACCCGACTGTTTGGCGGCTGGGCACAGGCCTACGCCAACTTTCGCCCCGACTATCCGGCAGCCCTGTTTGACTGGCTGGCTGAAAACAGCCCGAGCCGCCAGTGTGCAGTGGATATCGGCTGCGGCAACGGTCAGGTCAGCCTGCCGCTGACCGCGCGTTTCGCTCAGGTACTGGCCTGTGACAGCAGTCCGGAGCAGCTGCAACAGGTCGCCAAGCGTGCCGGACTGCAGGTATTTGCCGCCGACGCCTGTCACCTGCCGGTCAAATCCCACAGTGTTGATTTGCTTACCGTGGCTCAGGCCCTGCACTGGTTTACCGGGTCGGACTTCTTCGTCGAAGTGCAACGCGTGCTCAAGCCCGGCGGCCTTTTCTGCGCCTGGTGCTACGGCCTGATGACTATTTCTCCGGCAATCGATGCGCTGGTCAGAGAACTGCACAGTGACCTGCTAAAAGACTATTGGCCCAAGGGCCGTGCCAGCGTTGATGCAGGTTACCGCGATATTCAGTGCAACTTTCCGCGCACCCAGGTCCCGGACTTTGCCATCGAGCTGCACTGGACGTTCGCGCAGCTGATTGGCTATCTGAAAACCTGGTCGGCCGTGCAGCGCTGGCAAAGTGAGCACGGCAAAGACCCGCTTGAACTGATCCACGCCAGACTGGCCGCAGCCTGGGGCGAGACTGCGCAGCAGTTTGTCCGCTGGCCACTACACTTCGTGGCAGGCTACCCGCGCAACGGCGCCGGCATCAGCACAGCGGGCGAAAGGAGGCTCGATGCACGATGAGTTGCAAGACCTGAAAAACCTTGGCAAAACTTCTGCCCAATGGTTGCATGCCGTGGGCATCCACAACGCTGGCGACCTGCAACGGCACGGTGCTGTCTCAGCCTATCAGGCAGTCAAGTCGCGGGGCTTTCGCGCTTCCAGAGTGCTCTTGTACGCGATTGAGGGCGCATTGCTGAATGTGCACTGGAACGAACTCTCACCTGGCATAAAAGAGCAACTCAACCAGCAGCTTGAGGCAGCAATGCTGAACCGCAACAAGAGCTAGCTCACAACCAGCACGATCAGAGATTTACGTGGCGCTCGCTGCCACCTATTGTTAGCCGCATAATTTCAACTCATTTTCAGCCAAGCCAGTTCAAGGGATTACCGACATGTATTTACTCGGGGAGCAACCGGCCTACGCCGACCAACTAATCAGCCGCCTGCAGCGCATACCGGCGGCATTGCTTGAAGGCCTGTCGCCGGCTGGCGAGCCTTTAAGCATCGAGGAAACCCAGGACTTGGGGCAGGTGTTGCCCGGTAATCAGCTGTTCGTCATCGAGCATGGAATGGTGAATGCCTTCATTGATGGCCGTCCGCTGTTTTACATGCAGGAAGGTGACCTGCTCGGACTGCGTCAGGGCACTGAATTCCCCAGTTGCCGCTACACCACCGAAGAACCGCTGGTGCTGATCCCCTACACGCGCAGCGAAGTGTTCAAGCATATTTATGCCAGCGAGGAGCGTCAGGAACAGTTTGTACAGTACCTGGTTGGCCAGACTGCCCTGCTGTCCAGTGCGCTGGCACAACTCAAGCAACCGGAGATTCGTCCGGCCACCGGCTTCCAGAGCTTTGCCACCGGTGAAGAGCTTATCCAGCAGGGCGATGAAGCCGACCACGTATTCATCATCATCGAAGGCCGCGCCGAAGCCTATGTCGACGGACACAAAGTCGGCGACGTGCAGAAAGACGAGATTTTCGGGGCGATGGCAGTCTTCACCCGCGAGAAACGCAGCGCCACGGTGATCGCCAGCGAGCCCTGCACCGTGATGGTGATTCCCAAACAGCAATTCCTCGGCCTGATGCAAAGCAACCCGCGGATTGCCCACAGCCTGATCGAGAGCATGGCCAAGCGCATCGACCTGCTGAACAAGGAAGTCACCCAGTTGCGGCAGAAGCAGTTGGATCAGTAGGCGCTCAAATCGTAGCCCGGATGCAATCCGGGAACGGCTTTACTGGGGTTGAAGCTTCCCGGATTTCATCCGGGCTACTCCTGACGTTCAACCCGATTTTCATGTCAGCGCCGAAATCTGGCGCAGTGATCCTGCTCCGGCACTGCCGGGGTAAACCAGACAAAATCGGCTTCCGCGACCGTTACCGGCTTGCCCGCTTCGGCCAGCACCAGCACCAGCGCTCCCTGCGCGCCACCAATGTCCTGCAGATGCAGCGGCACTGCCAGATCTCGCCTTACATGGAACGCACCGGCGAACAATAATGCAGGCTCAGGCGCATCACGCAGTTGCTCTGCCATGCGCCGGTCGCGTTGTTGCTGGATCGCCAGCATCGCCGGCAACTGGCTCTCCGGCAGCAGGCCACAATGCGATTGGCGGATTTGCTCCAGCAGAACCTCACGCACCGCCGGCGCGGTCGAAGCCTTGCCCGCCAACTCGGGTGGCGCAGCATAGAGCGTCATTATTTCGCTGCGATCCAGATTGGCTGCCTGCAGCGGCCAGGGTTGCTGTACGGCATAGCCTGCGATGGCGCCGTAGAGCCCCCAACTCCAGTTCGCCTGCCAGTTCAACGCCTGATACAGGTCCGCCGGTGGCTGCCCATTGGCGACATCGGCACGCACCTGATCGACTGCCGCCTGCTGGTTCGGATTGAGCATTTCCAGCAGCAGACTGCCCTGCGGGCGTTGTGCCGCGAGAGCCCGCAACAGCCACAGTTGCAGGGCGTGATGATCGGGATTGTCATGCTGCTCGCCGACCAGTACGCGGGGGGCGGTCGCCAATTGCTCGACCAGTTGCTGCGGCGTCAGGCGCTGGCCACTGCGCAGATCAACAATCCGCCCCAGATCGGCATGCTCGCGCGCCTCGGGCGCCTGCCAGACTGGCAGCCGCGGCAGTTCGGGAGACTGGGATTGGCACGCGGCCAGCAGACCGGCCAGCGCCAGCAACAACATACGCATAAGAATACCCTCAGCGAGCAATGATCAGCGGATGACCCAGCTCAGGATGACTGTGAACCAGAACCTGCAAACCGAACACCGCCTCCAGCAGGTCCGGCCGCAGCACTTCATGGGGACTGCCCAGCGCCTGCGTCTGACCCGCTGCCAGTAGCAGCAGCCGGTCGCAATAACGCGCCGCCAGATTCAGATCGTGCAACACCACCAGCACCGCGCAGCCCGAGGCTGCAATGCCGCGTACCGCGCGCAGGGTAATGTGCTGATGCAGCGGATCGAGCATCGAGGTCGGCTCATCGAGCAGCAATACCTGTCCGCTCTGCCCCGGCCACAGTTGAGCCAGTACCCGCGCCAGATGCACCCGTTGACGTTCGCCCCCCGAGAGCTCCAGATAATTGCGCCCGGCCAGATGCTCCGCATCCGCCGCCCGCAGCGTCGCTGCCACGATTTCGCCATCCATGCGTGCGCCGCTGGCATGCGGCAGCCGGCCCATGCCCACTACATCCTCGACACTGAAGGCAAAATTCAGCGTCGAACTCTGCGGCAAAACAGCCAGACGCTGTGCACGCGACTGGCCATTCCACTGCGCCAGCGGACGACCATCCAGACTGACCAAACCTGCACTGGGTGGCAACTCACCGCACAGCGCACCGAGCAGACTGCTCTTGCCGGCGCCATTGGGCCCCAGCACACCGAGCACCTCACCGGGCTGCAACGCCAGATCAATGCCGGATAGCACCCGACTGCTGCCGCGGGTGACCGCCAGATTCTCAGCCCGCAACATCGCAAGCCTCCGCAGGGTGGATGGCCACCCCGTGGAAAACCGCGCAGCGTTTTCCACCGGCAACATCTTGGTGGAAAAGACCTGCGGCCGCTTTCCACCCTACAGTTACGCCCAGACAGCGCATCAACCACGCCCCCGCATCAACAGATAAAGAAAGAACGGTGCGCCCAGCAGTGCCGTGACAATACCGATCGGCAACTCTGCCGGCGCCAGCAGCAAACGCGCCAGCAAATCGCTGAACAACAGCAGGCTGGCACCGGCCAGCAACGAGGCCGGCAACAGCACGCGGTGATCGGGACCAACCAGAAAACGCACCAGATGCGGCACCACCAGTCCGATAAACCCGATCATCCCGGCCGCCGCCACCGCCGCACCGACTCCCAGCGCCGTGCACAGCACCAGTTCGCGTTTCAGGCGTTCGACTTCGAAGCCCAGATGCCGCGCTTCGGATTCACCAAGCAGCAGGGCATTCAGTGCGCGCGCCCGTCTTGGCAGCCACAGGGCAACAGCAGCCGCCACCAGCAACAAAGGCCACAGGCGCGCATAGCTGGCACCGTTGAGGCTACCGAGGTTCCAGAAGGTCAGGCTGCGCAGGGTGGCGTCATCCGCCAGATAGGTCAGCAGACCAATCACTGCTCCGGACAATGCCGTCAACGCCACACCAGCCAGCAACATATAAGCCACACTGGTCTGCCCTTCACGCAGCCCCAGACGGAACACCAGTCCGGTGACCAGCAAGCCACCGGCAAACGCACTGGCCGACAGCAGATAGGGCGCAAAGGCTTCCGGCAAACCGCCCCAGGCCGCGCCCAGCACAATGGCGAAGGCCGCCCCCATGGCTGCACCACTGGACACCCCGACCAATCCCGGATCAGCCAGCGGATTACGAAACAAACCCTGCATGCTCACGCCGGTGAGCGCCAGCACGGCCCCTACCGCGAGTCCCAGCAGGGTCCGCGGCACCCGGATCTGTCCGAGAATCAGTTCGGCACGTTCCAGCCCTGCCCCATCCAGCGGCACACCGAGCAGGCGCAGTCCGGCGCGCAGGGTCTCGCCCAGCGGCAGACTCACCGGCCCGAGCGCCAGCGACAGCCAGACCGCCAGCAGCAGCAACAAACCCAGCGCAGCGAGCAGCAGGCGGGGACGAACAACAGGTTTCATGGGTAGCTCGACACTTCGGCAACGGCGGGCGGGGTTGCAGGATAAAAGGCTGCGCTCAAGACCGCCAGTTGATCCGGCAGACGCGGCCCCAGCCCCCCCACCAGCAAGGTCGGATCAACCAGCAGCACGCGACCATCACGCACAGCCCGCGTACTGGCCAGCGCCGGATTCTGCTGCAGCAGCGCCGTCAAAGCGGCCTCACCCTGCACACTGCGGTCCGCTACCAGCAACACTTCTGGATCGAGCGCCACCAACGCTTCCACGGACAGCGCCTTGTAGCCCTGATGGCTGGCCAGATTGCGCCCGCCAGCACGTTCGATCAGCCAGTCACCGAGACTTTCCCGCCCCGCTGCCAGCGGACTGGCACCGGCATGCCCGAGCAGCAGCAACACGCCGGGCGCTGACTGCAACTTGTTCAGCTTGTCCACGCTCGACTGTTGCTGCTGCAGACGCGCGGCATACTGCTCAGCCACGGCCGCCGCATGCGCCGGCTGGCCCAGCAGCTCCCCCATGCGGCGCAGATTGGCTTGCAACACGCCCAGCTGTGCCGTGGCCGGCATGATTTCCACCGCTACACCGGCATTGCGCAACTGCTCCAGCACCGGCAACGGCCCCATTTCCTCGGTACCCAGGAGCACATCAGGGGCCAGGGCAAGAATGCCCTCAGCCGCCAGTTGGCGCTGATAGCCGATGACCGGCAACGCCTGCAGTTGGGGCAAGTGGCGGCTGGTGGTATCCACCGCCACCAGCCGGTCAGCACCACCCAACTCGACAATCCACTCACTCAGGGCGCCGCCGGCACTGATCCAGCGCGCCGCCGGCTGTTCAGCCGCCAGCGCCGAAATAGCCAACCCCAGGCTGGCCAACGCCACGGACAGCCATTTCATGCCGGCAACTCCGCAAAGGATTCAGCCAGCTCGCGCCAGTCGTTGCGTTCGGGGATGCCCGGCTTGCGCGCACCAAACAACTGCACGACCAGATTCCCATTGGCGTCAAAGGCTTCCCAACTGGTGATAATGCCGTCACTGCTGGGCTTGCGTACCCGCCACAGCGACACCACACCGGTGGTTTTCAGGTGCAGATTGAATTCCGGATCGAGCACATTGAACCAGCTGTCCAGCCAGCGCAGATTGCGCACCGGGCCGCTGTGAATCTGAATGCAATGCTGATTGCCGACAAACACCATGATCGGCACTTGTGCTTTACCCGCCTCAACCAGCAATTCCGGCAGCAGTTCCGGCGCCAGCGGTTCGGCCCACTCGCGACCGGCCAGACGCAAGGCCTGGGTGCGCGCTGTACCGAACTTGCGCAGCAAGGCGAAGAAATGATGGGTGTCCTTGAGCTGCGACCAGGCCTCACGCAAGCCTTCTACCTCAATCAACTCGTCGGCCTTCAGCGCTTCGGCCGGCGGCAAGGGCTGCAAGTTCAGCTCGGCAGTCTGCTGCGGCATGCGCAAACGCTCGACCAGTGCAGGCCATGCTTCCAGATGGCTGGTCGGGGTGAGGAATACCTTGTGCACCGCCGTGCCCTGCTGATCAAAGATCTGGATGCTGCGCTGGGTGCCGCGCGGAGTTTCTTCCTCAACCGCAAACACGCTGTCCCAGCCGGCCATGAACAGGCGCAGGTCAATGTCAGCCGACACCACCATGCCCATCAGCCCACTGGGCATCACGGTGACTTCCCGGTAATGGCCTTTGCGTTCATGCACGCAATGCTCATTGCGCGTCAGCGCCATCACATAACCCAGGCTTTCCAGCGCCGGCAACAACACTGGCCAGTCGGGGCGTAAACGCACGCTGTCGACGGTCAGGCGACTGGCGGTCAATTCAGCCTCGCTTACGCCCAATGCCAGCGCAGCATCACGCGCACGCATCCCGGCCTGCTCCTTGCGCAATTGTTGCCATGCCTGATACAGCGCCAGGCTTGAAGATTCACCGTTCAATTGAGTTTGCATGGTTGCTCCTGCTTTAGCGGCTCGCCAACAAGGCGAACTCGATGGGTATTTGCACGCGGCTGGGCACGCCCTGGCCGTTAAGGGTTTCCGGGTGAAAGCGCCACTGCGCCACGGCCTCCAGCGCGGCCTGATCCAGACTGGGAAAACCGGAGGAGCGCAGCAGACTGATCTCGCGCTGCTTGCCGTGTTCGTCCAGTCGCACCTCCAGCAGCACCACGCCTTGCTGATTGCGCCGCCGAGCCTGAGCGGGGTAGCGCGGTTGCTGCGGTGGCAAGCGAAAGGCCGGCTGCCGGCTGAAAACCTCCACCGGCGCGGTATCCGGCGGCTGAACTGCTGCCACTGCAGATACGGCAGGCATAACCGCCGGCTGCGCCGCTGGCTGACTGACGATCTTCGGCGCACTGGCCTTGGCCACGGACTGAACGGCAGGTTTTGCTGTCGCCGGCGGGGCGGGCTTGCGCGGCGCACTCAGCGCAACAGGCTTGCGTGGCGACGGCGCGGTCTGCGGTTCCAGCAGCACCTGCACAACTGTCGGCGACTGCGTTGCGGCGCTGGGCCTGGCGGTGTCGATCGCGCGGGTATCAGGCCGCAGCAGAAAACTGCCGGCCATCAGGTGCAACGAAACCGATAACGCCAGAAACAATGAAAGCCGAAGCATCAGAAGCCTCCCTCACAATCTGAATGCATTTGATAATGATTTGCATTTACATGTCAAGGCGATTAATGTCCGCTCCGAAATCAACCGCCACCCCCCTGCGGAGCAACTCTCGCCCTTGCCGCATCAGCGTGCTGCGAGCGCTAGCCGCAGGAACAGAAGGTGGCTTTCACCCGGCAATCCTCAGGAGACACTGCATGAACCCACCTTTCCCGCGTCGCCACTGGCTGGCCCTGCTGCTGCTTTCGCCCTCACTGGCACTGGCCGCCGAGCCAAAATCCGATGAGCCAGCAACCCAACCGACTCAATTCGACACCGTCACCGTGACCGCCACGCGCAATGCCAGCCGGGTGGGTGAAGTCCCCAATGTGGTATCGGTGATCAGCGAGCGGCAGATCGACCAGGGCAACGTAAACACCATCCAGGATCTGGTGCGCTATCAGCCCGGTGTCTCGGTCAGCGGCACCGGCAGCCGCTTTGGCTTGTCGGGCTTCA
>DATMWH010000014.1:0-5042 GCA_035562615.1 Pseudomonas sp. | reverse complement strand
CTGCTGATCCCGATCGGTTTCGGCGGCGTTCTGGCGAATATTCCGGTGGCCGACATGGCACTGGGTACTGGTTTCCTGCATCTGCTGTATGAAGTCGGCCTGCCAACCAGCGTGTTCCCGCTGCTGATCTTCCTCGGTGTGGGTGCGATGACCGATTTCGGTCCGATGCTGGCCAATCCCAAGACCCTGCTGCTGGGGGCGGCGGCGCAGATCGGCATTTTCGGTACCTTGCTGGGTGCGCTGGCGATCACTGCTCTGGGGATTCCCGGTATGGAATTCACCATGCAGGAAGCCGCTTCGGTGGCCATCATCGGCGGGGCTGACGGTCCGACTTCGATCTTCGTGACCTCGAAGATGGCGCCGCACCTGCTTGGGCCGATTGCCGTGGCTGCCTACTCCTACATGGCGCTGGTGCCGCTTATCCAGCCACCGATCATGCGCTGGCTGACCACGCCGGAAGAGCGCGGCATCGTTATGCAGCAACTGCGACACGTCAGTCAGACCGAGAAGATCATCTTCCCGATCACCCTGACCGTGCTGATTGGCCTGCTGCTGCCGGATGCTGCCCCGCTGATCGGCATGTTTGCCTTCGGTAATCTGCTGCGTGAGGCCGGTGTGGTCGAGCGCCTGGCCGATACGTCGCGCAATGCGCTGATCAACATTGTCACCATCTGTCTGGGTCTGACTGTTGGCGCCAAACTGTCCGCCGACGCCTTCCTCAACCTGAAAACGTTGGGCATTCTGGCGCTCGGCATGCTGGCCTTCGCCGCCGGTACGGCGGGGGGGGTGCTGATGGCCAAGTTCATGAACCTGTTCAGCAAGGACAAGATCAATCCGCTGATCGGTTCGGCCGGTGTCTCTGCCGTGCCGATGGCAGCGCGGGTCTCGAACAAGGTCGGGCTGGAAACCAATCCGCATAACTTCCTGCTCATGCATGCGATGGGGCCAAACGTTGCAGGGGTGATCGGTTCCGGCGTGGCGGCCGGTATTCTGCTGAACTTTATTCCCTACTAATAAAGTTAGAGTGGCTGATCAGTCAGGCTGATTTTCAGTTGCACCGCGCAAACGCCCCGACCTGTTCGGGGCGTTTGCCTTTCAGGGCTGTGCCTGTTTGGCCTGCTTACAAGCCGATGGCACGCAAATCCAGCTTGCCGTCGAGCAGCGGCGGACACCAGAAGTAGCTGCCGGTGAGCGGCTGGCTGAACTGGAAAAGACCGTCGAGAATGCCGTCTTCGGCGCCAACCATGCGGCGCATCTGGACGTCAAAGGCATAGAACGAGGTGGCGAAAGCGGCGAACAGCAAGCCCGAGTCGTCATCGCGGGCCCATGGCATCGAGCGGCGCAACATGAAGGCTTCGGGGTCGAAGCTTTCCTGCGCCGTGCGTTTGACATGGGCGGAGGCGGGAGCATCGGCAAGTTCTACGTTATCGCTCTTGCGGCGGCCGATGGCATGGTCCTGCTGCGCGGTGGACATCGCCTCGAAGCACTGGAAATCATGCAGCCATTGTTGCAGCGCAAGGAAGCTGCCGCCGTCCAGTCCCGGACCCTGATTGCTGACGAAAGCCGTGCTCTGCGCTTTGTCTCCCTGTGGATTTTCGGTGCCATCTTCATAGCCGGTGAGGTCGCGGCCGTCGTCGTAGTTGAAGGCGTCAATGCCCAACTGCAGTTCAAACGCCGGGCTGAGTGCCTGTTCAACCCGGCGGCTGAGGTGCACCAGTTCGCCACGCTCGTCACTGCGCAACCAGCAGCACAGGTCATAGGGAGTGGCCGGAATGTCCACTGCGGGCATCGAGAAATCCGGAAAAGCGATCAGTCCGGGAATCTGCTTGCCCAAAGCACTGGCCAGTGTCGCCCCCAGACCCACCACTACGCTGCTGCCGTCAGCCAGACTGGCGAGGCGCTGCAAGGCAATGACAGGTGAGGTTTGCGCCTGTGCGGTAAACAACAAGTAACGGCCAAAGGCTGGAATTGGCGCGAGAATGCCGGATTGGGCACGGCTCATAGTGGACTCCCTGATCTGCGGAAATTAGCTGGAAAGTGCGGCCAGTATATCCATGCAGACGCCGGCTGTGATGGGTAGCCATTGCGCTTTGAGGCGCAGGGAGTGCTCCCGGAGCGCCGAGGGCGCTCCTGTCAGTGCATCCGAAGAAGATTCTCAGCTGGTGAGGCTGGTGAGATTGGGCAGGATGAGCAGAACTGCGGTAGCGATTACGATCAGGCCTGCCTGACGCATTTTGTCGTGCAGCATCATGGTGGTATGCCTTTGTTGTTGTTGGTTATGAGGCGGCCGGCAGACCCTCGAGTGGGGCGCCTGGCGGCTCAATACCTTGGCGTGATTGGAGAAATCCATCCCGGCAAAACCCGGCGATGGGACCCTGGATGTTGAACTTTAGCCTTGGGGAAACGGGTCGTTAGATGATTTCGCTGTTTGCAGCATGACTTACTCGCCGCCGGGTTCTTAAAAATCACCCTGGTGGGCTCTTGTTGCACACTGCCGGTGATCGCCGTGGTCAATCGGCTTGAGCGCATTGGTCATTGAGTGCTGGACTGGTCTGGTTAAGGTGTGCACAGCGGGTGATACCTGTAATCACCTTTGGAACCATCGCAACGAGAGAAGGCCATGACCGAAGCATATATTTTTGATGCCGTGCGCACGCCGCGGGGCAAGGGCAAGAAGGACGGCGCGCTGTACAGCGTCAAGCCGGTTGATCTGGTAGCCGGTCTGCTCCGGGCACTGGAAACCCGCAACAAGCTGGATACCAGCCAGGTAGACGACATCGTCCTTGGCTGCGTAACCCCGGTGGGTGATCAGGGTGCCGACATTGCCAAGACCGCTGCTTTCGTCGCCGACTGGGATGAGAGCGTTTCGGGTGTGCAGCTCAACCGTTTCTGCGCTTCCGGGTTGGAAGCAGTCAATCTGGGCGCGATGAAAGTGCGTTCGGGTTTCGAGGATCTGGTGGTGGTCGGTGGCGTCGAGTCCATGTCGCGGGTGCCGATGGGCTCCGATGGCGGTGCCTGGGTGATGGACCCGGCGACCAATATGCACACCAACTTTGTGCCGCAAGGCATTGGCGCTGATCTGATTGCCACGCTGGAAGGCTTTAGCCGCAATGATGTGGATGCTTTTGCCATGCGCTCGCAGCAAAAGGCGGCGCGTGCCAGTGCTGACGGTTCGTTCGGCAAGTCACTGATTCCGGTGACCGATCAGAACGGCATCGTGATTCTCGACCACGACGAGTTCATTCGCGGAGACTCCACCGTCGAGGGGCTGGGCAAGCTCAAGCCGAGCTTCGAGATGATGGGCCAGATGGGCTTTGATGCATCGGCCCTGCGCAAGTATTCGCATGTGGAAAAGATCAACCACGTGCACACCCCGGGCAACAGCTCGGGCATCGTCGACGGTGCCGCACTGATGCTGATCGGCAGCGAAGCCAAGGGTAAAGAGCTGGGTTTGAAGGCGCGCGGACGCATCGTTGCTACCGCCGTCACCAGTACCGACCCAACCATCATGCTCACCGGCCCGGCGCCGGCCACGCGCAAGGCGCTGGCCAAGGCGGGTTTGTCGGTCAGCGATATCGACCTGTTCGAAGTCAACGAGGCCTTTGCTTCGGTGGTGATGAAGTTCATGAAGGAAATGGGCGTGTCCGAGGACAAGGTCAATGTCAACGGCGGTTCGATCGCCATGGGCCACCCGCTGGGTGCCACCGGCTGCGCCATTCTTGGCACGCTGCTCGACGAGCTGGAAAAGCGCAATCTGCGCTACGGCCTGGCGACGCTGTGTGTCGGCGGCGGCATGGGCATCGCCACCATCATTGAACGCATCTGAACCGTAGGATGGGTGGAGTGAAACGATACCCATCGCCCCGCTTGATGGGTATCGCGGGGCTCAACCCATCCTACGTCCCCAACCTCGGGATGAGAGTAAGAACATGACTGACGCTATCCGTTACGAAAAAGGCCAGGACAATATCGTTGTGCTGACCATGGACATGCCCGGCCAGAGCGCCAACACCATGAATGCGGTGTACCGCGAAGCCATGGGCAAGATTGTGGATCGCCTGGAAGCCGAGAAGGATTCGATTGCCGGGGTGATCGTCACCTCCGCGAAGAAGACCTTCTTTGCCGGTGGCGACCTGAATGAGCTGATCAAGGTCACCAAGGCTGATGCCAAATCGTTCTACGACATGATCCTCAACATCAAAGGTCAGTTGCGCCGTCTGGAGTGTCTGGGCAAGCCGGTGGTCGCGGCCATTAACGGCGCCGCGCTCGGCGGTGGCTGGGAGATCGCGCTGGCGTGCCATTACCGCATAGCGCTGGATAGCCCTGCGGTGCAGATCGGCTTGCCGGAAGTCACCCTCGGTCTGCTGCCGGGCGGTGGTGGTGTGGTGCGCATGGTGCGCATCCTCGGCCTGGAAAAATCCCTGCCGTATCTGCTGGAGGGCAAGAAGGTTCGCCCGGATGCCGCACTCAAGGCTGGTCTGATCCACGAGCTGGCGACCTCCGCTGACGACATGCTGGCCAAGGCGCGCGCCTGGATTGCAGCCAACCCCGCTGCGGCCCAGCCATGGGATGTGAAGGGCTACAAGATCCCCGGCGGTACCCCGAGCACGCCGGCGGTGGCGCAGATGCTGGCCATCGCACCAAGTGTGCTGCGCGACAAGACCAAAGGCTGCTTCCCGGCGCCGGAAAAAATCATGTGTGCCGCCGTTGAAGGTGCACAGGTTGATTTCGACACCGCACAGATCATCGAAGCGCGTTACTTCACCGAACTGACCACCGGTCAAGTGGCGAAGAACATGATCGGTACCTTCTGGTTCCAGCTCAACGAAATCAATGCTGGCGGCTCGCGGCCAAAAGCTCCGGCGCCTTACGTGACCAAGAAGGTCGGCGTACTGGGTGCCGGCATGATGGGTGCCGGGATTGCTTACGTGTCGGCTGCTGCCGGCATCGACGTGGTGCTCAAGGATGTATCCATCGAGGCGGCGGAGAAGGGCAAAAGCTATTCAGCCAACCTGCTCGACAAGAAAGTCAGTCGCGGCCAG
>DATMWH010000013.1:0-1990 GCA_035562615.1 Pseudomonas sp. | reverse complement strand
TCTATGGTGTTCGGACTGCAACCGGCCTTGCGGATGTCTTGGTTCAAGCCGGACTTCATCAGCAGATGATCGGCTACGGCGGAGTCATCCATGGTGGCCTCGGCCCTGCCGAGTTTGATCATCTGGAAGATTCTCGATAGCACCTCATTGCCGGAGAGATAGCTGACGTTGCTCTCAGTGGCGGCAGTTTTCAGGTAACTGTTCAGGGGCTCGCTGTAGTCATATCCATTGCCCAGGATCAGGCGCACCTGCGGCAGTGACTCAACACCTTGGTAATGCCAGTGGTTGTCGGCGCGGGTGTAATAGCAGCCTTCCGATTTCGCTTGCGCTTGTTGCGGAAAGATCAGATCCGGCGCTTCGCTGTGGGCCACCATCACCAGTGCATCGAGTTTGCCCTGGCGGACATCCTGCAGTCCGCGTTTCCACGGGCGGAAGTGGTATTCGATGGCCGCCGGATCTTTGCCGAAGGCGTACTGCAGGATTTCGATGACGAAACCCGGTTGTGGCGCCAGTTGTGTTTGCGCCTGCGACGGCGCCTTGCAGTAATAGGGGCAATAGTCGTCCAGTGCGACATGCAGGGTCTCAGCGGCCTGTGCTGATACCGCACTGATTACGCAGAGCAAACACAACCAGGCAAACCGCATGCCTCAGACTCCAACTCGATAGGCGTTTTCAAACGCTACTATAGAGCATTCAACCGAGTCGGGGCATGCACGGCGGGCAGCGGCTCAACCCAGCGCCGTGTAAAGGTTGTAGGCGCTGATGAAGGTGATCAGGCAGCCGACCATGGTGAGCAGTGTCTTGGCCGAGAGTCTGGCGCACAGCAGCGCTGCGAAAGGCGCGGCGAACAAGCCACCAAGCACCAGACCGGCCACCAGCGTCCAGGTATTGGGTTCCCCGGCCAGCAGAATGAAGGATGTCGCGCTGGCAATGGTGAGGAAGAACTCCGCAAAATTGACCGAGCCGATCGTGGTGCGCGGATCACTGCCCGAACCGATCAGGCTGCTGGTAACCACCGGCCCCCAGCCACCGCCGCCCGCGGCATCCACAAAGCCGCCGAACAATGCCAGTTTGGCTATGTGCCTGGGCGCTTTGCGCTTGACCACATGCCGATAAGCCTTGCTCAGAATGTACAGCCCCATGAGCAGCAGGTAGGCAGAAATGAAGGGTTTGAGCAGTTTGCCGTCAAACTGGGTGATCAGCACGGCACCCAGCACCGCGCCGATGATCCCGGGCAGCAGCAGACGCAAGAAGAGTGACTTGTTGACGTTACCCAGTTTGGCGTGGGAAATGCCCGACATCCCGGTGGTGAACACTTCGGCTATGTGCACACTGGCGCTGGCGGCGGCCGGCGATGCACCGCTGCTCAACAGGAAGGTGGTGGCAGTAATGCCGTAGGCCATGCCCAGTGCGCCGTCGATTGCCTGCGCCAGAAAGCCAACCGCCAGTGCGCTCCAGAACACCGGGTTGCGCAAGGTCTGTTCAATGATCTCCAGTCCGCTGAGTTCGTTGTCGCCGAAGAACAGCCGCCAGGCGAGTGTGCTCAGAAGCAAAATCAGCGTCAGCACGGCAAACCAGACTGCGGCACGCAGGATCGGATGATCTCCGGGGTGCGAGACGCTTTCCTCGATCGGCGGAATACCCAGTTGCGAGTGTTCCGAATTGATCGGGTTCTGACTCAGGTCGAGGTGGCGGATTTTCATTGGGGCGGCCTTGCAAGCGAAGCGTGAGGAGGGCACGTGAACAGGGCAAGATAATCACTCCTTTTTATTCTGCAAAAGAATTAATTAGAATTCTTATATAACCAAAATGATTATATTGGGCTCCGCCGGCCTGTCCGGACGCGCGGGTTGGCGACTCAGGACGAGCAACTGATTTCCAGATGCTTGCCCCATTGCGGCGGCCGCTGTGCATAGCGCTCGAATCCCGCCTGTGCTTCGAATGGCTGAGTGAGCAACGCATGCAGCTCGCGCACCGGGCCGTAATCGCC
>DATMWH010000012.1:0-32488 GCA_035562615.1 Pseudomonas sp. | reverse complement strand
CCGCTGGCGAGAATCCGCTCCAGCTCGGCGCGCATCATCTGCTGACGCCCGGCAGCGTATTTGCGCCAGCGTGTCAGCGGCGACAATTGCCGTGCAGCGATCTGTGGATTGAGCGCATTGAGGGTGATGATCAGATCCGCCAGGAAGCGATAGCCAGCGCCATCGGCACGGTGAAAATTGATCAGGTTCTGCCCGGCAAAGGCACCGATCAGCGCACGCACCTTGTTCGGATTCTTCAGGGTAAACGCCGGGTGCTGCATCAGCGCCTGCACGCGCTCCAGCCCCTGCGGCAAGGTGCAGGCAGCCTGCACGCTGAACCACTGATCCATGACCAGCGGGTTGTCCTTGTAGCGTTCGGCAAAACTGGCCAGCGCGGTCGCTTTTTCGGCTTCGAAGGGTGAATTAACCAGCACCGCCAGCGCGGCCAGCCGCTCGGTCATGTTGTCACAGGCCTCAAATTGCTCAAGGCACGCAGCCAACACCTTGGGCTGACCACTGAGCATCAGGTAGGACAGCGCCATGTTCTGCAAGGCACGCCGGGCGAAGTGCTCAGCCTGCGCCACATAGGCATTCTGCCGGGACTGCACGCGCGCATCCTGATAACGCTGCCAGAGCGGCTCGAACAAGGCTTCGGCCAGACGCTGGCGGGCAAATTCACGGGCCATGTGGATGGCTTCGACATCCGCCACCTCAGTGATTTCCGTCAGATACGCCTCGCTCGGCAGGCTGAGCATCTCGGCGACCATGGCCGGGTCGAGCTGCTCATTGGTCAACAGACTACGCAAGGCGCTGACCAGCCGCTCATCCAGCACCAGCGCCTCGCCGCGCTGGTGCTGACCAATCAGCTCCTGCAGCACTTGAACCGCCAGTTGCTGGCCCGCCTCCCAGCGGTTGAAGCCATCGCTGTCGTGCTGCATGAGGAACATCAGCTGATCGCGCGTGTAGGGAAAGCTCAACTTCACCGGCGCCGAAAATCCGCGCAGCAGCGATGGCAGCGGCCGCTCGTCAACACCGACAAAGGTAAAGCTTTGCTCTTGTTCTGTAACCGAAAGCACCCGATTGGTAGCGGCCGCAGCCACCTCACCCTGCAAGCACAGCGGCAGCGCCCTGCCCTTGGCATCCAGCAACCCGAGCTCGACCGGAATCACGAACGGCAACTTTTCACTCTGCCCGGGGGTAGCCGGACAACTCTGGGCGAATGTCAGGGTGTAGGTTTTCGTCGCCGGGTCGTATTGCTCGCTAACCGCCAGGCGCGGCGTGCCGGCCTGGCTGTACCAGCGCTTGAACTGGCTCAGGTCGATGCCGCTGGCATCTTGCATGGCCTTGACGAAATCGTCGCAGGTCACGGCCTGACCATCGTGGCGCTCGAAGTACAGATCACTGCCTTTACGGAAGGCATCGGCACCCAGCAGCGTGTGGATCATGCGCAGCACTTCGGAACCCTTTTCATAGATAGTCAGGGTGTAGAAGTTGGAAATCTCGATAAACGAATCCGGGCGGATCGGATGCGCCATGGGCCCGGCGTCTTCGGCGAACTGGTGGGTACGCAGATAGGCCACATCCTCGATGCGCTTGACCGTGCGCGAGTTCATGTCGGCGCTGAATTCAGCATCACGAAATACCGTGAAGCCTTCCTTTAGCGACAGCTGGAACCAGTCACGACAAGTCACGCGGTTGCCCGACCAGTTGTGGAAGTATTCGTGCGCCACCACCGCTTCAACGCGCTGGTGCGCCGCATCGGTAGCAGTATCGGCATGGGCCAGTACGCAACTGGAGTTGAAGATATTCAGGCCCTTGTTTTCCATGGCGCCCATGTTGAAGTCGTTGACGGCGACGATCATGAAGATGTCCAGATCGTATTCGCGGCCGTAGACCTCCTCGTCCCATTTCATCGACTTCTTCAGGCTGTCCATGGCGTGCTGCACCTTGTCGATGTTCTCTGGCTCGACATAGATGCGCAGCGCCACTTCGCGCTGGTGCATGGTGGTAAAGGCATCCTCCACGCACCAAAGATCGCCGGCGACCAGCGCAAACAGATAGGCCGGTTTCATGAACGGATCTTCCCAGGTCGCCCAGTGCCGGCCATCGCCTTCGCTGCCGCTGGCAATCGGATTGCCGTTGGACAGCAGCACCGGATAACGCTGCTGCTCGGCCATCAGCGTGGTGGTGAACTTGCTCATCACATCCGGACGGTCAAGGTAATAGGTGATCTTGCGGAAACCTTCGGCCTCGCACTGGGTACAGAACATCGTGCCGGACTGGTACAGCCCTTCCAGCGCCGTGTTGCTTTCCGGGTGGATGCGCACGCTGCTGTCGATGACAAATTGACTCTGGGTCGGCTGCAAGGTCAGGTGACTGTCGGTCAGCTGGTAGTCTGCCGCCGTCAGTGGCCGGTCATCCAGACTGATCGAGAGCAGCTCCAGCTGCTGGCCGTCCAGCACCAGTGGTGGCAGACCCGCGCCACGCTCGGGGTTGCGCCGCATCACCAACTGGGCATGCACCAGTGTATGGTCTTCGAACAGCTCAAACGTCAGGTGGGTCTCATCGATCAGGTACTCGGGCGCCTGATAATCCTTGAGGTAGATGGCCTTGGGTTGTTCGGTACGCATTACAGACTCCTTGTGTTGCTCGGGTAGGAGCCAGCTTGCTGGCGATAGCTTTGCCGATCGCCAGCAAGCTGGCTCCTACAAAAAAATTCAGGCTGCAGGATGGGTGGAGGCGTTTGCGCCGATACCCATCGCAGGTTGACCGATGGGTATCGCTGCACTCAACCCATCCTACGGACTAGTGCTGATGGCCACTTGGTACGCGGTGTATTTGCGCAGATTGATCACGCCCGTGTCGAGCATCAGGTACTGGCCCTTGATACCCGTCAGAGTACCTTCGACCACCGGTGTTTTGTCCAGATCATGACTGACCACCTTGCTCGGGTAGTTGTCGACCGGATAACGAATATCGACCGTCTGGCTGTCATCCAGCAACTGCAAGGCTTGCAAGCCGAACCGTTGCTGCAACTCTGCAAGCCCGGCGCCACAGGCTTCAAACAACTGCGCACGGACCGCCGGCAGGTCAACCGGCTCGGCCTCACCCTTGAGCAGCGCCCGCCAGTTGGTGCGGTCCGTCACCTGGCTGCGCAGCAGATCTTCCACCAGACCGGATTGCTGGCGGGTGGCTACACGCAAAATCGGCAAGGCCTGACTGGCACCCTGATCGATCCAGCGCGTCGGTACCTGCGAAGCACGGGTGATGCCGACCTTGACCCCGGATGAATTGGCCAGATAGACGACGTGATCGGTCATGCAGAACTGTTCGCCCCAGGCCGGCTCGCGGCAGGTGCCGGCGGCATAGTGGCAACGCTCCGGGCTCATGATGCAACTGTCGCACTGCGCCAGCTTGGTGAAACAGGGGTAGCAATAGCCCTGAGCAAAACTCTTTTTGGTCTTGCGACCGCAGTGGGTGCAATGAATGGCGCCGAGAAATTCGATGCGCAGACGCTGTCCCAGCAGCGGATTGACCGGTAGCAGCTGTTCGTCCAGACGAAAGGCATAGCTGACCGGCGCATCCAGCTGCGTACTCATCTTGTGCAAGGCGCCCTGCCCGATCTGCTCCATCAGTGCAGGGTGTCCGCTTTAGCGCTGAAGAGGATATTGGGCACCTCCATGTCCTTGGACTTGCACGCTTGCGGCCCCATGTAGCCGGTGTGCTGGTCTTCCGGCAGGTGTTTGAGCTCGTAAGCGATCATGGCCTGCAGACACAGTTCTTTCTGCTCCAGACTGAGCTTGCGTCCGTCCGGCCATTTGCCGATTTCCACTGCCAGTTTGAAGCTCTCGTAGACCTCGGCAGTGATGGTGCTGGCCACTTCAACAAAGTTGGACATTGATGACTCCAGGGAAGAAATTTAACTAGGGTTTACGCGCCGCTGTAGTCCCCTCGCCCCGCCGGGGAGAGGGTTAGGGGCGCCCGGCTAGGGAGAGGGGGTTTGCGTAACGCCCAGCTAGAAGCCCCTCTCCGACCCGTCGGACCGCCCAACCCTCTCCCGCAAGCGGGAGAGGGGGTATTGCAAGTGAGGCCGCCAGTCTAACGACGCCGGCGCGCCAGCGCACCGCCCAACAGTCCGGTCAGACAACCGGCCAGCAGGCCGCCGACATGGGCAGCATTGGCAATCGCCGCCAGCTGTACCAGTTCGAAGATGCCGGTCATGCACACCACCAGCCAGATCAGCATCATGCCAACGACGCCCGGCGGCAATCTGTAGGCCGGGGCTGGAGCAAGCTTCTGGTAGATCCAGCAATGCCCGAGCAAGCCATACAGCACACCGGACAAACCGCCGAACAGGCCGGGACCGCTCCACAGGTATTGAGCGATATTGCTGACCAGACTGTAAACCAGCAACAACCCCAACAGTACCAGCGCGCCCTGGCGCATCTCGATCCGCCGGCCCAACTCCCAGCACCACAGGCTGTTCATCGCCAGATGCAGCAGACCGAAGTGCAGCAGCGCCGGCGATACCAGTCGCCACCACTGGCCTTGCGCCAGGCTTTCGCTCAAGGGTATGAAATGCAAGAACTGGCCGTGCACGCTGAAGTCCAGAAAGCTCAACCAGCGCACAGCTTGCAGGTTCTCACCGCCCCAGGTGACCAGCGCCACCAGCAGCGTCACCAGCAGCAGACCGCTGGTCATGGGCGTAGCCCGCAACCTGCCGATGACCGTGGCCAGGGACTGCGCCGGCGCTGCGGCCACCGGTGCTACGCCATCGCCCTGCGGGTAACTGGCGTACAAACCGCGAACCTGTTCGGCGATCGGCTCCTGGGCCACCCACAGCACCTGTTCGCCGCCCTCTTCAGTGACCCGGTGAGGCACCTGCAGACGGCGCAGCAGCGCAACAAAACCGGCCAGATCAACGCTGACCGGCAAGCGCATGGCAGCCACAGCTTTCATCGGGACGTCTCCTGCGACTCAACGTCTACCCAGACAAATTTCTGCGGATCGAGGCGGGTTTCCCGATCCAGCCGGTAGGCGGTCAACTTGCCTTGATTGACGGCGCTGTAATCCAGGCACGCCAGATTCGGCCGCAGCGGGGCGGGTTCGCCACGCCGCCAGTAATGCCCGACAAACAGCAAAGGCTCCTCGAGCGGATAATGCAGAAGATTGGCTTTCTCGCTGGCCGACAAAGGCTGACCGGCCACCTGCTCAGGCAGGGCATCGGGTTGAAACACGATGTCCCCGTAGGTTTGCGGACTCTCTTCCCAGAACTTGCTGCGAAAAAACGAGCGCGTCAGGCCGTCATCACCGGTCATCGCCAACCCGTCTGGCAAGCGCATATTCAGGCCGCGCAACAAGCGGTCAAACACCTGATGGGCAAAACTGCCATGGCTGGCCGAGGCCTGGACAAACGCCCGGTCAATCCGCGCATCGTGGAATTGGCCGCGCAACTGCGCAATCAGTTGATTGTCCCAGCAGGCATGCACCACCCGAAAACGCTCACCATCGAGCAGCAGTGGCAGCTCATGAAACCAGCCAAGAAAATCCCGCCAGTCCACCGGGTGTGCATCAAACTGCTGCAGTGTTTCCTGCAGCTGACGGGCGTGTCTGGGGCTGTGCTCGCGGACAAACTGACGGCCGCTGCCCTCTGGCGCCGGCGTCTCCCAGCCCAACGCATTGAATTCGTGATTGCCCATGATGCACTGCGCCTGTCCGGCGTCGACCATGCCATGCACCAGATGCAGTGCTTCACGGATGCGCGGACCGCGGTCGATGATGTCACCGAGAAACACTGCCATGCGCCGCGGGTGTCGCCAGACCCCGGCCTGCTGGCGATAGCCGAGTCGCTCCAGCAGACACTCCAGGCTGTGCGCACAGCCGTGCACATCGCCAATCAGGTCATAGTCGCGCTGCGGATCGAGGAGCATCAGTCACCCCCGCCCAACCGGCTCCCCCAACCCAGCTTGGTGCGGCAAACCTCGTAGTAGTTATGCCCCAGCGGATGAATCAGCTGCAGCTTGTGCGGTTTCTTGGCGATCATGATGTGATCACCGGGGGAACAGGTCACGTGATTCTGTCCATCGCAGGAGATAAGCGGATAGATTTGCAGGTCTTGCGAGACCACAATTTTCAGTTCGCTGTTGCCATCCACCACAATGGGCCGGCCGGACAATGTATGCGGATACATCGGCACAATCACCATGGCATCCAGCTTGGGATGCATGATCGGACCGCCGGCTGACAGCGCATAGGCCGTCGAGCCCGTCGGGGTGGCGACAATCAGGCCATCGGCCTTCTGACTGCAGACGAACTGACCGTCGATAAACAACTCGAACTCGATCATGCGGGTCGACTTGCCAGGATGCAGCACGACGTCATTCAACGCATCGGCCGCACCAATCACCTCGCCCTGACGGCGCACTTCGGTATCAAGCAGGAAGCGGCTCTCAACCATGTACTGGCCATCCAGCACTTCAGCCACCCGGACTTCCAGCTCATCGGGCCGGATATCGGTGAGAAAACCCAGACTGCCGCGGTTGATACCCAGCACCGGCACCTTGAACTGAGCCAGCGAGCGGGCAGCGCCAAGCATGCTGCCATCACCGCCGACCACGATCACCAGATCGCACACCTCGCCCATGATCCGCCGCGATGACACTTGCAAGCCGTGCCCGGGCAACACCTCGGCAATGCTTTCCTCGAGGATCACGTGCAGATGACGATCCTGCAGGAAGCGCTTGAGCCGGCGAATGGTATCGAGCACCTGAGCACTGCCGAGGCGACCGATAATGCCGATATTGCGAAATTGCTCCATGGGACCGCTCTGTGCCGGGGACAAAGGGCGATTATGGGTGAAAGCCAGGTGCAGCGGCAAACCGTGCTCGTCTATGCTCGCCAGATGCCCGACTTCGCCTGTCTCGATCAATGCTTGTCCCGTCTTAGCCACCCCGCCGTGCGCGACCTGGCCTGGACCCTGCTCGCCCCACCGCTGCTGCGGCGAACACCCTTTGAGCAACGCCATCCACTGAGCGGCTGTGACTGGTCACACGCCCCGGCCCTGCTGGAGGACTGGCTACTGCAACAGGATCTGCAACCGGCAGCATTGCTCAACTGGTTATCGACTGCGCGCAGCCAGCGTCTGGGGATGTATTACGAACGCCTCTGGCAATTCGCCCTGCAGCAGGCGCCGGGCATCGAGTTGCTGGGGGCGAACCTGGCCATTCGGCAGGACGGACGAACGCTGGGCGAACTGGATGTTGTGCTGCGCGATGCGCAGGGCGTGCATCACCTCGAACTGGCGATCAAACTGTATCTGGGACCGGGCGCTGCGGATGGGCGTGCCCACGCGCACTGGCAGGGCGCCGGCCACGCCGACAATCTGGCGCGCAAGCTGCAGCATCTGGGCCAGCAACAGCTACCCCTTTCATCAACTCCGCAAGCCCTGCAGGTTCTCGCAGGGTTCACCGCGCAAGCCGTGCAAGCGTCTGTCTGGATGAGTGGCTATCTGTTCTACCCCTGGCCGTCAGGCTGTCACGCGCCCTCTGGCATGCATCCGCAAGCGGCCCACGGCCAATGGCTTGAGCTGCAGGACTGGCCGGCGTTCCGCGCAGCAAATAAGCAGTTTGTCTGGCAGCCGGTGCCGACGGACTGCCGCCTGGCTCCGGTCAGCGACAGCGTTCCCCAGCCGTCGACGGATGACTGGCTACAGCACCTGCCAGCCAGCCCCAAACCGGTTCTTCTGGCCGGACTCGAACAAAGCAGCGAGGGTCGCTGGCTGGAGCGACAGCGGGTGATGTTGCTCAGGCGTGACTGGTCTGCCGGAAATTAGCCACTGCGCTCCGTGCGACCACCGGAGCGTGCCAAATACCCCGGACCGTGCTCGCATAACAGCCCATCACGCAGCACAGGCGACAAGGCATCAATACCATCGCGCAAGGCATACGCCTTGAATCCCAGTTGCGTGAGCAGAAACACGGCATTGGCACTGCGCTTGCCGCTGTCGCAGTAGCACAGGTAGGTGCGCTCATGATCGAGCAGACGCGCCTTGAGTCGCAGCAGGTGCAAAGGCATATGCAATGACTCCAGTGCATGCGCCCGCTCGTACTCTTCCTGCAAGCGCACATCCAGCCATTGGGCGCCGCTGTTGAGCTGGCGCGCCGCCTCGGCAAAGGACACCTCGGCCACCACCGGAGACTTGAGCAGCGAGAGGAAGTCCTGCCGGTCCAGCTTGAGTACCTCGCCGGCCTCCAGCAGTGTCACGGTGGCGTTGCGCGGCCGGTCGGACAACAGCGCGTCTTCGCCGAAGCAGGCACCAATCTCCAACTCGGCCAATACCTGCTGCTGACTGTCTGCACCACGAATGACTTCTGCCCGACCGCTCTTGAGGAAATAGCAACAATCACCGGCCTCGCCTTCGCGCAGCACCGTAGCACCGGCAGGCAACGGCACCCGCTGCAGATGATCGAGCATTTTCCGCACATTGGCTGGCGGCACTTTGGTAAACAGCGGGTTATCCAGCAGAATCTCCAGCCACTCGACATCCGCACCGTGCTGCTCCATCTCCAGCAGCAGATCCTGATAGGCCGAACTCCAGGCCAGCATGCGCGCAATCACTTCAGCATCCAGCGCCAGCACGCTGACATCGCTGAGCGCCTGAACGTCATGCTGCCTCGGCGAGGCCGGCGACAGTGGGTGCAGGCTGGCAGGCATCCCGGCTTGCAGATGCTCTTGTGCACCGTCGGCAGCGGTCAGCAGCACCTCGCCACTGAGCAGAAAGTAGCTTTTGCCGGCCTGATCTCCGCGGCGAAAAAGCATCTGCCCGGCGAGCACAGGCTGCGGCACCAGTTGCGCGCGCAACTCACGCCACTGTTGGTCCGAGAGGACATTCAGCGGGGTAAAACTGCGCAGCTGTTCGGGATTCAGCGGATCTCTCATCAAGGTATTCCAGAGTTCAAAGAACTATTGCAGCGGGCGCACACGGGCTGAATCAAGTAAGGCTTGTTGCGCCCTGCGCCCCTGCATGCCACCGGTATGGATGAATATCAGACGGGTACCAGCGGCAAAGTAACCGGCCTCTACCTGATAGCGCAATGCCAGCAACGCCTTGGCGGTGTAACAGGCTTCAAGGGGCAGGCGCTTGTCCTGATCCATTTCATCCATAAAGGCCGCCAGCGGTGAATCCACACGCGCATAACCACCATGGCTGGCATCCAGCAGACGATAGCCGCTGTCTGCACTGCCCGCCTGCTGCAACAACTGGCGGATTTGGGTTTCTGCACCATGTCCGGCCGGCACGACCCTGGCACCATAAACCGGATGCCTGCCCGCTTCTGCCAACACCAGACCCGCCAACGTGGTGCCCGTCCCCACCGCCAGCCAGCTAGCGTCGTAATCACTCCAGCCAAGCGGCGCAAGCTGTGCGCTGATCATGGCGGGGATGGCCGCAAAGCCCGATGCGCCGGCTTGCCCGCCGCCGCCTTCAGGAATCAGTTGAAACCCCGGATAGCGCTGTTCCCATTGCGCAGCAAAATCCGCTTTATACCGGGCACGGTATCCGCCATAGCCCAGCCAGTGCAGTTGCATGCCAAAAGCCTGCAGGTCGAGCACGGTTGGCGTGGGCTGGCATTCACCGCGCAACAGACCGACAGTGGCAAAGCCAAAACGCTGCCCGGCGGCAGCCAGTGCGTGCAGATGGTTGGAGTGAGCGCCGCCCAGACTGATCAAACCCACAGCCCCTCTGGACTGCGCGCGAAGCAGATGCGGTCGCAATTTGAACCATTTGTTGCCCGAGATCTGCGCATCCAGCAGGTCCATTCTCAGCACGGCAAGCTCAACGCCCGCGTGCTGCGACCATGCAAAGGAGATGGGCTGAAGTGGCGCCAGGGGTTGCCAGTCTGGAATCTGCAGCGTCACTGTCGACAGTCCGTTGAAAATGCGCGTACGGCTCTTGCGCCACTAGCGCGCGCGTTTGCTGGCCTTGTGCCGCGCGCAGCAGTTCGAATCGCCGGGCACATAGCGGCTTGGGGTATCCACCCGGTCTATGGGCATGGAACAGCGATCTCCGTTGGGCAAAACGGCTTCGCAGCTGGGTTGCTGATAATGCGTCAGCCAACTGCTGTACTGATCCTCTGAAACAAAGCACTTGGCCGCCACATAGGCCATGGGATTGTCCTGATAGCGCGCAATGTCCTGCAGCGGGATGGTCAGATGCCCGGCGCCCGGGTGGTAAACCACGAACACCACACCCAGATTACCCAGACGCTGCAGAATCTGGTCGCCCCCCTGGCTGACCAATTGTTCGCGCTCGGCCTTCAGACGCTGGATTTCACCCAGCACCTCACCATCTTTTGCATTGCGATAGGCCAGTTCGACATCACGGATAGCGACCTGTTCCTTGTAATCCATCACCGCGGCAGCCACCTTGACCTCCAACTCATTCTCGAACTGGCTGCGCAAGACTTCCATGGCTGCCTGGGCATGCCGTTCGGCGGATTTGAGTTGCGCGGTCATTTCCTCGCGCACGTTGCTCAGATTGGCAACCTTGCCGCTGATATCCGCCTTCAGGGTCAGGTTCAGTTCTTCCTGCTGGGCCAGCGCAGTTTGCAATGCCTGAATACGCTCGTTGAGCTCGCGGCTCTGATGCTCTGCAGCCAGCTTGAGCTTGGCCACCTCTTCATCATTCTGCTGGGTCAGCCTGGTGATGCGCAGACGTAACTGCTTGATCAACTGAGCAGTCTTGAGACGTTGCTCCTGGTCGTCCTTATCCGCCTGCAGCTTGGCCTGCTCCTGCTCCGGATCGGGGGGCGCATGCCACTTTTCCTCGCGCGCCATTTGCAGACGATCCAGCTCGACCGGCGGAGCGTCCTCTTCCACCAGAATCCCCAGACGGTTGGCTTTGACGGCGTCGCGCAGGGCGGCCAGATCGTTATTGCCCGGCGCCAGATTCGGGTCCCACATATGCATCTGGTGCCATGACACCGGACACTGACTGCGGCATGCCAGCCGGATCGGGCCGGCACCGAGGTCCGGACCACGGCCGGCACGCTCGGCCAAGTGGCGCAGCGGCATGTTCCAGCCGGTATCGGCTTTACCCTTCTCGTCGAAATCCAGATAGAAGAAGACTGCCGAGCGAATCAGCAAACGCGGGTTGATCAGCAGATAAGCGGCACTGACCTGCTGGTCGGCGAACTCGGGCATGTCCACCACGCCATCCAGCAGGGCTTCGAATTCGGCAAAAAACATGGCCTTGCGAATGCCTTTGTCGCCGAAGAACATCACGGCTTCGACCATCTGCGGCTTGTTCTGCATACTCATTCGCCTCTCCCGGCCTCGGCAAGAGCCAACTGGCCAATAACTTCCCTGATTGTCCTGTCAGTATGTGTCCGCAGGCAATTCGCGGCCAATACCAAGGCTGCCGAACCACCAGCAGGCACAGCTGTGCCAGCCGGTGGTCGACGTGATGTGCCAAGTCTAGGGGAAAATGGCCTGCCAGCAATGTGACTGGGTTGGCAGCTAACCGGACGGGAGAAAATACCGCCTGATTCTGTGAACCAGCCTGCTTACTCAGCCCTTGCAGCCGAGCCAACCGGCAAGACTGGCAAACGGCCAGCCTTGCCGGAAGAAGTGTCAGAGCGCAGCGGCCAGGCGAGAACCCTGATCGATGGCGCGTTTGGCGTCCAGCTCGCTGGCCACATCGGCACCGCCGATCAGACTGACTTTCTGACCCCCTGCTTCAAGCCCGGCCTGCAACTCGCGCAGCGGATCCTGGCCGGCACAGATAATTACCGTATCCACCGCCAGTAATTGCGGCTCTCCTTCACCGATACGGATGTGCAATCCGGCATCGTCAATCTTCAGGTATTCGACGCTGTTGAGCATCTGCACATGCTTGTTCTTCAAACCGGTGCGGTGAATCCAGCCGGTGGTCTTGCCAAGCCCGTCGCCGACCTTGGATTTCTTGCGCTGCAGCAGATACACCTGCCGCGCCGGCGCATGCACTTCAGCCTTGATCCCCGCCACACCGCCGCGGGCCGTCAGTTGCGTATCAATGCCCCACTCTTTCCAGAACGCTTCGCGATTGAGGCTGGTAGCCTCACCCTGATGGGTAATGAACTCGGACACATCAAAGCCGATCCCGCCGGCACCAATCACGGCCACCGTCTTGCCGACCGGCTTGCGCTGCAGAATCGCATCCAGATAACTGATGACCTTGGCGTGTTCCACCCCCGGAATCGTCGGTGTGCGCGGTGCAATGCCGGTGGCCAGGATGATCTCGTCATAACCACCCTTGAGCAGGTCATCGACGCTGACACGGGTATTCAGGCGCAGATCCACCCCGGTGGTTTCCAGCTTGCGCTTGAAATAGCGCAGGGTTTCAAAGAACTCTTCCTTGCCGGGAACCAGCTTGGCCACATTGAACTGCCCGCCAATCACGGCTGCACTGTCGAACAGGGTGACGCTGTGACCACGCTGAGCCGCCACCGTGGCCGCTGAAAGGCCTGCAGGCCCGGCACCAACCACGGCGATCTTCTTCACCTGGGTAGTGGGGATGTAGTTCAGTTCTGTCTCATGGCAAGCCCGCGGATTGACCAGGCAACTGGTCAGTTTGCCGCCGAAGGTGTGGTCCAGACACGCCTGATTGCAGCCAATGCAGGTGTTGATTTCATCACTGCGACCTGCCGCGGCCTTGTTGACGAACTCCGGATCGGCAAGGAATGGACGCGCCATTGACACCATGTCGGCATCCCCTTCGGCCAGTACCTGTTCGGCCACTTCCGGGGTATTGATGCGGTTGGTGGTGATCAACGGAATGCTGACCTCGCCTTTCAGTTTGGCGGTGACCTTGCTGAAGGCCGCTCGCGGCACCTTGGTGGCGATGGTGGGAATTCGCGCCTCATGCCAGCCGATCCCGGTATTGATGATGGTGGCACCGGCCTTTTCGATCGCTTTGGCCAGCAACACGATCTCGTCCCAGGTGCTGCCCCCTTCGACCAGATCAAGCATCGACAAGCGATAGATGATGATGAAGTTGCTGCCTACTGCCTGACGCACCCGGCTGACCACTTCAATCGCCAGACGCATGCGATTTTCATAGCTGCCGCCCCAGCGGTCCGTGCGCTGATTGGTATGTGCAGCGAGGAACTGGTTGATGAAATAACCCTCGGAGCCCATGATTTCGACACCATCGTAACCAGCCACTTGCGCCAGCGTGGCGCAGGTCACGAAGTCCTGAATCTGTTTCTCGATGCCCTCTTCATCCAGCTCATGGGGTTTGAACGGATTGATCGGCGCCTGAATGGCACTCGGCGCCACCGACTTCGGGCTGTAGGCATAGCGGCCGGCATGCAGGATCTGCATGCAAATCTTGCCGCCCGCCTCGTGCACCGCACGGGTCACGATCTTGTGCTTTTCCGCCTCTTCCGGGGTACTCAGCTTGGCCGCCCCCGAATACACACCGCCCTCGACGTTCGGGCCAATACCGCCGGTCACCATCAGGCCAACGCCACCGCGTGCACGCTCGGCAAAATAGGCGGCCATACGCTCGAAGCCATTGGGCTTTTCTTCCAGCCCGGTATGCATCGAACCCATCAGTGTGCGGTTGCGCAGCGTGGTGAAGCCCAGATCAAGGGGTTCCAGCAGGTGCGGATATAAAGCATGGGGCATGGCAAGTCTCCAGAAACAACGAAGTGGGCACTCAAACGGCGCAGCGAATGCAGTAGCAAACTGTGGTGCAGACAATAATCAGCAGCCGAACAGGTCTCAATGCCCAAAAATGACAAGTTACTGATCATAATTAACAGCAGTGCTTGGCAAGCAGCATTCCCCCCACTACCCTGACAAGCTGCCCAATCAAGATAGCCATGATCATGCGCAAAGCCATCCCGTATTCATTACTGACCCTCGTGATTCTGCTGCTTGGCGGTTATGCCGCCTGGACCCAGTACCGCCCGGAGGCCATTTTTCTCACTGACTTGCGCAGCGAAGTGGCCCTCAATCAGGGCATCCCGGGGGACTCCGGCAATCTGCTGGGTATTCAGCCAGAACTGTTTGCCCATGATTACCGCAGCCCTGCCCAATTGCGCAGAAAGCTGGCCGCTTACCTGGACAAGGCGCGCGCGGAAGGCCTGCTCAACAGCAAGACCGTCGTGGTGCTACCTGAACATATCGGTACCTGGCTGGTCGCCAGCGGTGAAAAGAATCAAGTGTACGAAGCGAGCAGCGTAACCGGGGCGATGGCATGGTTGGCGGCAAGCAACCCGCTGCAACTGCTGCGGGCGCTGCCGAAAGCCAAAGGTGATGATCGCCTGGCAGACGCACTGTTTCGCATGAAAGGCGAGCAAATGGCGGCGGATTATCAGGCGCTGTTTGGCAGCCTCGCCAAAGACTATGGCGTCACGGTGGTGGCGGGCTCCATCGTGCTGGCGGAGCCGCGCGTGGAGAATGGCGTTCTGCTGACTGGTGACGGGCCGCTGTACAACGTCAGCCAGGTGTTTGCCGCTGACGGCGCACCGCTCGGACAGCCGCAGCGCAAAGTAGTACCGATCATTGACGAGCAGGGCTTCACCGCAGCGGCCCCAGTCGGTGCCCTGCAAGTGGTAGACACCCCTGCTGGCCGGGTGGGGGTTCTGGTCTGCGCCGATAGCTGGTTTCCGGAAAACTACCGGGCACTTGCCGGAAAAGAAGTCGACCTGCTCGCCGTACCGGCCTTCCTCACCGGCAATGGCAGCTGGGAGAAACCCTGGGGCGGCTACAACGGCGCTGCAACTCCCGCTGACGTGCAGCTAAAAGCCGGGGAATTGAGCGAAGGCGATGCCTGGCAAACGATGGCCATGGCCGGGCGAATCAACCAGAGCGGCGCCCAAGCCGGGATTACCGTTTTCATGCGCGGCCAGCTGTGGGATATGGGCAGTTCCGGCCACAGCCTGATTGCCGACCAAGCCGGGCATCAACTGGCTGACGATGACCACGGGGCCCGCCTGATAAACAAGTGGCTGTAGCCCTTCTTGATGAAACCACAGCGCATTCGCCTCGGCGACCTTACAGTGGGTTCGCTACAAAGCCTCTGCGCAGCCATGCGCAGCCACGGCTGCGATCCGGCTGCCCTGCTGCGCGATTACGGGCTGGACACTGTCCGTCTGGCGGAGCCTCGGGGAAGACTGTCCATCCCACGCTACATGCGCCTTGGCCACGCGGCGATTCAACTGACCGGTAATCCGGCGCTGGGTTTGCACATGGGCCGCCATGCCCGGCTGGCCGACTTTGGCCTGGCCGGCGTCACTGCGGCTCAAGCGCCCACGGTTCGCGAGGCAGCACGGACCCTCACGCGCTTCGAACTGCTGTATGCACGCAACTGCCGAGGCCAATCAAGTTTTCACGAGGATGCGCAAGGCGGCTGGATGCGCTTTTACTCGATCAGCCCCTACAACACTTACAACCGCTTTGTGGTTGACTCGATTCTGGCCGGCTGGCATAGCCAGTTGAGCAGCCTCTGCCAGCAAAGCCTGAGCATTGAAAAGGTCCAGATCGAGTTCCCGCCGCCCCCTTACGCGGACCGCTACAGCGAATTTTTTGGCTGCCCGGTGGAGTTCAACGCAGAATTGAATCAGCTGCGCCTGTCCCATTCAGCGCTGGCTCAAAAGGGCCTGGATCACAGCCCGCACACCTGGCGTGAACTGTTGCACCTGTGCGAACGCGAGCTGGAGCAATTGACTCGCACCCACAGTCTGCAAGAACGCATAACCCTGATACTGGGACCCATGCTGCACGGCCGGGAACCTGACCTGCAGGGCATCGCCCGACAGTTGCAACTACCCACCTGGACCCTGCGCCGCAAGCTGGCCGAAGAGGGCACCCAGTTCCGCACCATTCTCAACGAGACCCGCCGCGATCTGGCGATGGCCTACATCCGTGACACGGAGTTGAGCTTCGGCGAAATCGCCTACCTGCTCGGTTTTTCCTCGGCCGAAGCATTCCAGCGCGCCTTCAAGCGCTGGAGCGGGCAAACCCCCGGCGAGTTCCGGCGAGAACGGCGCCAGACTGCCTGAACGTCAAAGCTCGTCGGCATCATCCTGCAATTCGGGGAGGTCCGGGTCTTCCACCCGGTTTTCCAGCAACTCTTCCTGATAATCGTCCATCTTCTCTTCTCTCATGGGTCGGATAATGCAAAGACCCAAGCACTCTAGAAAGGTTGCATGACAGATCGATGACGCCGGCCGGCCATGGTGAAGCATTTTCAGCTCGACATGGATGCAATGACCCGATTATCTTCAGTCCATGGTCACTGCCGTGACCAGCGTCGCTCGGACGGTTCCGGGCGCTTACGTTTCGAGGCACTTATGACTGAACCCCGTTCAGCGCGTCGTTTTGCGCGCATCGACAGACTCCCCCCTTACGTTTTCAACATTACCGCCGAACTCAAGATGGCTGCGCGGCGGCGTGGCGAAGACATCATCGACCTGAGCATGGGCAATCCCGATGGCGCCACCCCGGCGCACATTGTGGAGAAGCTCTGCACCGTTGCGCAGCGCGAAGATACCCACGGCTACTCCACCTCCCGCGGCATCCCACGGCTGCGCCGGGCGATCTCCAACTGGTACCGCGATCGCTACGCCGTCGAGATTGATCCCGAACGCGAAGCCATCGTAACCATCGGCTCCAAGGAAGGTCTGGCGCACCTGATGCTTGCCACACTCGACCATGGCGACACCGTGCTGGTGCCAAACCCCAGTTACCCGATTCATATCTACGGCGCGGTGATTGCCGGCGCCCAGGTGCGATCGGTGCCACTGGTGCCCGGTGTGGATTTCTTTGCCGAACTGGAACGGGCGATCCGTGAAAGCATTCCCAAGCCGAAAATGATGATCCTCGGTTTCCCCTCGAACCCGACGGCGCAATGTGTCGAACTGGATTTCTTCGCCCGCGTGGTCGCGCTGGCCAAGCAATACGATGTACTGGTGATACATGACCTGGCCTATGCCGACATTGTCTACGACGGCTGGAAGGCGCCCTCGATCATGCAGATTGAAGGTGCCAAGGACATCGCCGTGGAATTTTTCACGCTGTCAAAAAGCTACAACATGGCTGGCTGGCGCATCGGCTTCATGGTCGGCAACCCGGAACTGGTGAACGCACTGGCCAGAATCAAGAGCTATCACGACTACGGCACCTTTACGCCACTGCAGGTCGCGGCGATTGCCGCTCTGGAAGGTGACCAGCAGTGCGTGCTGGAGATTGCCGAGCAATACCGGCAGCGCCGCAACGTGCTGGTCAGGGGACTGCATGAACTGGGCTGGATGGTGGAGAACCCGAAGGCATCCATGTACATCTGGGCAAAAATCCCGCCCGCCTATGCTGCCCTCGGGTCGCTGGAATTTGCCAAAAAACTGCTGGCCGAGGCGAAAGTCTGTGTTTCACCGGGTGTGGGTTTTGGCGATTATGGCGATGACCATGTGCGTTTTGCCCTGATCGAAAACCAGGACCGCATCCGGCAGGCCATACGCGGAATCAAGACCATGTTCCGCAACGACGGTTTGCTCGACCAGCGCAAGCCCGGACCGGCTGACTAGTCAGAATCTCAAGCCGACTTGAGCCATTGAGCCAGTTCTGCCGGCTGCAGGGCTGCTGAAAAGTTGAAGCCCTGCATGTGCCGACAACCACGCTCCAACAGCATGCGCACATGCTCCGGGCTTTCAACACCTTCGGCCAAAACCTCCAGTCGCAAGCGATTGCCCAACGCAATAACGGCCTCGGTGATCGCCAGATCATCGGGGCTGGTGGTAATGCCCCGGACGAACGACTGATCAATCTTGAGTACATCAAAGGGAAAGGACTTGAGGTACGACAGGCTCGAATAACCCGTACCAAAATCATCCAGCGCCAGGCGCACACCCAGGCGCCGCAGAGCCTCCAGCGTATCAATCAACTCCTCGGAATCGCCCATGATGACGCGCTCGGTAATTTCCAGCTCCAGATAGCGTGCCGGTAAACCCGTTTCGGCGAGTATCGAACTCACCAGCGCCACCATATCCTGGCGCTGCAACTGCACTGCCGAAATATTCACCGCCATCACCACCGGCTTCCAACCCATGTCGAGCCAGGCCTTGGCCTGAGTGCAGGCCTCACGCAAGACCCACTCGCCAAGCTCAAGAATCTGGCCGGTCTCTTCAGCAATCGGAATAAACACATCCGGAGATATCAGCCCATCTTTACCTGCCAGCCGGACCAGTGCCTCTACGCCGAAAATCTCGAGGTTCTCTCCGGAAACCTGCGGCTGATA
The DNA here is from genome assembly GCA_035562615.1 of Pseudomonas sp. Classification (GTDB taxonomy): domain Bacteria; phylum Pseudomonadota; class Gammaproteobacteria; order Pseudomonadales; family Pseudomonadaceae; genus Aquipseudomonas. The sequence goes on along the minus strand of DATMWH010000012.1, from coordinate 14,232 downwards.
CACCAGAAAAAACTTCTGCTGATCCAGTCCGGTGCGGATGGCTGACTCCAGCTGCAGTCGCTCCTTGGTCATGACATCCATGCCCGGATCGTAGAAAACGTAGCCATTACGACCACTGTTCTTGACTGAATACATCGCGGTATCGGCATGTCGCAGCAGATCGCGAATGCTTTGACTGTCTTTGGGGTACAGGCTGATACCGATGCTCGGGGTTATCTGCAACTGATGGCCGGAAAGAAAGTATGGCTGCGACAAGGCATGCTGAATCTTCTCCACCAGAGGCAGCACATGCTCTTGTCCCTGCAAGCCCGCCAGCAACACAACAAATTCATCACCGCCAAGGCGGGCTACCATGTCGCCGCCACGCAACGTCTGCTGCAGGCGCTGCGAAACAGCCTGCAGCAGCCAGTCGCCAACCTGATGGCCGAGGTTGTCATTGATGTTCTTGAAGCGGTCCAGATCGAGAAACAACACTGCTACACAGGTGCCATTGAAGTGCGCGTCAAAAATGGCCCGTGACAGTCGCTCGGTCAGCTGTGTTCGGTTAGGCAGCTCCGTCAGCGCATCGTAGTGAGCCAGGAACTCCACCTTGGCCTCCATTTGCTTGCGCTCATGGATATCCACGCCGATACCTGCGTAGCCGGTCATCTGGTTATCGTGAGAGAACATCGGCGAGGCTCGCAGCAAAATCCAGCGATACTCTCCATCGTGACGGCGCATGCGCAGCTCGAGTTGATAACCCTGCTCTGCGTCGCGCGCGCGCTGAACCACCTTCTGGTACAGCGCCGCATCCTCAGCTGCAATCAATTGCACTACATGAAAAACCTGGAACAAATCCCGCTCCAGGCCGACAAAACGCAGCATTTCATCATTGAACCAGCTGAAATCACCCGCCAGATCGGTCATCCAGATAAACACAGGGGCGGTGTTGGTCAGCTGGCGGAACCGCTCCTCACTGGCGACCAGCTCCAGCGCCATTTCCTGGCGCGTGTCCAGAAAACGATTGACCGACTCTGTCAGGTCAATGATTTCATCATTGCCGGAGGGCACGCCGATACGCAGTGACAAGTCATGGCTGCGGCTGATCTTGTCTACCCGTTCGGTGACATGCAGCAAGCGCGACAGCAGCCGCGACTGGGTCAAGCTGATAATCAGCAAAAGAATCAGCATCGCCAGAATGGTCAGAATCAAGAAACCCTGAAAGGCCTCCAGACCACGCTGTAAAAGATTCGAACCACCGGCCAACTGCACCAGCGCGATCGGCTGGCCATCGATTTCCTTGAGCACAAAGTAACCGGTCAGAGTTCCATCGCCCTGCTCACTGACCAGCTGTCCCTGATCATTGCGCATTGCCCGCTCGGCAATTGCACGCAACCCGGTTGAAGCCTGCGAGCTCAGGATATCCACCCGTAGCTGCAACTGAGTGGAGGCCTCAATGCTGCGAATAAAGGCGGGGTCAACCAAGCGCATCATCCCCAGCACGCCTTTGCTCGGGCCGCGGGCGCTGGTATCAAGAATCGGCGAGGCCGCCACCAACACCAACTCTTTGGATGGAGTCAGCAGGTAACCCGAGGAGTGGGCTTGAGGATCTTCAGCGAAACGTTCTTGCAGAGAGCCGACCAGCTTGAGCGCCCACTCGACAGGGCGCCATTGTTGCTCCAGTTCAAAATCGAAGCCGCTCACTATCAATGGCTGATTGGACCTGTCAGTTGCCAACAGGCCATTCACATGCAATCGCTCAAGAGAGATTTCCGGATTCCTGCCCAGAAACTCATGGGCCTTTCCTGGTTGCGGATTGCCTGCAAGGGTCGCTAGATCATCCCTGGCCGACCAATCCGCAACCACCGCAGACAAACTGTGCTGCTGTGTCACAAAAGCTTGCTGGACAAGGGTCAATTCCTGCTGGATACGCTTGCTTTCCAGATCTTCAACCTGGGGCTTGACCAGTGATTCGAAGAGAAACCATTGCAAGCCAAGCAGCAGTAAAAAACCGAACGCCACCAAGGCGAGCATTTTTGCCCGTATACCGAACCGGATCAGCGGCGCAGTCATTTTTGGCGGTTTATTGAACTCGAAGACGGACAAGATAGGAGCCACACACAAGAGATTCGGACGAACATGACAACAAGCGCCGAGTATAGCAACGTGAATTTCGAATAGAGCCCCGGCCTCATCAAGATGAGTGGCGGTTGGGATTCTGCGCAGCGAATTATCGAACAATCATCACTGAGCAGAAAGTCACCTGGGAATCGGATGCCGAAAAAAAACGCCCAAGCGTTGATACGCTTGGGCGTTTGGCTTACAGCTGACTCAAATCAAGCGTCTACATGAGTCATGAACTTCTCGGGCAGGCTGACGATGGTCTGGAACTGACGGAAATCAGCGCCTACAGCATTATCGACAAACTCGAAACGAATGCTGCCTCCTTCGCGGGCGACAAAATCCTTCACGGCATCCATACCGACACCCCGACCAGATACTTCAGTGACTTGCTCTGCGGTGGAGAAACCAGCCATGAAAATGCACTTCGCTACGTCATCATCACTGCTCTGCGCACCCTGTTCCAGCATGCCTTTCTCCAGTGCAATCTTGCGGATACGTGCAAGTGCAAGACCACGACCATCATCGCTCAGACGAATGTTGAACTGACCATTGGCACTGTCCAGCGCCAGCTTGATGGTACCGGCCGCTGGCTTGCCTTGTGCGGTCCGCGCATCAGCCTGCTCCAGACCATGGTCCATGGAGTTACGCACCAGGTGCATAAATACATTTTTCAAAATGCCGCTGATTTGTGAGCGAACCACATAACCATTGTCTTCAATGGCCACAACAGGTGCTTCCTGCTCGCGCTCTCTTTCCACGGATGCCTGCCGCTCGCTGTCCAACTCGGCACTCAACCGCGCCAATTGCTGATCAAACTGGTGCCTGGCAGCCTGCAACTCATTGCGAAAGCTGTTTTCCATCGCCGAGACGTCCGCCATGGACATGCACTGAGAAAGCTCTGCAATGCGGGTATCACGCTCACGCAAGGCTTGCTGATTTCGCTTGTCGCGCGCGCCACTGCCCAACGATGCGAGGAAAGCTCCTGCGCCACAGCCAAACACGAACAGCACGACCCACATGAATGAGAAGCCCATTCCTTGTTCCCCTTAAAAATCCTGAGCATCCAGATACGCCGCGCTTCAACCTTCGAGCTTGACCGACTATCCAACAACCCAGTTCTAATTATTGATTCTTGCGACAGACCACCGATTCGTGCGCCACAAGTTGTACCTACACGGAGTGTATCGGTAGGTTCCAGGAAAAAATGAGCTTGAAATGATTGTAGCGGGATTTTTTTGGAAGCCAATCCAAGAGCAGCGCTTTAGCAGCTCTTTCGGGCGACAAATCCGAGGATAAAAAAAACCTCAAGGGCCATTGGCGCTTGAGGCTTCTTAATGGAGGCTGAGGTCGGAATCGAACCGGCGTTCACGGATTTGCAATCCGGTGCATAACCACTCTGCTACTCAGCCATTATGAAAACAGGCCGTAAAAACGGCCCGTATAATCTGGAGCGGGAAACGAGACTCGAACTCGCGACCCCGACCTTGGCAAGGTCGTGCTCTACCAACTGAGCTATTCCCGCATCGGCTTGACGGGCGACATTCTAACGATTCGAATCCCCGCGTCAACCCTTTGATTCAAAAATACTATTTCTCGTCTGAAGCGTTGCGCATGTGCGGCCAGGCCGCTTTCAGGTAGACAATCATCGACCACAGGGTCAGCCCGGCTGAGAGGATCAACAACAGATAACCCAGACCGACCCAGAAATTCATTTGCGGCGGATTACCCAGAAGAATCACCAGTGCCAGCATCTGTGCCGCGGTTTTCCATTTACCCAAGCGCGAAACAGCCACCTGAGCACGGGCACCCAACTCAGCCATCCACTCACGCAGCGCAGAGATCAGAATCTCACGCCCGATGATGACAACCGCCGGCAAGGTCAACCAGAGACTCGAGTGCTCCGCCACCAGTAAAACCAGCGCAACCGAGACAATCAGCTTGTCTGCCACCGGATCAAGGAACGCACCAAAAGCAGTGCTTTGCTTGAGCCGGCGAGCCAGATAGCCGTCCAGCCAGTCCGTGAATCCGGCAAAAGCAAAAACCCCGCTCGCAGCCCAGTAACTCCATGAGAAAGGTAGGTAAAACAGCAAGATAAAGACCGGAATAAGCAAAACACGCAGTACGGTCAGTAGATTCGGAATATTCATCAACACGCCATTGGTGTGGAGTAAGCCCGCATTCTACTCACTGTGCAGCGATGCATAAATCAAATCAGCCAGCTTTTTGCTGATTCCCGGCGCTTTGGCAATTTCTTCGGCGCTGGCTCGCGACAACTCCTGCAACCCACCAAAATGCTTGAGCAACTCCCTGCGCCGCTTCGGCCCGATACCGGCCACATCCTCCAAACTGGAGGTGCGCCGAGCCTTGCCTCGACGCGCCCGATGGCCCGTGATAGCAAAGCGATGGGCCTCGTCCCGGACCTGCTGGATCAAATGCAGCGCTGGCGAGTCTGCCGGCAAAGTGAATTCATTGGCCGCATCATTCAGATAAAGCAGCTCGAAACCCGGCTTTCGGGTTACGCCTTTTGCGACCCCCAGCAACATCAATTCCGGCACCGACAACTCGGCAAGCACCTCACGCGCCATATTCAACTGACCCTTGCCGCCATCCACCAACAAGATATCAGGCAGCTTGCCCTCACCCTCGGTGAGCTTGCTGAAACGGCGCTCAAGTGCCTGCCGCATGGCTGCATAGTCATCGCCTGCAGCAACTCCTTCAATGTTGTAGCGCCGATAGTCGGACTTCAGCGCACCTTGCGGCCCGAAAACCACGCAGGAGGCAACCGTAGCCTCACCGCTGGAATGGCTGATATCAAAACACTCAAGTCGCTGCGGCACTTCAGGCAGAGTCAATGCCTCGGCAAGCGCCTCAAAGCGCGCGGCAATATGCTGCCGGTCAGCCAAGCGTGCATTGAGTGCCTGCTCTGCATTGGTCACTGCCAATTGCTGCCAGCGCGCCCGGTTGCCACGAACCTTGACACTGATCGAAATCTGCTGGCCACGAGAACTCTGCACTGCTTCCAGCAGAACCGGATAATCTTCGTGATCCGCATTAACTATCAACTCTGACGGCAGATCCCGTTCCTGATTACCCAGGTAGTATTGGGCGAGAAAAGCCAATAGCACTGCGCTGACATCTTCCTCAATGGCCACCTGCGGAAAGAAATTCTTGCTCCCCAGCACCCGCCCCCCGCGGACAGTCACCAGATGAACACAGGCCCCTCCAGGATTGATTCTCGCAGCAACCACATCCACTTCACCATTGCCGCCATCCATGCTTTGCTGATCCTGAACACGCCGCAACAAAGAAGCCTGATCCCGGAGCTGTGCTGCTCGCTCGAAATTCAGTTGCTGGGCTGCGCGCTCCATCTCCGCCACCAACTCAGCAGACAACTGGTTGCTGCGCCCCTCCAGAAACATCACCGAATGGCGGACATCCACGGCATATTCAACCGCGTCGACCAATCCCTGAACGCAGGGGCCCTTGCAGCGCTTGATCTGGTATTGCAGACAGGGTCGCGAGCGGTTCTTGAAATAACTGTCGTCACACTGGCGAACCATAAACGCCTTTTGCAGCAGCAGCAGACTTTCGCGAATAGCCCCGGCACTGGGGTAAGGACCAAAGTAGCGCCCCTTGGGTTTACGACTGCCACGATGCAAGCTCAATCGCGGAAATTCGCCGTCAGAAAGAAAAACGTACGGATAGGACTTGTCGTCGCGCAGCAGAATATTGTAAGGCGGACGCCACTCTTTGATCAGCGTTTGTTCCAGCAGCAGCGCTTCGGTTTCATTGGCCGTGATCGTGGTTTCAATACGGGCAATTTTGCCAACCAGAGCAGCCGTCTTCGGGGCAAGACCGGTCTTTCGAAAGTAACTGGAGAGCCGCTTTTTCAGATGCTTTGCCTTGCCGACATAAAGCAGTCGCTCGGCGCTGTCGAACATCCGGTAGACACCGGGACGACCGCTGCAGGTTTCCAGAAATACCGCAGCGTTAAAACAGTCGGTACTCACATCAGCTGACCGCATCAACCATGCCATGACGAACCGCCAGCAAAGCCAGCTCCACATCACTGGATATAGCCAGCTTTTCAAAGATGCGGTAACGGTAAGTGTTAACTGTTTTCGGCGACAAGTAGAGCTTGTCGGAAATGCCCTGCACCTTGAAACAGTTGGCGATCATCAAGGCGATCTGTATTTCCCGTTCGGACAACAGATCAAACGGGCAATCACTTTGCTGGCGATTGCATGATTTGATGGCCAGATGCTGGGCAACCGAAGCACTGATGTAGCGCTGACCGGCAAACACCTGCCGAATGGCTTGAAGCATGTCGCTAAGGGCTGAGCCTTTGGTCAGATAGCCTGCGGCACCGGCTTGCAGAACACGCGTGGGAAAGGGATCTTCTTCGCAGGCCGTTACCGCAATGATTTTCAGGTCCGGATAACTGCGCATGAGTTTGCGCGTTGCCTCGAGGCCGCCAATTCCAGGCATCTTGATGTCCATCAGGACAACATCAGGCTTTAGTTCGCGGGTTTTCTTGATCGCTTCTTCGCCAGAAGATCCTTCACCGATGACCTGTATACCGGTTGCATCGGCCAGCATCCGGGTGATTCCGGCTCTTACCAGATCATGGTCATCTACCACCAGAACCCTGATCAAGGTAATACCTCGTTAAGCAGCAGAAACCAAGCAAACATCTGGAAAATCCTTTCACCAGATCAATCTACCGGCCTGCGGACTACCTCCAGACTGGAATCAGTCGCACCAAGCCCTGCATAACGCCGCAAGAATGGCGGAGGCGGTGAGATTCGAACTCACGGAAGAGTCTCCCCTTCGGCGGTTTTCAAGACCGCTGCCTTCAACCACTCGGCCACACCTCCATCTTGCGTGCGGTGGGCAATATACAGAAACAGTCGATTTTTTCAAATGATCTTTCGCCAAGACTAAAAAACAATCCGCAACGCACACTGCAACAGTTAGCAAAGAAGCCGGATGGGCATTCTCGTCACCTCTGTTATAGTCGGCGTTGATTGATTTTTAATTGCATCACAGGAGATCCGCCATGCAAGAGCGTGAAGTGTTGTCCGGCTATGCCGGCGTCGAACAGAGTGAAGTCAGCAGTGTGCTGCGCAACACCTATGGACTACTGGCCATGACCCTGTTGTTCAGCGGCGTGGTCGCCTACGTTGCCCAGCAAATGGCCGTACCCTATCCGAATGTCTTTGTCGTGCTGATCGGTTTCTACGGACTGTTTTTCCTGACCGCCAAGCTGCGCAACAGTGGCTGGGGCCTGCTGTCGACATTTGTCCTGACCGGCTTCATGGGGTACACCCTCGGCCCGATTCTCAACATGTACCTGAGCCTGCCAAACGGCAGTGATGTGGTGGCTGCGGCCCTGGCCATGACTGCGCTGGTATTCTTCGGGCTATCCGCCTATGTGCTGGTGACGCGCAAGGACATGAGTTTCCTCAGCGGTTTCCTGATGGCTGGGTTTTGGGTTCTGCTCGGCGCGGTGCTGGCCAATATGTTTTTCCAGATCAGCGGCCTGCAGTTGGCCATCAGCGCTGGCTTCGTGCTGTTTTCCTCCGCGGCCATCCTGTTCCAGACCAGCGCCATCATCCAGGGCGGTGAGCGCAACTACATCATGGCCACCATCAGCCTGTATATTTCGATCTACAACCTGTTTATCAGCCTGTTGCAGCTAATCGGCGTGTTCAGCAGTAATGACTGATTGATCGCTGCCATGCAAAGCCCGCTTCGGCGGGCTTTTTGTTGCCTGTCGCTTACACAAAAGTGTTTTATCATGCAGACAGTCAACTCCAAGCCAGATATCCATGAAATTCGCCATCACCGTGCATGCTGCCCCGGGCTCCCCTGCTGCCAGGCGTGCTTTGCGCTTTTGCCAGGCACTTCTGGCGGGCAGGCACGAAATCATCCGTCTGTTCTTTTATCAGGATGGCGTCTACAACGCCTGCAACAGCCTTGTTGTGCCGCAGGATGAAGCAGACCTGAGCCGGCAATGGCGGGACTTCATTCAGGCTAACCACCTGGATGCCGTGGTATGCATAGCGGCTGCGCTCAGGCGCGGCCTGTTGAACCAGCAGGAAGCAGACCGCTATGAGCGCCCCAGTGCCAGTGTCAGCCCGCCCTGGGAGCTTTCCGGTCTTGGGCAATTGCATGACGCGATCCAGTCGGCCGACCGCCTGATTTGTTTCGGGGGGCACTAGCATGGCAAAGTCATTATTACTGGTGAGTCGCCAGGCGCCCTGGAGCGATCTCGCCGCCCGGGAAGTGCTGGATATTGCGCTTGCCGGCGGAGCCTTTGACTTACCGGTAGGTATGTTGTTTCTCGATGACGGCGTGCTGCAATTGCAGAGCCAGCAGCTGCCAGAACAGGTAGAGCAGAAAAATCTGTGCGCCAACCTGCAGGCTCTGCCCTTGTTTGGTATAGAGACACTTTATGTCTGCGCCCGCAGCTTGCAGGAACGCGGGATGCGCGACAGCCATCTTGGTCTGCCAGCAGAAGTTGTCGACACCAGCCAGATACGCGATCTATTCGCTCACTACGATCAGGTAATGACCTTTTGATGGGCACCTTGCACCTGCTTTCACACTCGCCCTTTACCGACAGCCGACTCAAAAGCTGCCTGCCACTGCTCGGACCCGGTGACGGGCTGCTGCTGACCGGCGATGCCGTGTATGCGCTGCAACCAGACAGCCAGCCGTTGCTGGAGCTGCTCCGGTTGCCCGGGGAAGTCGGCATTTTCGCGCTGCAGGAAGACACCTCGGCCAGAGGCCTGCAGTCCGTTGCAGACAGGGTGCAGACCATCGACTACCCCGCCTTTGTCGAGCTGTGCACCACCTACGCCAGAGTTAATAGCTGGGTATGAGCACGCTGCTCGCCGAAGGCAAAACCATCAAGCTCGACCAAGACGGCTTTCTGCAGGAGCGCAGCGACTGGTCACCAGAAATCGCCTGTGTTTTGGCGCAGCGCGAACAGCTGGAGCTCAGCGCTGAGCACTGGGAAATCCTCGATCTGCTACGCGCCTTCTACAGCGAATTCCAGCTTTCGCCAGCGAACCGTCCGCTGGTCAAATATGTCGCCCAGAAACTTGGGCCCGAAAAAGGCAACAGCATGCACCTCAACCGACTATTCAAAGGCACTCCCGCCAAACTGGCCGCCAAACTGGCCGGCCTGCCCAAGCCGACCAACTGCTTATGACCATCATCACTATCGAGGAACATCCGTTCGCGCAGTTTGTGCGCATTCTTGGCAAAGGCAAACGGGGCGCGCGCAGCCTGACCCGCGAAGAAGCGGCGCAAGCCATGGGCATGCTGCTGGACCGCCAGACCGAGGATAGTCAGCTGGGCGCGTTTCTCATGCTGCTGCGGCACAAGGAAGAAAGCGCCGAAGAGCTGGCAGGATTTGCTGATGCAGTGCGCTCCAGACTGCATCCACCAGCATTGCAGGTGGATCTGGACTGGCCAAGCTACGCCGGCAAAAAGCGCCACCTGCCCTGGTATCTACTGGCAGCCAAGGCACTGGCGGGCAGTGGCATCCGCATCCTGATGCATGGTGGGGGTTTGCATACAGCCGGCAGACTGTACAGCGAACAGCTTTTGGAAATGCTGGAAATCCCGCTCTGCAGTGACTGGCCAGGGGTTGCCGATGCGCTGGAGCAGCAGAAACTGGCGTTCATTCCATTGGGCTGCTGGATGCCCGAACTGCAGCGGATGATTGATCTGCGCAATATCCTCGGCCTGCGTTCGCCGATCCATTCACTGGCACGAATTCTCAATCCACTTCAGGCACGCTGTGGACTGCAGAGCATCTTTCATCCCGGCTACCAGGCCGTGCATCGTGATGCCAGTCAACTGCTGGGTGACAACGTGATCGTCATCAAAGGCGAAGGGGGCGAGATAGAGGTCAACCCTGACAGCGCCTGTCAGTTGCTGGGCAGCTCGGCCCAAGGTGTCTGGAGCGAGGACTGGCCAGCCATGTCGGCGCAAAGACATGTAAAACCCGAACGACTGGAACCTGAAAAACTGCTCTCGGTCTGGCACGGACAGGCAACTGACGACTACGCCCAGCAAGCAGTTACCGGCACCATGGCGCTGGCGTTACGCGGCCTTGGTCATTCGCGCGAACAAGCCCTGGAGCAGGCACGCGTCATCTGGGATAAGCGCCTGAACAGGCAGGCCTGATTACGCGCATCAACCGAAGGCAAGCGACACAATTTTCATCACACGCGACATCATGTGACTTTCAGGTCAGTTTGCGGCATCGCAGGGATACAGATCACCACCCAGCGGGTGATCTTCCCCTTCTGCACACCGGAGAGATGACCCCATGAATGCCATGCTGCGCATGAACGAAGCCCTGCTGATTGCCGACCGCGCCTTCCTGCCATTCCAGTGCATTGCCTGGGCTCCGCAAGATGGTTCGGGGCATCTGAGTCTTTCGGTGATTGACCGCACCAGCAGTCGCCTGCTCGGGCGCATTGCCCTGTCCAGCAGCAATCAGCTGGATCTCCAGCAACTGTCGGCGACCTTGCAAAAATCCCGCGCCGAATTGATCGACCAGGGTTATCGCCTCGAACCCTGGCAGATGCCGGTCAGCGCCCAAGCCGCCTGACCCGAATCCACTGGCTTGCCAAGGCATGGCAAGCCAGTGGCAAAGGCCCTGCCTGCAGATTTATCTGCAGCCCCATCGATTTTTCCACACCAACCGTTGCAGACTGCAGCTGAGACCTTGCCCCGAGCGCACAGGTCATCCTATTCAGGAGTCTGCAATGCTGGAAATGCGCCCCAACTGCGAATGCTGTGATTGCGACTTGCCGCCCGGATCAACAGATGCGCGTATCTGCTCCTTTGAATGCACGTTCTGCGTAACCTGCGCAGTCACGCGGCTGCACGAACGCTGCCCCAACTGTGGCGGCGAATTGCTGCCGCGCCCGCGCCGGCCTGAAGCAAAACTGGCCAAGTTTCCCGCCACCACCCAGCGCACCTTCAACCCCGACGGCTGCCCTGCTCGCGAAGAAGATCGCTGATGCTGCTGGCTAACCCGACGATTAGCCTGCTGTTCGCGGCGCAAGCCCTGTACTGGTGCTGCGCCATGATCGGCATCACCCTGACGGCGCTGATCGGCCTGCAACTGGCGCCCGGCAATGCGCTGGCAACCTTGCCATTGGCCATGCTGGTGATCGGCAATCTGCTCAGCGTGCAGCCACTCGCGCTGTTCATGCAGCGCCATGGGCGCCGCAGCGGATTTCTCCTCGGCGCGGCCTGCGGGATTGCCGGGGGTGTGTTCAGCGCGCTGGCGATCAGCCTCGAGAGCTTTGCGTTGTTCTGCCTGGCTGCCCTGCCAATTGGTGCTTATCAGGCTTCGGCGATGTACTACCGCTTTGCCGCACAGGATGCCGTGGATGAACAGCATCGCGGGCGCGCCACCGCCTATGTACTCGGCGGCGGCGTGTGCGCTGCATTGATTGCTCCGGCCCTGGCCATCTGGGCGCGTAATGCCTTGCCGGTGCCGTTTACCGGCGCGTATCTGCTGATTGCCGTGCTGGCCGGTTTGGGCTTGCTGCTGGCTTGGCAACTGCCGCAAAGCGGCACGACTGCAACGGTCAAGTATGACTTCGCACTCACGCGGGCATTGCTTGGCCGGCCCATTATCCGCGCCGCCCTGCTCACCACGGCCATCGGTCATGGCCTGATGTTTCTGGTAATGAACGCAACACCACTGGCGATGAGCCTCTGCGGTCTGTCACTGGAGATCAGCGCGGAAGTGATTCGCTGGCACATGCTCGGCATGTTCCTGCCGGCCTTTGTAGCCGGACCGCTGGTTGACCGACTCGGCGCGACGCGCATGGCCCTGCTCGGTTGTGCGGTGCTGGCGCTCAGTGCAACGGTGGCGCTGAGCGGCTTGAATCAGTGGTTCTTCCTGTTCAGCTCGTTTCTGCTCGGTCTGGGCTGGAACCTGATGCTGGTGTCCGGCAGCACCCTGCTGGCCGCCGGGCATAGCGCTGACGAACGCGGCCAGGCCCAGGGGCTGATGGAATTGGGCAACGGCCTGGTTGCGGCTTGCGCCTCCTTTGCCTCGGGCGCGCTGATTACCGGTCTGGGCTGGAGCGCGTTGAACATCGCCATGCTGCCCCTGCTGGCCATCGCCCTGCTGATGCTGACCCTGCAAAACCGGCCGCAGCCTGCCTAGCGTTTGCGACGCCGGTATTGCCCCGGCGAAACACCAAACAGACGGCGAAAGGCCCGGCCAAAGTTGGCGGCATCCGGATAGCCCAGCAACCAGCCGACTTCCTGAACGGTGTAGCTGGCATCCGCCAGCAGACGCGCAGCCAGTACCCGTTGCTGCGCGTCACGCAGTTCCCGGAAAGTCGTACCGCGCTCGGCCAGACGCCGAATCAGCGTTCGCGGCGATAGCGCCAACGCATCGGCCAGTTGCTCCAGACCAGGCAACGACGGCACCCCAGCGTCGGTGGCCAGCCGCTCGAACTGCCCGGCCAGCCAATGTTCGGCGCGCAACACAATATCCGCCGGCGCCAACAATGTATCCAGCGCCTCGACGCAACGTTGCAGCGAAGCACGGTAAGTCTTTTCATCCTGCAGCGGACACTGCAACTGGCTCAGTGCCAGCGGTATGGCAAAGCCGCTGACGTGCGCATCGAACACACACGCGGCGCGATAACCCGCGGCATACTGCTGCCGGTCCGCCAGCAGCGGAAAACCGATGATCACACAGGCCTCGGCAATGCGATCGACCAGCACCGCTTCGGCATAGGAGCAGGCGATCTGCTGCACGATTTCAATCAGCGGAATTTCCAGATCGCCCAGCGGGTAGATGTCCGGCAGCAACTCCATGATCAACTGATCGGCGGTTTCGCGAACCCGGAAATTCAAGTAAGGCGCCCGTATCCGTGCAAAGCGGGCCAATACATGCAAACCCTCACCCAGGGTTGGCGCACTCAACGCCGCAAATCCCAGCGGCCCATGGCTGGAAATATTCAGCAGGCGGCCAAACTCCAGCGCCCAATCGGCACGATGCGCGATCGACATGGCATTGCGGAACACCTGCAACTGCTGCACCACGGTGATTTCGCTGGGAAACGGCTGGGTGGCGGCCGCCAGCCCGGTCCCCGACAGCAGGCGCTCCTCTGCGCCCGCCAACCGTTGCAACAGCACGCGGGTATAGGTGGCCGGTACCGGCAGAAGATCCAGAGGATGGGTCATCGCAATCAAACCTGGCGAGAAATGACCATAATATTGTCGTTAACTGAAATAGTTCAAGCACTGCCGGCGGCCTACTCTGCAACCTCGCAAAACTGATCTGCCGAGGTGGCACCACAATGAAAACCTATAGCCTGCAACTCGCTGATAACCAACTGATCACCTATCGCGACCGCAAACGCCACCTGTGGCTGCTGTCGATGATCTATCCGCTGCTGGCCCTGAGCGGAGTCGGCCTGTATCTGGCCACCGGCAGCCAGTGGCTGCTGCTGACCCCGCTGGTAAGCATCTATGGCGGCGCCAGTCTGTTCGACTGGCTGCTGGGCACGGATAAGAGCAATCCGCCAGAGGAGCTGGTTCCCCAGCTGGAGGAGGATCCCTACTACCGCTGGCTGCCGATGCTGACCGTGCCTTTGCATGTCGTGGTACTGGTGGTGATTGCCGGATTTACCGCTACCCATGAGCTGAACTGGCTGAGCATTTTGGTGCTGGCCCTGACGGCCGGGCTCTACAGCGGTCTGGCGATCAACACGGCCCATGAGCTGGGCCACAAGAAGACCGAACTTGAACGTCGGCTGGCGCGCATTGCCGCCGGTATTTCGCTGTACGGCCACTTCTGCATCGAACACAACCGCGGCCACCATCGGCATGTCGCCACCCCGGAAGACCCGGCCAGTTCGCGGATGGGCGAGAACATCTACCGCTTTGCCCTGCGCGAAATTCCCGGTGCCTTCAAGCGTGGCTGGGCGTTGGAAAAAGAACGTCTTGAGCGGCTTGGCAAATCCCAGTGGAGCCTGGAGAACGAAGCGCTGCAATCCTGTGCCTTTGGCGCGGTCCTGCAGATTGGCCTGATCGTGGTGTTTGGCTGGATCATGCTGCCCTTCCTCATCG
>DATMWH010000011.1:0-3766 GCA_035562615.1 Pseudomonas sp. | reverse complement strand
GCATACACACAGGCATACATGGCAAGCAATGCTATAGGGGGTGTGTGGGAACGTGCAGAAACAAGAAAGCCCGCACTGGGGGGCTTTTCAGGGGTGTTTCCGGTCATGTGGGAACATGTGGAAACTTGCATTTGGTGGAGCCGGGGGGATTTGAACCCCCGTCCGCCAGTTCGCCGCTATCGGTTCTACATGCGTAGCCATCTCTATTGAGTTAACTCCGCGCGGCCCGAGTGGCAGGGTGCTTGGAGCGAGCTGCATAAGTTTTAGCCGTTACACCTGCAGCGAGTTTGGCGGCGATCCTGTTCTATCTGACTGACCAAATCTTCGGGTTTACAGGCATCCCCTAGGGTCAGCTAGCGGCACTTAGGCGGCTAGGGCGTAGTTGTCGTCGTTGGCAACTATAAGTTTGCAACAGTGGATTTACGAGTTCTGTTACCAACTCGGCATGCCCCTCAAGTTTTGTTACCGGCGTCGAATCCTAATCGGCCCCAAAACGGTGGTGCTTGGTAGTACGACGCGCAGTGTACGGCAAAGGTTCCGCAGCGTCGACCAGCGGAAGGTCATACACTATCGCCTCAGGTTGCTGGAGGGATCACGATGAGCCGCGGTGCACTGCCAGGGTGGGCGTATGGCTGTTGAGCGCAAACCGCTTTTTAGCTGGGTGTGGCGTGCCTTTGTGCAGAGCGCGCTGGTGCCTCTGGTGTTGGTGGAGTCGGTGCTGATTGCCGTGTATCTGCTGACCAACGGAGCGATCCGTGATGCCCAGGTCGAGCACTTGCATGAGACTGCGCTGGAGAGCCTGGATGTGGCCGTGCAGCGTGAGGCGCGGGTGATCGATGGGCAGCTGCGTGGATTGATCAGCCATCTGCAAGTCTATCGCGATGCTCTGGCCGTTGCTCTGCAGGATCGGCGTTATCAGCCGGATCAGCTTGAGATTGCCCGGCATGCCGTCACGCCTTCCGGGGTGTTCTACAGCGTTCGCGATGAGGGGCGCGCGGCGTCGTTTTATTCGGCCAGTACGCCGCAGGCGCAGCAGGATCATGCCAAGGCATTGCGCCTGGCACAGGTCGATCCGTTGATGGCATCGATCCGCTCGGCCAATCCGCAGGTGTCAGCGATCTATTTCAACAGCTGGGACAGTTACAACCGGATTCTGCCGTTCTTCATGACGCCGGAGCAGTATCCGCACGACATGGTCATTCCTGAGTACAACTTTTATTACCTCGCCGATGCCAAGCACAACCCGGCGCGGCGCGAGGTGTGGACCGATGTCTATCTGGACCCGGCAGGGCTTGGCTGGATGATGTCGGCGATTGCGCCGGTATATCGCGGCGATTTTCTTGAGGGGGTCGCCGGCCTGGATCTGACCGTGGGCAAACTGCTTGAGCAGATCAGCCGCTTGAGCGTGCCGTGGTCCGGCTACGCCCTGCTGGTCAGTCGTGACGGTCGCATTCTGGCGCTGCCGCCGGCGGGGGAGGCGGATTTCGGTCTGCGTGAGCTGACGCATTACTCCTATGACGAGGCGGTGCGACGCGAGCAGCTCAAGCCGGAGGACTTCCGTCTCGATCTCAATCCGAGTTTGCAGCCGCTGGCCCGCAGCGTGGTCAGTACCGCCAGTGGTGTGGATGAGGTGCTGCTCGGCGGACGCCAGCAACTGGTGGCCTGGAGCGAGATCGAGCAGACCGGCTGGCGCCTGCTGATGGTCATGGATGAAGACCGGGTGTTTGCCCAGACCAACAGTCTGGCGCAGCGCTATCTGAACCTGGGCTACTGGCTGATTGCCGGTCTGGTGGGTTTCTACGTGGTGTTCTTTGCCCTGATGTGGCTGCGTGCGCGGCGTTTGAGCCATTCCCTGGCGGACCCCATCAGTGGCGTGATGGCGATGATGCGGCAGATCGGTGAGGGCAACTACCAGCCGCCGATGCAGCATTCGGACATCAGTGAGCTGGAGGATATGGCGCAGGCCGTGGTGCAGACTGGCACGCATCTGGCGGACAGCGAGCATGAGCGCTGGAAGGCGCAACAGCATTTGCAGGTAGTACTGGAGGGTACGACTGAGAGCATCTGGGATGTCGATGTGGCCCAGCAGAGCATGCATATCAGCGGTCGTTTCATTCGTCGTTTTGGACTGCCGGAAGGACGTTTGCCGTTGCGGCAGTTCAACGAGCGCATTCATCCGCAGGATCGTGAACGTGTTCGGCAGCTGCGCCAGCGTCTGATCGAGCAGGGTGGTGCCTTCGATGCCGAGTATCGCTTCGCCGATGCCCAGGGGCAGTATGCCTGGCTGCTCAGTCGCGGCAGGGTGATTGAGCGCGACGAGCGCGGACAGGCGTTGCGCATCAGTGGCACGCACATGGATGTCTCCAGGCTCAAGGCGGTGGAGGAGGAGTTGCGCACGGCGAGTGCGCAGGCGCAGGCGGCCAGCCAGGCCAAAAGTCGCTTCCTGTCGAGCATGAGTCATGAGTTGCGCACACCGCTCAATGCCATCAATGGTTTTGCCCAGTTGATCGAGCTGGAGTGCGAAAGCCGCGAGGGGCTTGAGCAGCCGCGTGGCTATGCGCGCGAGATCATCGTGGCCAGTCAGCACCTGACCTCGCTGGTCGATGACATCCTCGACCTGTCGAGTCTGGAATACGGCCGTCAGCAGCTACAGGTTGAGGCTGTCAGCGTGGCGGAGCTGCTGCGCAGCTGTGCCGAGTTGATTCAGCCCGAGGTGCAGTCGCGGCGCATGCAGCTGCTGCTGGAGCCGGTGGCCGGTGATCTGTATGTGCAGGCGGACAGTCGCCGTCTGCGTCAGGTGTTGCTCAATCTGTTGTCCAACGCGCTCAAGTACAACGCTGACGGTGGTGAGGTGCGCCTGGGTGTCGAGCTGGGCGCGGAGTCCATCCGCCTGTGGGTGGAAGATCAAGGACCGGGGCTGACAGCTGCGCAGCAGCAACAGCTGTTTCAGCCCTTCCAGCGTCTGGGGCGGGAGAATTCGAATACCCCGGGCACGGGCATCGGCCTGGTGCTCTGCCGCGAGCTGGCGCTGCTGATGGGCGGGCAGGTGGGCGTGCGAAGTGCGCCGGGGCAGGGGTGTCGTTTCTGGATCGAGTTGCCGCGGGTGGCTGCTCCCACTGAGGTCGGCAGCGAAGAGCCGGTGCCGCCGCTGGCAGCGGCGCGTCCGCAGCTCTTGTGTGTCGAGGATCATCCGGCCAGCCTGAAGGTGGTGCAGGAGGCGTTGCGTGGCCTGGCGGATGTGCGGGGCGCGAGCACTCTGCGTCTGGCGCGTGAGTATTTGGCGCAAGGGCTGCCGGCTTTGCTGTTGCTGGATATCGACCTGCCGGATGGCAGTGGTCTGGAGCTGCTCGACGAGCTGCGTGATCGGCGAGTGCCCGTGCTGGTGGTCAGCGCGGTTGCAGATGAGCGAGTGTTTAGCGAGGCGCTGGCGCGAGGTGCGGTGGGTTGCCTGGTCAAGCCGCTGGACTTGCAGCGGCTACGCGAACAGGTGCGCCAGCAGTTGCTCTGAGGCAGCTGGCGCCTTAGCGCTGTTCGTGGCGGACGGCGCGCTGGATCTCGCGGTTGGAGTCGCGTTCCTTTTCCACGTCGCGTTTGTCGAATTCCTTCTTGCCCTTGGCCAGGGCAATTTCGCACTTGATCAGGTGCTTCTTCCAGTACAGCTTCAGGCAGACGCAGGCATAGCCCTTCTGCTGCACGGCGCCAAACAGCTTGCCCAGCTCGCGCTTGTGCAGCAGCAGTTTGCGGGTACGCAGTGGATCGGCGATCA
>DATMWH010000010.1:0-4409 GCA_035562615.1 Pseudomonas sp. | reverse complement strand
TCGTTGCGTGGGCCGAGGCTGCCGTCATCGTTGACCAGAAACTTCGGCACGATAAACAGGCTGATGCCTTTGACCCCGGGCGGTGCATCGGGCAGACGGGCCAGCACCATGTGCACGATGTTTTCCGAGATCGGCTGGTCGCCGCCGGAGATGAAGATCTTGTTGCCTTTGATCCGGTAGCTGCCATCGGCGTGCGGCTCGGCCTTGGTGCGGATGTCGGACAACGAGGAGCCCGCATGCGGTTCGGTCAGCGCCATGGTGCCGAAAAAGCGGCCATCGATCATCGGCTGCAGGAAGCGCGCTTTCTGCTCGTCACTGCCAAAACTCTCGATCAGGTTGCCGGCGCCCATGGTCAGCATCGAATAGGAGCTGGTGGCGATGTTGGCCGACTGGAAGTGCGCGAAGCAGGCTTGCGACAGCAGGTTCGGCAGCTGCATGCCGCCTGCCTCGAAGTCGCGGGTGGCGTTGAGGAAACCGGCGTCATGGAAGGCGCGCAGGGCCGGGGCAACTTCGGGTATCAGTACCGCTGCGCCGTCCACATATTGCGGCTCGTGTTCGTCGCCTTTGCGGTTGTGCGGGGCAAACAGTTGCTCGGCAATACTGCGCGCCGTGCCAATCGCCGCATCGAAAGTCTCGCGGCTGTGCTCGGCAAAGCGTTCGCGCTGGGTCAGGGCCTGCGCATCGAGCACCTCATAGAGTTCAAAGGCCAGGTTGCGGGAGCTGAGCAGTGATTCGGACATGCCAATTGCCTCGGGCGAAATAACGAAGGCTGTCAGCATAGGCTGACGCCGAACCCTCGCCCAGCTTCATCGATCCCCGTGATACAGCGGCCAAAGCCATCCGCCAGCAGGGCTGATAGAATTCGCGACCTCAACCGATTGCCTTGTAGGAGCCAGCTTGCTGGCGATGTTCTTCACCCGGGAATCGCCAGCAAGCTGGCTACTACAATTTAACCAAGTCCTCAACCCGCTCGCGCAAGCAAAAAGCAGGGTGGCAGCACACAACAGGATCATCGCCATGAACTACCGCCACGCCTATCACGCCGGCAACCATGCCGATGTGCTCAAGCACCTGACGTTGTCGCGTATTTTTGCCCTGCTGGCGAAAAAGGAAGCGCCCTTTGCCTATCTGGACAGTCATGCCGGTATCGGCCTGTATGACCTGTCGGCCGATCAGGCCAGTCGTACCGGTGAATATCTGCAGGGGATTGCGCGGCTCTGGCAGGCGGCCGATGTGCCGCCGTTGTGTGACGATTACCTGCGCGTGGTGCGTGAACTGAATCCGGATGGTCAATTGCGCTACTACCCCGGCTCGCCCGAACTGGCGCGCCAGCTGAGCCGCGAACAGGACCGCCTGCACTGCAATGAAAAGCATCCCGAGGATGGCCAGCTGCTCAAGGAGAACATGCATTTCGACCGTCGGGTGGCTGTGCATCTGGGCGAAGGCTGGCATGTCCCGCGCGCCTTGCTGCCGACGCGGGAAAAGCGTGTGGTGCTGCTGATCGATCCGCCCTTCGAGCAGGCCGATGAGCTGGAGCGCTGCGTGGTCGCGCTGAATGAGACGATTGGCCGGATGCGTCAGGCGATCGTCGCCATCTGGTATCCAATCAAGGACTCCCGCCAGCTCAAGCGCTTCTATAACCAGTTGGCCAGCAGCAGCTCCCCCAAGTTGTTGCGCGTGGAATTGCTGGTTCATCCCGCCGATGACGCCAGCCGCCTGAGCGGCTCGGGGGTGGTCATCGCCAATCCGCCCTGGGGGCTGGAAGAGCAGTTGCGCGAGCTGTTGCCCTGGCTGGCGCAGCGATTGGCGCAAAGTCAGGGCAGCTTTCAGCTCGATTGGCTGATCGAGGAGAAGGCCGGTTCGTGGGGTGGGTTAGGCCGTAAGGCCGTAACCCACCAACCACCCCGTCGGGGCGGCCGTAGGGATGTCTAATAACATTCCGCCTACGCCGGCAGGCAGACGCCAGTACCGCCGAGGCCGCAATAGCCGCCGGGGTTCTTGGCCAGATATTGCTGGTGATACGCCTCGGCGTAGAAGAAGGGCGGCGCTATGCCGATTTCTGTGGTGATCTGGCCGTAGCCCGCCGCACGCAGGGCCTCTTCAAACTGCGTCTTGCTGGTCAGCGCCTCGGTCAACTGGCCGGCGTCGCTGCAGTAAATGGCCGAGCGGTACTGCGTGCCCTGGTCGTTGCCCTGACGCATCCCCTGAGTCGGGTTGTGCGACTCCCAGAACAGCGTGAGCAAGCTGGCGTAACTGATCTGTTGCGGGTCGAACACCACCAGCACCACCTCGGTATGCCCGGTCAGGCCGGAGCAGACTTCTTCGTAGGTCGGGTTGGTGGTGAACCCACCGGCGTAGCCGACGGCCGTACTCCACACGCCGGGCTGTTGCCAGAAGCGCCGTTCGGCGCCCCAGAAACACCCCATGGCGAAAATCGCCTGCTGCAAACCGGCGGGGAATGGCCCCTGCAGCGCATTGCCATTGACGTGGTGGGCAGCGGGTACGCGCATCGGTTGGTCGCGGCCGGGCAGCGCCTGTTCAGCCGTGGGTAGTTGCAGTTTGTGAGCAAGAATTTGCGAGCGCAGGACCATGGCGGGTTTCCTCGGCGATGCAGCAGCGTGGGGGCAGGACGGCTTGGTGATCAGCCAAATTGCGGACCGGAGCGGGTGTTCAGGCCTTTGGACAGACGGTCATAGAGCACGACGTTGACCGTCGCCGCCAGGTTCATGCACCCATTGGTCGGAATATAAATGACCTCTTCGCACCAGGACAGAACCTTCTTGTCCAGCGAACCGTCCTCCGGACCGAAGATGTAGATGGCACGGTCGGGATGGGTAAAGGTGGTCAGGTCGCGCGCGCCTTCAACCATCTCCACCGCTACCGGCGTGCAGCCCAGCGGGATGATCTGCTGCAGATCGTCCACCCCGATCAGCGGAATGTCCTGATGGACTTTCTTGGTGTCGGTGACGAAGTCCTGCGCGCGGGCATAGCGTTTGCCGGTGTAGAACACCGAGTTGACCCCGTAACAGCCGGCGGCGCGCATCACCGCGCCAACGTTTTCCGGTGATTTCGGGTTGAACAGGCCAATGCAGCTGTAGCGGCGGTTTGCCATGGCGGAAACTCATGCGTTGCGGGGCGCGCAGCGTAACGCATTGTGGCGGGTAGGGTGGATAACGACCGCAGGCCTTATCCACCGTGGTCCAGCTTGTTTGTATTGGGTGGAAAAGCCGCCAGCGGCGTTTTCCACCCTACAGCAGCATCGTACGGATATCCGCCAACACATCGCCCAGGCGCTTGGTGAAGCGTGCGGCGGCGGCGCCGTTGATCACCCGGTGGTCGTAGGACAGTGACAATGGCAACAGTAGGCGTGGCTGGAAGGTTTTGCCGTCCCACACCGGCTGCATGCTGGCCTTGCTCACACCGAGGATCGCCACTTCCGGCGCGTTGACGATCGGTGTGAAGCCGGTGCCGCCGATATGACCGAGGCTGGAAATGGTGAAGCAGGCGCCCTGCATGGCATCCGGCGAGAGCTTCTTGGTGCGCGCCTTCTCCGCCAGTTCGGCGGCTTCGGCCGCCAGTTGCAGCAGGCTCTTCTGGTCGACATCGCGGATCACCGGTACCAGCAGACCATCCGGGGTATCGCAGGCAAAACCGATGTGCACGTATTTCTTGCGGATCAGCGCCTTGCCCGATGGCGCCAGCGAACTGTTGAAATCCGGCAGTTCGCGCAGCAGGTGCGCGCAGGCCTTGAGCAGGAAGGGCAGCACGGTGAGTTTCACCCCGGCTTTCTCCGCCACGGCTTTCTGCGCTATGCGGAAAGCTTCCAGTTCGCTGATGTCGGCGTTGTCGAACTGGGTGACGTGCGGGACGTTGAGCCAGCTGCGGTGCAGATTGGCCGCGCCGACCTGCATCAAACGGGTCATGGCCACTTCTTCGACTTCGCCGAACTTGCTGAAATCGACTTCCGGAATCGGCGGAATACCCGCACCGCCAGTAGCGCCGGAAGCGGGTGCCTGTTTGGCTTTTTGCAGTTGTTGTTTGACGAACAGCTGCACGTCTTCCTTGAGGATGCGGCCGTGCGGGCCGGTCGCGATGACAGCAGAAAGGTCTGCGCCCAATTCGCGCGCCAGTTGGCGCACCGCCGGTCCGGCGTGGACTTTGCCGGTGCTGGCCGCTGCAGCAATAGCCTCAGCCGGTTCTGATCTTGCTGCCGCGGCGGGAGCCGCCACGCTGGCCGAGGCCGGGGCCGAGGCGCTCGGGGCTGCCGCCGGGGCGTTTGCGCTGGCGGCGGGTGCACTGCCCTGCAATTGCAGAATCAGGTCGCCGGTGCCGACTTCGTCGCCCAGCTTGACGCTCAGGGCGGTGACCGTGCCGGCTGCTGGCGAAGGAATTTCCATGCTGGCCTTGTC
>DATMWH010000009.1:0-13496 GCA_035562615.1 Pseudomonas sp. | reverse complement strand
CAAGGTCGCTGAAGTTTTCCATTCGGTAGCCGCCAAATACGACTTGATGAATGATCTGATGTCCGCCGGCGTGCACCGCCTGTGGAAGCGCTTCACCATCGAACTGTCTGGCGTTCGTAGCGGCAATCGCGTGCTGGATATCGCCGGCGGCACGGGCGATCTGACCAAACAGTTCTCGCGTCTGGTGGGCGCCAGCGGCGAAGTGGTGCTGGCCGATATCAATGCCTCAATGCTCAAGGTCGGGCGTGATCGTCTGCTCGATCTGGGTGTGGCCGGCAACGTCAAGTTTGTTCAGGCCGACGCCGAGAAACTGCCCTTCCCGGACAACCATTTTGACGTGGTCACCATCGCCTTCGGCCTGCGCAATGTGACGCACAAGGAAGACGCCCTGCGTTCCATGTTGCGCGTGCTCAAACCCGGCGGCCGACTGCTGGTGCTGGAGTTTTCCAAACCGGCTAATCCGCTGCTCTCCAAGGCCTACGACACCTACTCCTTCAGCCTGCTGCCGATGATGGGCAAGCTGATCACCAATGATTCGGAAAGTTATCGCTACCTGGCCGAGTCCATCCGCATGCACCCCGATCAGGAAACCCTCAAGGGCATGATGGCCGATGCCGGATTCGAGCGTGTCAGCTACCACAACATGACCGGCGGAATTGTCGCTCTGCACCGCGGCATCAAGCCCTGAGGACATCGCATGCTGATTCAGGCACTGCTGGCCGCCGTGGAAACGGGACTCCGCCATGTCTTGAGCATGGATGGCATCGCGCTTGAACGACTGAGCCGGCTGGAGGGCAAAGTCATCGCGATCGAATGCCGCAGCCCGGCCTTTTCACTTTACCTGCTGCCCAGCGCCGACGGTTTGCGCCTGGCCGGACAATGGCAGGCAGCGTCCGACTGCACGCTCAGCGCGCCTGCGCCGCGCTTGCTGCAGCTAGCGCTGGCACAGAACAAGACGCCCGTGTTACATGCTGCGGATGTTGACCTGAGTGGCGACAGCGCACTGTTGATGGAATTCGCCGCGATCCTGCAGGACCTTGAACTGGACTGGGAGTATCAGTTGTCGCGCTGGCTTGGCCCGGTTGGCAGCCAGTTGCTGGGCAGCAATCTGCGTGGCTCCGCCCAGTGGACCAACAGCAGCCTTGAGCGCCTGCGGCTTAATCTGGCGGACTTTCTTGGCGAAGAGTCCCGTGCACTGGTGGGCCAGCGCGAAGCGCATGCGCGCTTCAATGAACTGGATCAACTCAAGCTTTCTCTGGACCGGCTGGATGCGCGCATCGCGCGACTGGCCAGCAAGGCCTCTCAAACTCCATGAAACTCCTAGCCGCCCGCCGCCTGGTGCGCATCCTGCGCGTGACCATTCACTATCAGCTGGACGAACTCCTCCTGGCCCTGCCCTTGCCCTGGTGGCTGCGCACCTTCAGTCAGTGCCTGCCCTGGCGCTGGTTTCCGCGCAAGGCATTGCCCCTATCGCGCGGTGAACGGCTGCGTCTGGCGCTGGAAGACCTGGGCCCGATTTTCATCAAGTTCGGGCAAATTCTCTCGACCCGCAGAGACCTGCTGCCCCCTGACATTGCCGATGAGATGGCCCGCCTGCAGGACCGCGTACCGCCGTTTGATCCGAAACAGGCCGTCGCGCTGATCGAAACGCAGCTGGGCGTCAGTCTCGACAAGGCGTTCAAGCGCTTTGACCACGAACCGCTGGCATCGGCCTCGATTGCCCAGGTGCACTGCGCGCAACTGCTCAGTGGTGAGGAAGTGGTGGTCAAGGTTATTCGTCCGGGCCTGCGGCCCATTATCCGTCAGGATATTGCCTGGCTTTTCACCCTGGCCCGCCTCGCCGAGAAAGTCTCCGCCGACGCTCGCCGACTGCGCCCCATCGAAGTGGTGGCCGACTACGAGCGGACTATTTACGACGAGCTGGATCTGCTGCGTGAAGCGGCCAATACCAGCCAGTTGCGGCGCAACTTCGAGGGCTCGCCCCTGCTCTATGTCCCGCAGGTTTATTGGGACTGGTGTCGCCCACAAGTGCTGGTGCTTGAGCGCATCTACGGTCTGGCTGTCACCGACATGCAAGGCATGGCCAAAAACAATACCGATATGAAATTGCTCGCCGAGCGTGGCGTGGAAATCTTCTTCACCCAGGTTTTCCGCGACAGCTTTTTCCATGCCGACATGCATCCCGGCAATATCTTTGTAAACACGCAAAATCCCCGCAATCCGCAATATATTGCGATCGACTGCGGGATCATCGGCAGTCTGACACCCGAAGATCAGGATTATCTGGCCCGCAACCTGATTGCTTTCTTCAAACGCGACTATCGCAAGGTGGCACAGCTGCATATCGATTCTGGCTGGGTGCCGGCCAATACGCGGATCAATGACTTCGAAGCAGCCATTCGCACCGTCTGCGAGCCGATCTTCGAGAAACCGCTGAAGGACATTTCCTTTGGCCAGGTGCTGCTGCGCCTGTTCCAGACCGCGCGGCGCTTCAACATGGAAGTGCAACCACAGCTGGTCCTGCTGCAGAAAACCCTGCTCAACATCGAAGGCCTGGGCCGCCAACTGTATCCGGATCTCGACTTGTGGAGCACCGCGCAACCATTCCTTGAGCGCTGGATGCGTGAGCGGGTTAATCCGCTGCAACTGCTGCGCAATCTGCAACTGCAGGCCGAGCAAGTCCCGCATCTGTCGCAGATAGCGCGCGACACGCTGGAAAGGCTTTCGACACCGACGGCCGGCACACCAACAGCGGCATCACCCGTCAGCCATTGGCCCGAGCGTTTGCTGGGCGTTGCCCTGCTCGCCGGAGGCGTTGTCCAGCAGCCGGTTCTGGTGCTCAGCAGCTGGCCTGCCGGACTGATGATCGCCGCAGGACTGTTTCTGGTACTGCGCCGATAGCCATACCCGCAAGGCGCAGGCAGACTAATACACTTATTTGGGCCGCCCGAGCGGCCGGACACGGTACAACTGATGAACACGTGGCTGGATGAGATCAAATGGGACAGCGCAGGCCTGGTGCCGGCCATCGCCCAGGACTACAAGAGCGGCCGCATCCTGATGGTGGCCTGGATGAACCGCGAAGCGCTGGAGCTCACCGCCAAAGAAGGGCGCGCCATCTACTGGTCACGCTCGCGCAACAAGCTGTGGCGCAAAGGCGAGGAATCCGGGCATATCCAGAAGTTGCATGAACTGCGACTGGACTGCGATGCCGACGTGATCAACCTGCAAGTTGAACAACTGGGCGGTATCGCCTGTCATACCGGACGCGAAAGCTGCTTTTATCGCGTCTTCGAGAATAACCTCTGGAAGACAGTCGACCCGGTTCTGAAAGACCCGAACACCATCTATGCGACAGGACACAGCCATGACTGACTACAGCATGAATGACACCCTGAGCCGACTGGCTGAAGTGCTGGAGTCACGCAAAGGCGCTGCGGCGGACAGTTCGTATGTCGCCAGTCTGTATGCCAAGGGCCTGAACAAGATCCTCGAGAAGGTTGGAGAAGAGTCGGTTGAGACTATCCTGGCCGCCAAGGATGCAGCCCTCAGCGGAAATTACGATGAGCTGGTCTACGAAACAGCCGACTTGTGGTTTCACACACTTGTCATGCTGGCTGCACTGGGGCAGCATCCCGAAACCGTTTTGAAGGAACTTGAAAGGCGTTTCGGCCTTTCCGGACATGCTGAAAAAGCAGCCCGTAAACCGTAATCAAGGAGAAGTAAAATGGGACTTGGTGGCGTAAGTATTTGGCAACTTCTGATCATTCTGGCCATTGTCGTCATGTTGTTCGGCACCAAACGCCTGAAGAATCTGGGCGGGGATGTCGGTGAGGCAATCAAGGGCTTTCGCAAATCGATGAGTGATGGCGAACAAGCCACGCCACCGGCCGTTGAAGAATCCAAAGCTCAGACATTCAACGGCGAAGCGCGCAAAGTCGAAGACCCGCTGAAGAAAGACTGATCCCATGTTCGAAGTCGGCTTTTCCGAACTGCTGCTGGTCGCGCTGGTAGCCCTGCTGGTGCTTGGGCCTGACCGTCTGCCGGTAGCCGCGCGCATGGCCGGGCTGTGGATCGGCCGCCTCAAGCGCAGCTTCAACTCGATCAAGGATGAGGTTGCCCGCGAGCTGGGCGCCGATCAGATTCGCCAGCAACTGCACAACGAGAAGATCCTTGAACTGGAGCGTGAAATGCAGAAAAACCTGCAGCGCGCAGTGAGCGAAGAACCCTCCACTCCAGCAACGCCCCCCAATCACTCAACCGATAAACAGCCATGAGCGCGTCAGCCGATACCGATCAGGAAATGCCACTGGTTGCGCACCTGACCGAGTTACGCACTCGCCTGCTGCGCTGCGTGGTTGCGGTACTGGTCATTTTTGCTGCCCTGTTCAGTTTCGCCCAGGAAATCTACGCGCTGGTGGCAGCGCCGCTGCGCGCCTATTTGCCTGAAGGCGCGACAATGATCGCAACCGGCGTGGCATCGCCATTTCTCACTCCGTTCAAACTGACACTGATCGTCGCGCTGTTCCTCAGCATACCGGTGATCCTGCACCAGATCTGGGGCTTCATTGCTCCGGGCCTTTATACCCGCGAAAAGCGAATAGCCGCACCCTTGCTGGCCTCAAGCATTTTGCTCTTCTATGCCGGCATGGCATTCGCCTACTTTCTGGTATTTCCGATCATCTTTGGCTTCTTCGCCAGCGTGACCCCCGAAGGGGTGGCGATGATGACCGACATCGGCCAGTACCTCGACTTCGTCCTGACCCTGTTTTTCGCGTTTGGCGTGGCCTTTGAAATTCCCGTGGCCACCTTTCTGCTGATCTGGGTCGGCATTGTCGATGTGCAAACGCTGCGCAACAGCCGGCCGTATGTGATCGTCGGGTGTTTTGTGGTGGGCATGTTTCTGACCCCTCCCGATGTTTTCTCGCAAACGCTGCTGGCTGTACCGATGTGGCTGTTGTTTGAAGCCGGACTGTTTTTTGGTTCGATGATCAAAAAACCGCAAGCCGAAGACCAGCAAACCACCTCCCAAGATCAGCCACCTGCTCCCCTGCCGTGAACCTGCTGCTGCTGGAAGACCACGATTTTACTGCTCCCGAGCGCGCCGTCCTGCAAGGACGCCGGCTGCAGCACCTGCTCAGCGTGCAACGCGTTGAAGCCGGGGACAGCCTGCGGGCAGGCCGTATTGGCGGGCTGATGGGCGAGGCACGCATCCTCACCCTGGAAGCAGACCGGGTAGAACTAGAGGTTCAACTGCACCAGTGCGCCCCGCCCAAGTTGCCCATTACGCTGCTGCTGGCCCTGCCCCGACCGAAAATGCTCAAGCGCGTGCTGCAAACCGTAAGTGCGATGGGCGTCCCGCGGCTGATATTGCTCAACAGCTACCGGGTCGAAAAAAGCTTCTGGCAAACACCCTTCCTGCAACCGGAGGCCATCCGCGAGCAGTTGCTGCTGGGGCTGGAGCAGGCGCGCGACACCGTGCTGCCGGAAGTGATGATCGAAAAACGCTTCAAACCCTTCGTGGAAGATCGCCTGCCCGCGCTGGCCCAAGGCAGCCGGGGCCTGATTGGCCACCCGGGAGACTACCCGCCCTGCCCGCGCGACCTTGCAGAGCAGGTCACCCTGGCCATCGGACCGGAAGGCGGCTGGATTCCCTACGAAATCGAACTGCTGCGCAAAGCCGGACTGCAGCCGGTTCAGCTGGGTGAGCGCATTCTGCGCGTGGAAAATGCCGTGCCTGCCTTGCTCGCCAGATTGTTCTGAAACGTCCGGCACAGACAGGCACCACAGCCGCCTTGTAAACTGCCATCCGACCTTATGCAGATATCCCCATGTCGACCACCAACCCACGCCGCGGTTTTCTCCTTGGCATCAGCGCCTACCTGATCTGGGGGCTGTTCCCGCTGTACTTCAAAGCCATCGAACAGATTCCGGCGCTGGAAATCATTGTGCACCGGATACTCTGGTCTGCCGTGTTCGGGGCGCTGCTGCTGTTGCTGTGGAAACACCCCGGCTGGTGGAATGAACTGCGCAACAACCCGCGGCGACTGGCTGTACTGACACTCTCCGGCACACTGATTGCGACCAACTGGCTGGTGTATGTGTGGGCGGTGAACAACGGGCGCATGCTCGAAGCCAGCCTGGGCTACTACATCAATCCGCTGATCAACGTACTGCTGGGCATGGTGCTGCTGGGTGAGCGCTTGCGCCGGTTGCAATGGCTGGCCGTCGGTCTGGCCGTACTGGGCGTGGCACAGCAACTCTGGCAACTGGGCAGCTTGCCGTGGGTGTCACTGGTGCTGGCGTTTTCCTTTGGTTTCTACGGTCTGATTCGCAAGCAGGCGCCGGTGCAGGCATTGCCGGGACTGGTGGTCGAAACCTGGCTGTTGCTGCCACTGGCGCTGGCTTGGTTGTACCTCACCCCACAAGCCGCCAGCTTGCAGCCCGCCATCTGGAGCGCTACGACCGGACTTTGGCTGATCGCTGCCGGGCCGATCACCCTGCTGCCATTGCTCTGCTTCAACGCAGCCGCCCGGCATTTGCCCTACACCACCCTGGGATTTCTGCAGTACGTGGCGCCGACGCTGGTGTTGATTCAGGCGGTCGTATTGTTTGGCGAACATTTCGGCAGCAGTCAATTGCTGTCATTTGTCTGTATCTGGGCGGCTCTGGCGATCTACAGCCTGGATATCTGGCTGCACAGACGCAGCGGCTGAGCAGAAAACAGCCAACCCTCTGCAGGCCAGGCCCGCCGGGGGTTGTGGCCGCTCATCCCAAGCTTATCCACAGAACGACCCCCGACGTTTGTGCGAAACCCATTGATATTGCTGCTTTTTTAGCCGCATCGTGGAAAGCCGCGGGGCACTAGAGCGTCCCAGCATGTTCCCCAGCTTATCCACAGAGGCATGCACGCTTGACGGGGATAAGACTCAGGACTCCGGCCGCAGGTTGAGTTCCACCATCAGATCGTCGGCCAGATCTTCCAGCCGCGCCTGCAGCACCTCCAGTGTCAGGCTCAGCGGCACAGCCAGTAGCGCTTCGGCATGAAACAGCGGCTCACTGCTCATCGGTGCCGGCGCCACCTCGGTGGTCAGCCGTTCAAGATTGACCCCCAATTCCGCCAGCAGACCGGTGATATCGCGCACGATCCCCGGGCGGTCATTGCCCACCAGATCCAGATGAGTGGGCTTCCAGCTGCAGGAAGGCTCGATACCGCTCTCGGCCACCAGCACACGGATGCCCTGCGCAGCCAGATCGTGCAAGGCAGCGACCAGTTCATCGTAGGCTTCGGCAGGCACTGCCACACGCAGGATTCCGGCAAATTGCCCGGCCATGCGTGACATGCGGCTTTCCAGCCAGTTGCCGCCATGCCCGGCCACACACTGGGCAACCTTCTCCACCAGGCCCGGCTGATCCGGGGCAATTACGGTAAGAACCAGATGATCCACGCTTGACTCCTTATCTTGACAGGCAGCCAGGCCTCACAGACCCAGCCAGTAGGTGTAATAGACCTCGTCACGCACGTAACCCAGTCGCTCATACAATGCCTGGCCAGCCAGATTATCCCGTGCGGTTTCCAGCTGCAGGCCACAGGCTCCCGTGGCTTCAGCGTGCGCGCGGGCGGCATTCATCAGCGCCTCACCCACCCCCTGCCGACGCGCCGAAGGGGCCACATACAAATCACTGAGCAACCAGGACGAGCGCAATGCCAGTGACGCATGCAATGGATAAAGCTGGATAAAGCCATGGGCCAGCGACTGCTGATCACGGGCTATCAGCAGGTGTGAATCGCCTTTATGCAGACGCGTCTGCAGGAACTCGCGGATCTCCGAGGCCGGTCGGGGTACCTGATAAAACTCGAGATAACCGGCAAACAAGCGGGTCAGATCGTCCAAATCATCGGTTGTCGCGGTGTAAACCGGCATAAGTCGCCTCCCTGAAGGTCGCATGAGTATAGACAGCCTGAGGTGACCGACGGGTCAGCCATAGCGCCTGATTTTTCCGCACACATCATGTAGTATGCGCCCGCTCGCACTACATGACCCGTGCAGCGCTGTTTTCGCACGTCCCAAGCCCAGAGCCGTTCTGATATAGAGTTGAGGCAAGCAATGACTGATCGCGTACAAGTCGGTGGCCTGCAGGTCGCCAAAGTTCTGTTCGACTTCGTCAACAATCAAGCCATTCCAGGCACCGGCATCACCGCCGAGCAGTTCTGGAAGGGTGCCGAAGCCGTTATCAATGATCTGGCTCCGAAAAACCGCGCCCTGCTGGCCAAGCGTGACGCCATTCAGGCACAGATCGACAGCTGGCACCAGGCCCGCGCCGGTCAGGCGCATGACGCCGCGGCCTACAAAGCCTTCCTGCAGGAAATCGGCTATCTGCTGCCGGAACCGGCTGACTTCGCGATCACCACCGAAAACGTCGATGACGAGATCGCCCGCATGGCCGGCCCGCAGTTGGTGGTTCCGGTGATGAACGCGCGCTTTGCCCTGAACGCCTCGAACGCCCGCTGGGGCTCGCTGTATGACGCCCTCTACGGCACCGACGTGATCAGCGAAGAAAACGGCGCCGAGAAGGGCAAGGGCTACAACAAGGTCCGCGGCGACAAGGTGATTGCCTTCGCCCGCGCCTTCCTCGACGAGGCCGCGCCGCTGGCATCCGGCTCACACGTTGACGCCACCGGCTACCGCATTGAAGCCGGCAAACTGCTGGTCAGTCTGAAGAACGGCAGCAGCACCGGCCTGCAGAATGCAGCCCAGCTGATCGGCTTTAACGGTGACAGCGCTGCGCCAACCGGCATCCTGCTCAAGCACAATGGCCTGCATTTCGAAATCCAGATCGATGCCAGCACTCCGGTCGGCCAGACTGATGCCGCCGGTGTCAAAGACGTGCTGATGGAAGCCGCCCTGACCACCATCATGGACTGTGAAGACTCCGTCGCGGCAGTCGACGCCGAAGACAAAGTGGTGATCTACAAGAACTGGCTGGGCCTGATGAAAGGCGACCTGGCGGAAGAAGTCGCCAAGGGCGGCAGCTCCTTCACCCGCACCATGAACCCGGATCGGGTCTACACCGCCGTGGATGGCAGCGCCCTGACCCTGCACGGTCGCAGCCTGCTGTTCGTGCGTAACGTCGGCCATCTGATGACCATCGACGCCATCATCGACAGTCAGGGCTTCGAAGTGCCGGAAGGCATCATGGACGGTCTGGTCACCAGCCTGATCGCCCTGCACAACCTCAAAGGCAACTGCAGTCGCAAGAACAGCCGTACCGGTTCGGTCTACATCGTCAAACCGAAGATGCACGGCCCGGAAGAAGCCGCGTTCACCAATGAACTGTTCGGCCGCGTTGAAGACGTACTGGGCATGCCGCGCAATACCCTGAAAGTCGGCATCATGGACGAAGAGCGGCGCACCACGGTCAACCTCAAGGCGTGCATCAAGGCCGCCAGCGAGCGCGTGGTGTTCATCAACACCGGCTTCCTCGACCGTACCGGTGATGAACTGCACACCTCCATGGAGGCCGGCGCCATGGTGCGCAAGGCGGGCATGAAAGCCGAGAAGTGGATCAATGCCTACGAAAACTGGAACGTCGATATCGGTCTGGCCGCCGGCTTGCAGGGTCGCGCGCAGATCGGCAAAGGCATGTGGGCCATGCCCGACCTGATGGCCGGCATGCTCGAGCAGAAGATCGCTCACCCGCTGGCCGGCGCCAATACCGCCTGGGTGCCGTCACCGACCGCCGCCTCGCTGCATGCCCTGCACTATCACAAGGTCGACGTATTCGCCCGTCAGGCCGAACTGGCCAAGCGTGCACGCGCCTCAGTGGATGACATCCTGACCATTCCGCTGGCGCCCAACACCGACTGGAGCGCCGAGGAAATCCAGAGTGAACTGGACAACAACGCCCAGGGCATTCTCGGTTATGTGGTGCGCTGGATCGACCAGGGTGTTGGCTGCTCGAAAGTGCCAGACATCCACGATGTCGGCCTGATGGAAGACCGCGCCACCCTGCGTATCTCCAGTCAGCACATCGCCAACTGGCTGCGCCATGGCGTGGTCAGCCTGGAACAGGTGATGGAAACCCTCAAGCGCATGGCACCTGTGGTGGATCGGCAGAACGCCAGCGACCCGCTGTACCGTCCGCTGGCGCCGAACTTCGACGACAACATTGCCTTCCAGGCGGCGGTAGAGCTGGTGGTTGAAGGTACCAAACAGCCAAACGGTTATACCGAACCGGTACTGCACCGTCGCCGTCGCGAGTTCAAAGCCAGATACGGCTCGAACTGACAGCAAACTGCTGATCGCCTGAACAGTCAGAACTGACTGGCTGAAACAAACGCCCTGCATTGCAGGGCGTTTGCGTTTGAACGCGCCGTCAGTCCAGCTCTACACCGTACTGCCGGTAAAGCGCGTGGACATCACCTTGCTCGTAAAGCTCTTTGAGCGCATTGCGCAGGCTGTCCAGCACCTCCGGATCCATCTGCGGGTTGCAGGCCATGTCCTCCATCAGCGTCAGAATCGGTAACACCTCAACCGGCGGGGATTCCCCGGACGCAACGACCGAACGCAGTACAACCGGACTGGTGGCCCACAACGGTGCACGGCCACGCTGCAGCATGGCCCAGCCCAGTGATTCCCTGCTGGCCTGTTCTACAGTGCCGCCAATGCCCTTGAGATACTCACTGGCCGCCGAGCCTTGATGGGTGATCACCGGCACCTTGCCCAGATCGGCAAGGCTGTTCAGCTGCGGAGGGTTGACCGGCAAGGCATACAACCCCACGCGGGAAATCAGCAGCGGACCCACCCAGGAGTAGCTCGACTCCTGATCCTGCCGTCGCTCCACCAGCAGCATGCAGCTGTCCGGTTCGCGGGCAGCCAGATAGAGGGCCCGCTGGAAAGGCACGAAGTCCAGCCGGTAATCCAGCGCAGCCCTGGCAAACATGAGCCCGGCCAGGTCGATCGCCAACCCCTGTGGTGCACCATTTTCATCCAGGCTCGCCAGGGGCGGGCGCTGCCACGCATAGAGGTGCACCTGAGCACTCACCGTGACACCGCACAGCAAGCCCAGCAGCAGCAGCGCCAGCTTAATCCCACGCACGCAATGACTCCTCATACGGCAGGGTTCGGCCCGGGGGCTTTTCATTCTGCAGCTTCGGATAGGGCGCACCGGGCTTATCCAGCCAGTACGCCTCGCTGCGTTGCGGATTCAGCCGGGGTGAGCAGGTGTGCTGATTATCGGCAATGCGCTCCATATGCTGATCCATCGCCGCCGCCAGTGACTGCAACGCCTTGAGAACCGACTGCTGGCCAGCGATAGCAGGATAGACATTGCGCCACCAGAGGCTGGCCATGCCGGCATAATCCGGCACGTTCGGCCCGGTGGGTGTCCAGCGGCGTGCTGCCGGGCTGCGATAGAACTCCACCAGGCCGCCGAGTTTGGGCGCAGCCGCCTGCAATTCCGGGGTTTCCAGATCAGAGCGGCGAATCGGCGTCAGACCGACCAGCATCTTGCGTAATGAAGCACTCTTGGACACGGTGAATTGCGCATACAGCCATGCTGCCTGTTGATTCGCCAGCGGGGTGCTTTTCATAATCGTCCAAGCGCCCACATCCTGATATCCCGACTTCATGCCATCCCGCCAGTAGGCTCCGCGTGGTGAAGGAGCCACGCGCCAGCGTGGCAGACCCTGCGCATCCAGCATCGGACTGCCCGGCTGCGTGTAGTCGGCGGTAAACGCGGTGTACCAGAAGATCTGCTGGGCAATATGCCCCTGGGCCGCGACGCCGCCCGCCTGGGTGAAGGTCATGGCACGCGCCTCCGGCGGTGCAAAGCGCCGCAGCCAGTCGATATAGCTGTACACGGCGTAAACCGCTGGCGGGCTATCGAGCGCACCACCACGCTGCGTGCTGGCGCCGGCCGGCCGGCAGTTTTCCACGCGGATACCCCAATCATCGACGGGAAGCCCATTGGGCAGGCCGGTATCGGCTACCCCGGCCATGCCCAGCCAGGCATCCGACAGACGCCAGCCCAGCGAGGGATCATGGGCGCCATAATCCATGTGCCCATAGACCTGCTGACCATCGATCTGCCGCACATGCACCGTGAAGAACTCGGCGATGTCCTCGTAGGCCGACCAGTTCTGCGGCACTGCCAGATCATAGCCATACAACTTGCGGAACTGCGCTTGCAACTCCGGTCGGGCAAACCAGTCATGACGGTACCAATAGAGGTTGGCGAACTGCTGATCGGGTAACTGGTAGAGGTTATTGTCCGGCCCGGTGACAAAAGAGCGTCCCATGAAATCCGCCAGATCCAGCGTGGGCAAGGTGACCGAGCGGCCCTCGGCCTCCATGAACCGGTTCAGCGCCAGCACTTTGCCCTCGCGAAAATGCTGACCGATCAGATCGCTGTCACTGATAAAGGCGTCATACAGATGCAGCCCCAGCTGCGCCTGAGTGCGCAGCTTGTTGACCACATCATCCTCGCCGGTGATCTCGTGAATAACCCGTATACCGGTGAGTTGGCTGAACAACGGCGCCAGCACATTGGCCTCGTACCAGTGGGTCTTGATGTCCTCGGACACCACCCGTACCGTCATGCCCTGAAAGGGTCTGGCCGCCTGGATGAACCAGTCCAGCTCCTGACGCTGCTGCGCCACCGAAAGGCTACTGGGCGTCAACTCGGCCAGGGCGCGCTCAATGGGCTCGGCCGCCCACAGCGAGGTTGGCAAAAGCCAGCAAATCACCCACGCGAATCCCTTGCCCATCAATTACGCACCACAGTTGTCCAGTCCTATTCCCTGAGCATAGCCAGACATGAGGGCGATCGCAGACAGAAACCGCTTATTCGGTTTGATTTATAGTTTTTCTCGATACAGGCAATTCCAGAAATCAATTTCGACAATCGGGCCAAGTAGCCTAGGATTGCCTTCGTCAACTAACCACCCACGAGGATTCACCGATGTCTCTGATCAATACGCAAGTACAGCCGTTCAAAGCCAACGCTTTCCACAACGGCAAGTTCATCGAAGTCACCGAGCAATCCCTGAAGGGCAAGTGGTCGGTACTGATCTTCATGCCGGCCGCCTTCACCTTCAACTGCCCGACCGAAATCGAGGACGCAGCCAACAACTACGCCGAGTTCCAGAAAGCCGGCGCCGAAGTCTACATCGTGACCACCGACACCCATTTCTCGCACAAGGTCTGGCACGAAACCTCCCCAGCGGTAGGCAAGGCCCAGTTCCCGCTGATCGGTGACCCGACTCACGCCCTGACCAACGCCTTCGGCGTGCACATCCCGGAAGAAGGTCTGGCTCTGCGCGGCACTTTCGTGATCAACCCGGAAGGCCTGATCAAGACCGTGGAAATCCACTCCAACGAGATCGCCCGTGACGTCTCCGAGACCCTGCGCAAGCTGAAAGCGGCCCAGTACACCGCCAGCCACCCAGGCGAAGTCTGCCCGGCCAAGTGGAAGGAAGGCGAGAAGACTCTGGC
>DATMWH010000008.1:0-4180 GCA_035562615.1 Pseudomonas sp. | reverse complement strand
GCGGGCCATGCGTTCCAGACAGAAGTCCCGCAGTGCCTCGGCAGTCGGCGCATGGCCCTCACGCAATTCAAGGAAGGCACACGGCACTTCGCCCCACTTGTCGTCCGGCGTTGCGACCACGGCGGCAGCCATCACTGATGGGTGCCGGTAGAGCACGTCCTCGACTTCGATCGAGCTGATGTTTTCGCCGCCGGAAATGATGATGTCCTTGCTGCGGTCCTTGATCTTGGCGTAGCCGTCCGGGTGCATTACTGCCAGGTCACCGGTGTGGTACCAGCCGCCGGCGAAGGATTCCTCGGTCGCTGTCGGATTCTTCAGGTAACCCTTCATCACCAGGTTGCCGCGGAACATGATCTCGCCCATGGTTTCGCTGTCGCGTGGCACCTCCAGCATGGTTTCCGGGTCGCGCACGCTGATGCCTTCCTGGCAGTGATACGGCACGCCCTGACGGGAATTCAGCCGCGCCTGCTCTTCCAGATCCAGCGCCTGCCACTCGCCGTGTTTGGCGCAGACCGCCGAGGGTCCGTAGGTTTCGGTAAGGCCGTAAACATGGGTGAGATCGAAGCCCATCTGGCTCATGCCTTCGATGATCGCCACCGGCGGCGCAGCACCGGCCACCAGGGTGGCCACTTCATGTTCGATACCGGCGCGCTGTTCGGCTGGCGCATTGATCAGCAGCGCCTGAACGATCGGTGCGCCGCAGTAGTGGCTGACCTTGTGTTCACGGATGGCCTGGAAGATCAGCTGGGCATCGACCTTGCGCAGACACACGTTGGTCCCGGAGTTGGCCGCCATGGCCCAGGGGAAGCACCAGCCATTGCAGTGGAACATCGGCAACGTCCAGAGATAGACCGACTGCGGTGGCATGCCCCAGGAAATCAGGTTGGACAATGCGCCCAAGTAAGCGCCGCGATGATGGACCACCACCCCCTTGGGATTGCCGGTGGTGCCCGAGGTGTAGTTGAGGGCAATCGCATCCCACTCGTCTTCCGGCAACTGCCAGGCGAAGTCCGCAGCACCAGTGGCAATGAACTCTTCGTACTCTCGACTGCCCACGCGCTCGCCTTCACCCAGGTATTCGCTATCGAACACGTCGATTACCAGCAGCGGGCGTTCGACCCTGGCCAGCGCTGCACGGACCACCGGCGAAAACTCGCGGTCGGTGATCAGCACCTTGGCCTCACCATGGTTGAGGATGAAAGCAACGGTCTCGGCATCCAGGCGGGTGTTGATGGCATTGAGCACCGCACCGGTCATGGGCACACCGAAATGGCTTTCGTACATTTCCGGGGTGTTGGCCAGCATCACGGCCACGGTATCGTTCTTGCCCACCCCGGCCGCGACCAGTGCCGAAGCCAATTGACGGCAACGCGCATAGGTCTGGCGCCAGTTGAAACGCCGCGCACCATGCACCACGGCCAGATGCTCCGGGTAAATGCCCGCCGAGCGCTCAAGAAAACTCAGCGGAGAAAGGGCCACAAAGTTGGCGGCGTTCTTGTCCAGACCAATTCCGTAAGGGTGACTCATGGGAATTCCTCGCAACAACAGTCAAGGCAGGCCCCGCAAGCGCAGGGGTTCGGGCAAAGGGTAGATGGTGATCAAACTGCCTGTCGCAGTATTGGCACTTGATGACACAGCTTTTACACTTCATGACATGCACACATCCGCCCTTCACACCTCCCCCGCCCTGATCCGGGTACGCGCACTCAGCGGCTTCGAAAGCCTGGTCAGCAGCCTGGGCGGCGACCCTGTGGCGCTGCTCAAGGGGGTCGGACTGTCCCCCGGGGATCTGGAAAACCCGGAGCACTGCATTGCCCTGGAGAAGGTCGCGCGCCTGGTGGAGAACACTGCGCTTACGCTGGCAATCCCGGACTTCGGCTTGCGTCTGGCTGCGCAACAGGACATCTCGGTACTCGGCGCAGTGGCGCTGATCGCCCAATATTCGGCCACCGTAGGCGAAGCGCTGACTGGCATAGCCCGGCACTTGCCGTATCACACCCCGGATGCCGCACTGAGCGTCGAGGAAGATCCAGGCCTGCCCGGCTACATACGAATCTGTTATCGGCTGAGCCTGCAAGACGACTGGCCGCGTCGACAGACCATAGAGCTGTCGTACAGCATCATGCGCAACTTCCTGCTGTTGCTCACCGGCAATCAAGGCGCCGACTGGCACCTGAGCTTCCGCCACAGCGCCGGCTGCAGTGCTGATGTGTATCAGAGCCATGCCTTCGGCAATGCACAATTCTCACAGCAGGAGGATGCGCTGAGCATTCCGGCGCATCTGCTGAGCATCGCGATTGGCGCCAATGACAATCTGGTGCGTGAAGCCGCAGAGCGCTTCTTGCGCAATCTGGTGCGACGCTTCCCGCTGGATGTGACCCGTCAGGTCGAAACCCTGGTCGAGCGACAACTCGCTTCGGGTGGCAGCAGCCTGCAACGAATCGCCGAACAACTCGGCCTGCACGAGCGCACGCTGCAACGCCGGCTGCACGAGCAGGGCAGCTATTTCGAGGACATCGTCGACCGCCTGCGCCAGCAGCGCGCCCGCACCCTGCTGCTGGATACGGCGCTACCACTGGCGGAAATCGCTTCGGTACTCGGTTACAGCGAACAAAGTTCGCTGAACCGCTCCTGCAGCCGCTGGTTCGGCCAATCCCCCAAAGCCATGCGCAAGGCTCAAAGCCGCCAGAGCTGAAAGCTGAACCCAACTCAGCTATTGATCCAGCCCAGTGATGTCCTGGTTTTCGTAGGGTGGGTTAGGCCAACAGCCGTAACCCACCAACCAGCCGCGAGGCTGGCAAGGCCGATGCCTTTGGTATCGATGGCAGTTCAATGTGCGTGGCCAACGTTTAAGGCTTGGCCCCGCGATCAAGGTTCGCTTGGTGGCCAATCGCTGCGCGAGTTGACCACCCTACCGGGAAGCCGGACTTGCGATGGATTAATGTCTGCGGCCCCATCCGCGAAAAGTAAGCCCCGGGCGGCTTGCAACAGATTAGCTACCTTTGAGCACACCCCGCTCTTCCAGTTCCAGCATCAGCAGTTGCTGGACCAGAAAGTCACGGGTGGTTTCCGGATGCTCCAGCTGAATGCGTTCAAGAAACGGCCGCACCGCTTCCTCATCAGGGCGATGCAACAGAGCCTTGAACAGGCTGGCAATGAATTGGGTCGGTTCGTCACTCAGCGCCTTGATCGTACGCAGGCTGGAGGCCAGGGTAATTTCCTGCTCCGTCAGTTCGGTGCCGAACGGATAGGCCGGCAGCAGTCCTTGCGCCTTGAGTGGTTCCAGTGTCCGGGCGATACGCTCAGGCGTATTGTCCCGCGCCCACCCGGGAATGCTGTAGTCCTGCTCAATCTTGTGATGCTCCCTGGCGAACTGCAGCAGCTCCTCCTGAAACCGTGAGTCGGCGATATTGATCAGTCGCTTGATGATTTCAGCGTCCGGTTGACCGCGTAAATCAGCCACCCCGTACTCGGTGACGATCACATCGCGCAGATGCTTGGGAATGGTGAGGTGACCATAGAACGGCACCACGTTGGATTTCAGGTGCTTGCCGCTGCCGCGGGTACTGCGGATACACAGGACCGAACGCGCGCCCGGCAGGTCATGGGCCATGGCGACGAAATTGTACTGACCGCCCACCCCGCTGATGGCGGTACCGTCCTCCAGCGCATCGGAGGCCACGGCACCGGTCAGCGTGACCATCATGCCGGTGTTGATAAAGCGGGCTTTCTGTCGCTGCGCGCAGTACAGATCGTAATCCAGCAACAACTGGTTGGTGCGCCGCACCCCGGTCATGCAAATCTGTTCCTGACCTGCCGCATCCAGATGGCACAGCTTCTGGTAGAAATCCCGCGGGCCGAGGAAAAACCCACCGTGGAGAATCCGTCCATGGCGCAATTCGCGGCCTCCGGCCTGTGCCAGAACGGCGTCACGCACCTGGGGATGGTCCATCTCGTTGGGTAGCACGAGGTCGCCGAGACACAGGCTGTCGCCCTCCAGCGTGGTACTTTCCGCGACAATCCCCCAGTAACGCAGGGCCTGCAGGCTGGTCTGATCCAACCGGGCCGGCATGACGCCCTGTGAGCGGCAGAAATCGTAGAGCTGCGCATCAACCCGGTTGCTGATCAGGCCGGCATTGATGCCACGCTGCAGGGCCAGATGGTCGTAAACCTTGCGCTT
>DATMWH010000007.1:0-4641 GCA_035562615.1 Pseudomonas sp. | reverse complement strand
GAAAGCCACATGCTCAAAGAGGAGCAGATTCTCTTCCCTGTGCTGCTCGACGGCCTCGGCGCACGCGCGGCCGCGCCCATCTCGGTGATGCGCATGGAGCACGACCAGCACGGCGAAGCCCTGCAGGGCATCCTCGACCTGACCAACAACATCACCCCGCCGAGCAACGCCTGCAACACCTGGCGCGCCCTCTATCGCGGCCTGGATGAACTGCGCAACGACCTGATGCAGCACATCCATCTGGAAAACAACGTGCTGTTCGCCAACGCCCTGCATGCCCCGGCGCTAAACCCGGTGTAAGCCAAGCCGCGCCCGGCAACGGGCGCGCATGGAGCCCACGTCATGATCAAACGCGCCCTGCAGCCACTGCTGTGGTTTTGCCTGCTGACCTCGACCCTGGCCCTGGCCAGCGGCCTGGCCCTCAGCGCCACCAGCAGCACGCCCCAACTGCATAGCCACACCACCCGCCTGGCCTGACAGCTTCAGGCCCGCCATACCATCAACCACAGGGATGCCTTTTATGGTGCTGCACCGTGTACATCACCAGATTCTGCGCAGCCATCACTTGTTCGAGCCTCTGAACGAGGAGCAGATGGACGAGCTGATGAGCGCCAGCCAATTGCTCAGTGTCGACAAGGGCGCGCCGCTGTTTCGCCAGGGCGAGCCGGCCAGCGCGTTTTATTTCGTGATCTCTGGCTCGGTGAAAATCTACCGCCTGACCCCCGACGGCCAGGAAAAGGTTTTCGACGTGATCGGCGAGCGCCAGGCGTTTGCCGAAGCCATGATGTTGATGGACACCCCCAACTATGTCGCTAGCGCCGAGGCCATCGGCCCGACTCAGCTGTATCGGCTGCCCAGTCACACCTACATACAGTTGCTGCAGAGCAACAACCGCCTGGCCTTTGCTTTGATCGGCCGGCTATCGGCGCGCTTGCACCAACGTCTCAACGAGATCGAAACCCTGTCGCTGAAAAATGCCACCCACCGGGTGGTGCGCTACCTGCTGACACAGATGACGCCGTTGCAGAGTGCAGTCAGCAGCTTCGAACTGCCGATGGCCAAGCAGTTAATTGCCGGCCACCTGTCGATCCAGCCAGAGACCTTCTCGCGCATCATCCGCCGTCTGATCGACGAACAGATCATCAGCCAGGATGGTCGCCTGATCAGCGTTCTCGACTGCATGCGGCTGCAACACTTCGAATAACCGGCCGCCCCATGCTCGCCCGCCTGGCAACGGCGCGGCAGCCATTAACCAGGAGCACTCCGCATGCACAAATGCCTGTACTGCCAGCGCGACAACCCGAGCACAATCACCGAATGCAGCCTCTGCGGTATGCCACTACCGACCCAGGCCGAGACCCTTAATGCACGCAGCCAACAGCGCTTCATGTGGTTCTGCATTGGTCTGGCGCTGTTCTGCGCAGTGATGAGCGTGTGGCTGCCGCGCAGCCTGACGTAGCCCGGATAACATCCGGGTGCGGTTATTCGTGCGCGCCTGTCCCGGATGGCATCCGGGCTACGTTGCTGAGGTAACGACGGCGCGCCCCTCGCAACGGCCCAGTCGTAGCCCGGATAAAATCCGGGAACAATTTGTCGTGCGCGCGTGCCCCGGATGGCATCCGGGCCACCCCCTCCTCACGACTGGGTCAGCTGCCGGTACAGTTGCGGCAGGCGCAAGGGCAATTGTTGCGGCTGGCGGATCAGGGTGTAGCCGTTGGCGCCGAACATATAGGGCAGGTAATCACCGCCTTGCTGGTCGATGGTGATGCAGAACGGCAGCAGGCCGGCGCGCCGCGCCTCCAACACCGCCTCGCGGGTGTCTTCGACGCCGTAACGGCCCTCGTACAGATCCAAATCGTTGGGCTTGCCGTCAGTGACCAGCAGCAACAATTTGCGCTTTTGCTTGCACTGCCCCATCAACAGGGTGGCCTGGCGGATGGCCGCACCCATGCGCGTGTAGTAGCCGGGTTTGAGCGCCTGAATGCGTCCACGGGTGTGGTCGTCATAACGCTGGTTGAAGGATTTCAGTTCTTGCATGCGCACCTGTTGCCGACGCAGGGACGAGAAGCCGTACAGGGCGAATTGATCGCCCAGAGTGGAAAGGGTTTCGCCGAATAGCAGCAGACTGTCGATGATCACCTCGATCACCCGGTGCTCGTCATCCAGGTGTGCATCGGTGGACATCGACAGGTCGGCCAGCAGCAGGCAGGCCAAATCGCGACGGGTGGTGCGTTGTTGCATAAACAGGCCGCGCTCGGCGCAGTGGCCGTGCTGGCGCTCGACGTGAAAATCCAGCCAGGCCTGCAGATCCAGCTCACTGCCCTGGGTTTGCTGGCGCAGCCACTGGCGATCATTGCGCAGGTGCTCGAACTGCCGCCGCAGGCGCGAGGCCAGCGGCGCCAGGCGCGGCGGCAAGGGTTGCGCCTCACTGCCGCGCGGCTGATACATCTGCAGGCTGACGAAGTCCTGCTGCAGGCACTGCTTGCGGTAATCCCACTCGGGCAATTTGCTGCCCTCGCCCAAGGGAATGTCATCGACATCCGCTGGCGGCAGGTCCAGATCCAGCTTCAGACCACCACCCTTGCGCAGGCGTTGCTTGGACAGCGCCAGCTCGTCGAGGTCTTCGGCAACCCGCGCCGCATCCAGGTCTTCACTGTCATCGCTGCAACGGTCCAGCTCGATATGCTCGGACCAGCTAAACAGGTTCTCCAGACGGAAGATCAACAGGCCGCCCTTGCTGGTGCTTTCCTCGACACGCTTGGCCTGCTTGCGCACCAGTTGCTGTCGCTGCGGCGCGTTCAGCAGCTGGCCGTCGCCCTCCTCGCCCAACTGGCAAGCCTGGGGCTCGCCGAGGTTTTGTGCCGGGTACAGCCACAGCGGCAGGGGCCAGGGCGCCCGCTCGCTGCGCGGAAAATCACTGACACTGCCGGGCTCGCGCAGCGCCTGACACAAGGCCCGTTCCAGGGCGGCCTCGGCCGGGCCGAGCTGGCGCGGGTCGGGGCGCAATTGCAGATGGGCCTCGACCAGGCGTTGGTAGCGCGGACGC
Source organism: Pseudomonas sp. (assembly GCA_035562615.1). GTDB lineage: Bacteria > Pseudomonadota > Gammaproteobacteria > Pseudomonadales > Pseudomonadaceae > Aquipseudomonas. The sequence continues at coordinate 1,595 of DATMWH010000007.1, read as the reverse complement.
AGGGCCGGATAGTCTTGCAACAGGGTCTGCGTCCAGCGCTGGTTGTCCCGCGCCCAGTGGCGCATCTCACCCGCCTGGGCGGCCAGCAAGGCCAGCCAACGGTACAACTCCTGGTTCAGGCCGGCATCCGGGTACACCGCCAGGCTCGGCGGCAGACGCAGGTTGCTGGCATCGCACCAGGCCACCGGCAGCTGCTTGCAGGTGCCGGCCACTTGCTGCAGCAGGTTACGCCGCAACAACAATTGCCGCGGGCTGGCGGCCTCCAGAGCAACCCCGCTGGCACCACCCATGGCACGAAACAACAGCGCCAGCGGGCGCTGCAGGCTGGCCAGTTCGACCCGCGCCTCGGGAAAGTCCGGGCTGGCACGGCGGGTGATGAAGCGGTGCCAGACACTGCCGACCCACTCTTCCAGCTCGACGGTAAAGGCCATGGCGTTGCCCTCGTGGTGATCCACAAACAACAACGGCCCGCTGTACCAGCCGGGCCGAGTTTCAGTTAGCTCGCGACTGCCTTAACGGCTGGCAGCCGTCGCGCCGGCCAGCACTTCCTGACCGCGACGCTTGAAGCTGAACAGGTAGCACGCCAGGCCGATGAAGAAGCCCACCCCGGCCGCCAGACGCAGCCAGAAGAACACCTGCAACTGATCGACGGTATTCATGAACGACAGCGCCGTGCCATCGATATCGGTTGGCAGGCGTTGCAGCATCACCTGCATCACACCGGCAGCGGTGAGGAACAGGGTGATCAACACCATGGACAGGGTCATCAACCAGAAGCCCCAGATCTCGATGGTTTGCGAACGCTCATCGGGTGCTTCACCGATCCCGCGCAGACGCGGCATGGCATAGCTGATCAGGGTCATCACGATCATTGCGTAAGCACCGTAGAAGGCCAGGTGACCGTGGGCGGCGGTGAGTTGCGAGCCGTGGGTGTAGTAGTTCACCGGAGCCAGGGTATGCAGGAAGCCCCACACGCCAGCCCCGAGGAACGCGGTCACCGTAGTGCCCTTGGCCCACAGGGTCGCGGCACGGTTCGGGTGCTGGCGACGACGCTTGCCGATCATGGTGAAGGCGAACAGCACCATGGCGAAGAACGGAATCGGTTCCATCGCCGAGAAGATCGAGCCAACCCACAGCCACACCTCGGGCGCACCAATCCAGAAGAAGTGGTGACCGGTACCGAGGATGCCGGTAATCAGCGCCATGGCGATGATCACATACAGCCACTTCTCGACCACTTCGCGATCCACGCCGGTGATCTTGACCAGTACGAACGCCAGCATCGCGCCCATGATCAGTTCCCACACGCCTTCCACCCACAGGTGCACGACAAACCACCAGTAGTATTTGTCGCGCGTCAGGTTCTCCGGGTTGTAGAAGGAGAACAGGAAGAACACCGCCAGGCCGATCAGGCCGGTCATCATGACCATGCTGATGGTGGTCTTGCGGCCTTTGAGCAGGGTCATGCCGATGTTGTAGAGGAAGCCCAGGGCCACCAGCACAATGCCCATCTTGGTGATGGTTGGCTGCTCAAGAAACTCCCGGCCCATGGTCGGCAGCAAGTCGTTGCCGGTCAACCTGGCCAGGCCCGCATA
>DATMWH010000006.1:0-6245 GCA_035562615.1 Pseudomonas sp. | reverse complement strand
GGTTTTGCCGAACTCTATCGAGGAATGGCTCGGTTCGTTAAGCTCCCCGCGCTACGGTTCAAATAACTGGTACGCTTAATCAAAGTTCAACTATTACTAACGTAGTCGAGTAAACAGTACTTTTGATGAAGATCGGTTATGCGCGAGTGAGCACTCGGGATCAGAAAGCCGACCTACAAGTCGATGCCCTGAAACAGGCCGGGTGCGAACGCATCTACCAAGACATCGCCAGCGGCGCGAAAAGCGCCCGGCCGGAGTTGGACAAACTGCTGGCCAACGTGCGGCCGGGTGATGCCGTGGTGATCTGGAAGCTGGATCGCCTTGGGCGTTCCCTCAAGCACCTGGTCGAGTTGGTCGGCGAGCTGGCAGAGCGCAAGGTCGGCTTACAGAGCCTGAATGACCCCATCGACACCACCCACGCCCAAGGCCGCCTGGTGTTCAACCTGTTCGCCTCGCTGGCGGAGTTCGAGCGCGAGCTGATCCGCGAGCGGACTCAGGCGGGTCTGTCGGCCGCACGGGCGCGTGGCCGGATCGGTGGCCGTCCCAAGGGCCTGCCAGCCAAGGCTGAGGCCACCGCCATGGCGGCCGAAACCCTCTACCGCGAAGGTCGCCTGAGCGTCAGCGCGATCGGCGAGAAGCTGCACATCTCCAAGAGCACGCTGTACAGCTACCTGCGCCACCGTGGTGTCGAGATCGGCGCGTACCAGAAGAGCGCCAGGTCACGCGACCAGCAGCCTTCGGCCGCGTCGCCGGCAGAGCCGCCCGCCGCCGAGCGGGTGGCCACCGTCACCCTGCGCCTCGCGGTGGTGAATAACAGCAAGTTCGTGCGCGGCCGGAAGCGGGCCACGGAGAACATTGAGCGCTACTGCCTGGAGCCCTATGGCATGAAGCGGCTGGATGCCGGCCACTATGAGTTGACCATTCCGTATCGGAGCGACGATGAGCTGGACAAGAGCGTGCATGACCTGCTGACCGAGATCAGCCAGGAGGCCGACATGCGCAACTGTTTTGTCGAGATGGGCGCCTGGGAAGAAGACACCGAAAAGCGTTGGTAGGGCTTACGTTGGTTTTTGGTTCCATTGCTCCCCAAACCCCACACTCGCGCCTCGAAGGTCTGAGCCGGCGCTTGCGCCATCCCGGTGAGCGTTTGCAACAGCAATCCCAGCGCATTGATGACCTCGAACGACGTCTGTTACACGGCATCGAGCGCCGCCTGGGCGCCAGCCAGGAACGGCTGGCCCGACTCGACACTCGCCTCGGCGCACAACATCCGGGGCGCACACTGACACTGCTGCGCCAGCGCCTGGAGCATCTGTCCGGGCGCATGCCGCGCGCCATGCAGGAGAGCCTGAACAGCCGCCGCCAGCACTTGCAGGGTCTGGCGCAGACGCTCAACGCCGTCAGCCCGCTGGCAACATTGTCCCGGGGCTACAGCATCCTGCTGGATGAGCGTGGTCAGGCAGTTCGCTGCGCCAGTCAGACGCTCCCCGGCCAACGCCTCAAGGCCCGTCTCGGCGAAGGCGAACTGGATGTACGGGTCGAAGACAACCACCTGCAGCCGGTTACGCTGCCGCTGCTCTGAAACAAGGCTTCCGGTACTTCTCCCGAGCCTTGTCTGAACTACCTTCCGCAGCACATCAGCCCGTCGACCTCCATGCCTCGACGCCGGGCCCTTCCCCTCGCCTGGCGTTTACGCGAGGATGAACCGTCCTTCTCAAGCGGAACCGCTCATGCCCCGTGTTATTGCCCTGCTGCTGTCACTCGCCTTTACCCTTCCCGTGCATGCCGAAGGCTTCATTACTCGCCTACTGAACAAGCCTGTACCGGGTGGCGTCGCGGTAATGAGCCTGGGTAACGGGGCCACCCCACCGCACGTGCGCTATCAGGACAAACCGGCATTGGTGATTCGCGAAGACGACCAGCGCTGGATCGCCATCCTCGGCATCCCGCTCACCGTCAAGCCCGGCCAGCAGCAGGTGCAGGTCGATGGCAGACCGCGCAGCTTTCAGGTCCAGCCTCGCGAATACCGTGCGCAGCACATCACCGCTATTTTACTATTCGCTGAATGTTTCTGAACGCGGGGTGCGTTGCCGAGCGCATCAGCTCAAATAGCGCACCTTCGGTGCAGCCTATGTCAGCGCCCATTTTCTCCATTTTATTCAAGCCAATAAGCCGGTTTTCGCCCATTCGCGAGCCAACGGCATCGGCTATTACCTCCACTTCATAGCCCTGTTTGAGTAGGTCTGCAGCGGTTTGATAAACACAGATATGTGCCTCAATACCGACCAGTAGTACCTGCTTGCGGCCGATGCTTTCGATGCTGCCCATCAACTCGCTATTGGCGCAGCAGCTAAAGCTGGACTTTGCGCAAGGCGCATAGTCGGTCAGTAGCTCAGCTATCTCTGGGATGGTGGGACCAAGCTTTTCTGGTAACTGCTCGGCCCAGACGATGGGCAGGTTGAGTGTCAGGGCGCCTTTTACCATGCGTTGCAAATTAGCAAAAAGAGCTTCGCGGTTATCCATTATCTGCGCCAGCTTGCCTTGCACATCAACAATCAGCAGCAGGCTGTTTTCAGTCGTCAGCATGCTTGTTTCCTCGCGGTGCATGGTTCAGGTTGCTTAAAACACCGGTGATCCCGACCGCCTTGCCAACCGGATCGATGAGTACGCCGGGGTTGAGTATCCCCGCCGGGTCAAGAAAGTGTTTGCTCGCTGCCAGCGTTTGCCGGAACAGCGGCGAGCTTTGTTGTTCATAACCAAAGCGGTGATCGCGGCCAATCGCATGGTGATGGGTCGCTGTGGCGCCGTGATCGGCTAACAGCTGTAATGACAGCTGCTTGATGACCTTCCACTTGTCGATCGCCTTGTGCAAATCACCCTGGGTATCGCCCACCATATAGAAGGTGAAGTAGGGCGCAGGGCCGTCGGGATAAATATGGGTAAAACGGCAGGAGAAGGAGCATGGATAGCCGCTGACCTCGGCGATGGCCTTTTCCATTTCGCGCTTTACGGTGCGATAAAAATCAGGGAAACGATCCCAGGTGATCGCGGTTTCAAAGGTGTCAGCGACAATGCCGAACGCGGTGAGGCGATTGCGCCAGTACGGCATGCGGATAAAGGCATTGCGCCAAGACTGCGCCGCGCCCTGCTTTTTATCCTCTGCTCCGGCGGAATAGCTAACTTCACCCTGCAGTTTGCCGCCGTTGTCGCAGGCGATTTCAAGGGCGCGCTGCATGCTGTGCTTGACCTCATGGTCTGCAGACTCGAAGCCCAGTACCAGCACCGCACAAGGTTTGTCGGCCACTTGGTTGCTCAGCACCTCTTGCTCGTCAAGCAGACGGCAGTTGGCCGGAAATAAGCCCGACTGCGATATCAGTCGTACCGCTTCAGCGCCTTGAAGAAAGTTATTGAAGATCACAGATGCGGTGGCGCGCCACTTGGGCCTGTGCTGCAGCCGCATGGTTGCTTCGGTAATAATCCCCAGAATGCCTTCAGAGCCGCAGATCATCCGGTCAGCAGAGGGGCCAGCACCTGAGCCGGGCAGTGCGCGGGTCTCTATCACACCACGGGGGGTTACTGTGCGAGTGGCCTCCAGCATGTCTTCGATATGAGTGTAGACGGTGGCAAAGTGGCCCCCGGCGCGGGTCGCGATCATGCCGCCGAGGGTGACAAAGGGAAAGCTCTGCGGATAATGGCGCAGGGTCAGGCCGTGCTGTTTTAGTGCGGCCTCCATAGCAGGGCCTTGTATGCCGGCTTGAATTCGAGCGCGCCGGCTGATCGGGTCCACCTGCAGCACCTGATTAAAGTTCTGCATGTCCACGCTCAAGGTGGCGTGGTAATGATCGCCGACATCCGCTTCCACGCCACCGCAGACACTAGTGCCGCCACCGAACGGGATAACGGCGACCTTGTTTTCTGCGGCATATTGGTAAATAGCCTGGATATCCTGCTCTGTTTTGGGGAACGCCACGCCATCAGGCGCATTGGGCGCGTGACGCAAATACATGCGCGCCATATCCGGATAAGACTTGCCGTAACTGTGTACCAGTCGGTCGTAGGCGGTTAGCGAAACCATCTCTTGCAGCGCAGGGGGCAGGTTTTTCAATCTTGAATCCGCCAGCTCAAATTCGTCGACTTGCGGCGCTGGCAGCTCAACAGCGCCTTTGGGCACCAGAAGCTTAATCAAGCCCTCAATAAGACGGTTTTCCTCATCGCTCAGTTTTTCATCGGCGTAGCCCCAGCCCCAGAACAGAAGCGGCTTACGTTGTGATTTGCTGTCTATTGTCGTCATTGTCCAGAGCCTCACTTTGCTTGTTGTATTAGCAATAATAGGTAGGCAGTCTGTTAGTGTATTGACCAATCACGCCAAGTAAGTTAGGCCTCGTCTTTCGAGGGTGCGTAGATGTTTATTCGGATATCGGGGCAATTCACCGGCATTCTTCAGTTATGGCTGGAGCAGCGCGGCATTCACAGTTCGGACCTGCATAGCCGCTTAGCGCAGATGGCCGAACGAGAGACGGTGCCGGTTGAGCAGTGGCGGTCAGTATTGGCCACCGCAGCCGCGCTCTACCCTAAGCCTGAGCTTGGCCTGGAGATTGGTTCGCACGCCAAGCTCAGGCATATCGGCGTGCTCGGCTACCTGTTGCTCAACTGCGAAACCTTGGTCGATGCGCTGCAAACCTACCAGTTGTGTGAGCGGCGTTTTTATAGCGTAGATTTTTGTCGCCTAGAAACAGTAGCAAACGGCTACCGCCTGGCCTGGCCGGATCGCTTAGGTGATGAAAATGCGCTTTTTGTTCAAGTGGCGCTGGCCACCTTAGTGACCTTCATGCGCCAGCGTTTCCCAGATAGCTGTCAGTTGCTGCGGGTTGATCTCACAGAACAGGCGCCAAAAGACAGCGCGCCTTATCAGGTGTTTTTCGGTTGCCCAGTGCATTTTGGCTCAACCATGCCGGGGGTTACGGTGGACTATGCGTTGGCCGCCCAAGGTGAAACAAGTGCATTGCAGCGGGCCTTTCATCTGGTGCGCAAGGAGCAGGCAGAGGCTGTCGGCGCAGCGCTTGTTCCCAATAACGCTTTTTTGCAGCAGTTGCAGGCAATATTACTAAAACTCATCCCGGAAAGCCGGGTGTCCTTGATGCAGGTGGCACAAGAGATGGGTTGCTCGCCGCGCACATTGCAGCGCCAGCTAGCGGATTATCAGTATTCCTACCAAGTCCTGCTCGATGCAGTACGCGAGCAGCTAGGTTGTCGTTATCTAAAAGAAGGAGGTCTGACTTTTGTCGAGATAGCCATGCTGCTGGGCTACTCCGAACAAAGCGCTTTTTCCCGTGCGTTTAAAAACTGGACTGGTAAAACACCTAGGCAGTACCGCTAACATGCTTGATGTGCCGGTGGTCTTTGCGGCTAGCGACTCTTGCCCGTCATGGGCAAAGCAATCACATGATGCTGCGCGCGGGGTGACTTTTCTCGCATATCCCACACCACGCATACCATCGCGCCCTTGAGTTTGCCTGGTAGATAAAGCCGTCAATACAGGTTGTTCACGAGTGATGCCCCAGCGCCCAGGGTGGCCTGGTTTACGGTGAGAATGCAGTAGAAAGCCGATAATGCTGCCCCTAATGGTAGGCAGAGGTTCATCCGTTTTGCGACGAGATCTAATGTCTATAAGATCGCCGATGACACAGAATGGCTTTATGCCTTCATTGAGAGCAGGTCATATTTTCTTTGCCCATTTGAGTGAATTTCATGGAAGAACTGGCACTGTTGTTGGTTGCCAGAGCCGCGCTTATGGGCTGTGTGTCTTCATCATGGGGTCATGCCGAGATAAGGCAAAAATTAGGACATTCGTTCTGTAACTTGCTGTATTTAAAGGAGTAAATTTGAGAGGCGCTGCTCAAGTAAAGGCCGCTTCAGCCATCCAGAAAAAAGGATGATTCACCCGCTTGGTTGCACTCGCGGAAGAACGTTAAAAACGATGCGCAACTTGCCTGTGGCGGCTAGATATTGATCAATTATCTATGCCGAGATAATTGCAGATAATTCCCCCAGTCTGTGGCCAGCGCGAGTCCATAAAATTGGAGAAAATGCCGAGTTAGAGGGCCTGCGAACAGCTTTGGCCGAGGCTTTACGCTTCGACGCGTACACAAAGCTGCGGGCTGCTTAGCACTGAGGCCTCTCCCAAAAGCGACAAAGGCGGCCTCAACGAGACCGCCTCAAACCAAGTTTCATCACCGGTATCTATA
>DATMWH010000005.1:0-3784 GCA_035562615.1 Pseudomonas sp. | reverse complement strand
AGGCTGAGGAAGCCCTGCTGCGCCGCGCGTTTGATCACATCCACCGGGAAATGATGGTCGCGGTCCCAGTCGGCGGCATGCGGGGCCAGTTCGGCCGCGGCAAAGGCGCGGGCGCTGTCGACCAGCAGACGTTGTTCTTCGTTCAGTTCGAAATCCATAGTGATTCTTCAAGACCTGCGTAGGGTGGATAACGCTGTTTGCAGCTTATCCACCGTTAAATTCAAGGTGGACAAGGCTGCGCCGTTGTCCACCCTACACATGCGTTTTGACGCCCTTTATTTCAAGGTGATGGTGGTATTCACCGTGGTTCCTGCGTCGTCTTCATCAAACCAGCGCTGGGTGACGGTCTTGGTCTGGGTGTAGAACAGTACCACTTGCTTGCCGTACGGACCGAGGTCGCCCAGTTTGGACGCGCGCGAGCCGGAGAAGGAGAAGATCGGCACTGGCACCGGGATCGGCACATTGATGCCGACCTGACCGACGTCGATCTCTTCCTGGAATTTGCGTGCCGCTGCGCCGGAGCGGGTAAAGATCGCCGTACCGTTGCCGTTCGGGTTGGCGTTGATCATGGCGATCGCTTCATCCATGGTCGCCGCGTGCATGATGCTCAGCACCGGGCCGAAGATTTCTTCGCGGTAGATGGTCATCTCCGGGGTCACACCGGAGAAGATGGTCGGGCCGATGAAGTTGCCTTTCTCGTAACCGGGCACAACCGGGTTGCGACCATCCAGTTCGAGGGTGGCGCCCTCGTCTATGCCTTTGCCGATCAGACCGGTGATGCGCTCCAGCGCGGCGCAGGACACCACCGGGCCAACATCGGTGCCGGGTTCGGTGCCGGCGTTGACCTTCAGTGTTTTGGCGCGCTCGATCAGTTCGGGCAGCCAGGCTTGCGCTTCACCGACCAGAATCACCACCGGCAACGCCATGCAGCGCTGGCCGGCGGCGCCGAAGGAGGCACCCAGCAGGTTGTTCAGGGTTTGCTGCTTGTTGGCATCGGGCATCACGATGCAGTGGTTCTTCGCGCCCATCATGCACTGGGCGCGTTTGCCATTCTGCGTGGCGCGGTTGTAGACGTGGGTGCCGACCTTGGTCGAGCCGACAAAGGACACCGCCTTGATATCCGGGTGATCGCAGAGCAGATTCACCGCTTCCACGCCACCATGGATGACGTTCAGCACGCCCGGTGGTATGCCGGCCTGCAGCGCCAGTTCCGCCAGGCGCATGGTGACCATCGGATCCTGCTCGGACGGCTTGAGCACGAAAGTGTTGCCGGTGGCGATGGCCATCGGGAACATCCATAGCGGGATCATCGCCGGGAAGTTGAACGGCGTAATGCCGGCGCACACGCCGATCGGTTGCAGCAGGGTGTAGGTGTCGACATCACCGGCCACATTGTTGGCCATCTCACCCAGCTGCAGGTTGCCGACGCTGGCGGCGTGCTCGACCACTTCCAGCCCGCGGAACACGTCGCCCTCGGCATCCGGCAGGGTCTTGCCCTGTTCGGCGGTGAGGATGGCCGCCAGCTCCTTCATGTTTTCGCGGATCAGTTGCTGGTACTTGAGAAACACCCGCGCGCGGGCGCCGATTGGCGTCTTGCGCCAGGTCTTGAAGGCTTCCCGGGCGCTGACTACGGCGGCTTCCATCTCCTCGGCGGTGGCAAATGGCACACGGGCCAGTACCTGCTGGGTCGCCGGGTTGACGATATCGCGCCATTGGGTGGATCGGGATTCGATGAACTCGCCGTTGATCAACAGCTTTACCGTTGGCACAGAGCGTTGTGTGGTTGTCATGGTCTGACCAGCCTTTGAAATTGAAAGGGGAGTGGCTTGTTGAGGTTGATCCTAACAGTGCGTTTTTGCATATGGCAATGCGAGTATTTGCAGGAGTATTCTGCGTTTTTGCACATCAAGGAGCCGTTTATGGAATGGGACAACCTGCGCTTCTTTCTCGAGCTTTCACGGGCTGGCAAGTTGACGGTGGCCGCGCGCCGGCTGGGGGTTGACCACACCACGGTGTCGCGGCGGGTACAGGCGCTGGAAAAGAGCATGGATACCCCCTTGTTCCTGCGCGCAGCGGCCGGCTACAGCCTGACTGAGGCCGGTCGAAACCTGTTGCCGCAGGCCGAGGCCATGGAGAGTGCTTTTTCCGGCATCGAGCGTTCCCGGCAGTTACAAAAAGACGGCCTTTCAGGGCAGGTGCGGATCGGCGTCACCGAGGGCTATGGCTCGGTCATGCTGGCACCGCAGCTGGCTGAATTCACCCGGCGTTATCCCAACCTGGGCATTGATCTGCTGGCTGCACCACGCACGGTGCAGTTATCGCGGCGCGAGGCGGACATCGTGATCACCCTGGACCGCCCGGAGCGTGGCCCGTTCATCATCACCCGGTTGACCGACTATGTACTCGGTTTGTATGCCTCGGCCGACTACCTGCAGCAACACCCGCCGATTCTTGGCCGGGATGACCTGCGCAGCCATGGCTTTGTCAGTTACATCGATGACCTGCTGTACAGCAAGGAACTGCTTTATCTGGATGAGATCGGCAAACCCGCACATGTGCCGCTACGCAGTACCAGCATCCTGATTCAGCAACAGGCGGCGGCAGCCGGAGCGGGGATTGCCATTCTGCCGGCGTTCTCGGCGGCTGCCGATATGCGCCTGCAGCCGGTGTTGCCGCAGGAGATACGCTTTGTGCGGACCTTCTGGATGCTGATGCCGATCGAGCTCAAGGGTATTGCCCGGATGCAAGCCACCTGGGATTTCCTGCGTGAAATGGCGCAGGCCAATCAGGCCTTGCTGATGGGCCATCGTTCGGCTTGACTTGCTGGCATGGCTTGCCTAGCGTGCCGCTTCATTTGGCCGGGCGGAGTTGGCATGAGTACGGATGATCGGATCAAGCTTGAGGCAAGCTGGAAGGACGCCCTGCACGAGGAGTTCGAGCAGCCTTACATGCGCGAATTGGGTGATTTTCTGCGTGCCGAGAAAGCAGCGGGGAAAGTGATTTACCCACCGGGCCCGCTGATTTTCAATGCGTTGAATTCGACACCGCTGGATCAGGTCAAGGTAGTGATCATCGGTCAGGACCCCTACCACGGGCCCGGTCAGGCGCACGGCCTGTGTTTTTCGGTGCAGCCGGGGGTGCCGGCGCCGCCCTCGCTGCAGAACATCTTCAAAGAGCTCAAGCGCGACCTGAATATCGATATTCCGAATCACGGCTGCTTGCAGTCATGGGCCGATCAAGGGGTGTTGCTGCTCAATACATCACTGACCGTTGAACAGGCCAATGCGGGTTCGCACGCCAAGGTTGGCTGGCAGCATTTCACCGACAGGGTGATAGAGCAGGCCAGCCAGCGCTGCGGGCATCTGGTGTTCATGCTCTGGGGCGCCCATGCGCAGGGCAAGGAAAAGCTGATTGATGCCAGCAAACACCTGATACTGAAATCGGTCCATCCTTCGCCGCTCTCGGCTTATCGCGGCTTCATCGGCAATGGGCATTTCAGTCGCGCCAACAAGTTTCTGCAGCAGCATGACCTGCAGCCGGTGAGTTGGTCCTTGCCGCCGCTACAAGCGTAGCCCGGATGCAATCCGGGTAGTGGCGGGGAATTCCCGGATTGCATCCGGGCTACCCTGCAAAGCAAAAACCCGCCAGACGGCGGGTCAGGCTGCTGACGAACCCCCGCTTTTAAGCGGGGGTTCGCTTTTGGAGTACTGTCACGCCATCTGGCGATTGCTGTGCTGCAAAATCAGCCGAACAGCAACAAACCCCTGAAAATATGCGCTGAAGG
>DATMWH010000004.1:0-2071 GCA_035562615.1 Pseudomonas sp. | reverse complement strand
ATCCTGGCGCACGCTCTTGCCGTTGGACTCCATATCCAGCTGTTGCAGGTGGTCGGTGATGTTGCGCAGGTAATAGTCGTAAGGCAGGATCGCCTGGCTGCGCGCCCCCCAGAAATCGCCATACCAGACGCCGAGCAGGCCGAGCAGCACCGGGATGTTGCGGGCAAAGGGGGCGGTGCGGAAATGCAGGTCCATGTTGTAGGCACCGGACAGCAGCTCCTTGAAGTTGGAAATGCCGATCGACATGGCAATCGGCAGGCCGATGGCCGACCACAGGGAATAGCGTCCGCCCACCCAGTCCCACAGCGGCAGGATGTTTTCTTCGCTGATACCGAATTCGGTCGCCGCTTCGATATTGCTCGAGACCGCGATGAAGTGCCGGTGCAGCTGCGCTTCGCTGCCGCCCTGAGCCAGATACCAGGCCCGCGCGGCCTGGGCATTCTTCAGGGTTTCCAGGGTCGAAAAGGATTTGCTGGAGACAATGAACAGCGTGGTCGGGGCCGAGAGCTTGCTCACCAGTTCGCGGAATTCGCTACCGTCAACGTTGGCCAGGTAATGGCAGCGCAGGCCTTTCTGGGCAAACGGCAGCAGCGCTTCGGACACCAGTTGCGGGCCGAGGAAAGAGCCACCGATGCCGATATTGACCACGTCGGTAATCGGCAGTTCGGTGTAACCGCGCCACAAGCCGTTGTGCAGCTTGGTCACCAGTGTGCTCATTTGCTGCAGCACACGGTGCACATCGGGCATCACATTGCGCCCGTCCACCAGCACCTTGTCGCCCAATGGCCGGCGCAAGGCAGTGTGCAGTACCTGACGCTTTTCCGAGGCGTTGATGGTGGCGCCGCTGAACATGGCCTGAATGGCGTCACCCAGCTGGGCTTCCTCCGCCAGCTTGACCAGCAGCGCAACCGTGTCCTGATTGATCAGGTTTTTCGAGTAGTCGAGCATCAGGCCGCAAGTCGACAGGCTGAACTGCTCAAAACGCTGCGCATTGCTGGCAAAGGCTTCCCGCATGCTGAAGCTGTTCATGGCCTGGCGATGTTCGGTCAGTGCTTTCCAGCTGGCCAGTTGAGTGACATCAAGCGGGGTCAGGTAATGATCCATGGAGAACCTTGCTGCAGTGAATGGAAGCAATGCGGAGTTGATCTTCTGATTCTAGCGCGAATAGTCCGGCGAAGCCGCAGGCTGTTTGCTGTGAGCGCAGCCAGTCTGGTTGGTGCTGTGACAGGATGGTTGATTGAGCGAGTAGCCCGGATGCAATCCGGGAGCACGTCAGCGCTGCAAGGCGCTACCCGGATTACATCCGGGCGGTCGTGTGGGTTTGCTGCCGGGTCAGAGTGTCAGGGCGAGGTTGTCGATCAGACGGGTCTTGCCCATGAAGGCTGCAGCCAGGATCACCAGTTGCTGATCGTTGCCGTCTGCCGGGCGCAGGCTGAGCGCCTCGCAGACTTCCAGATAGTCCGGCTTGAAACCGGCTTTGCGCAGGGTGGTCTTGCCTTTGCTGGTGAGCTTGGCGAAATCGCGCTCGCCATCACGGATGGCCGTGGCCATCTCGTTGAGGCAGGCATACAGCGCCGGTGCCGCCGCGCGCTGAAGGTCGGTGAGATAGTTGTTGCGCGAGGACAGCGCCAGTCCGTCTTCGGCGCGTACGGTGGGCTCGCCCATGATCTGGATCGACAGGTTGAGGTCGCGCACCAGTTTGCGGATCACGGCCAGTTGCTGGAAATCCTTTTCGCCAAAGATCGCCAGGTCAGGCTGGACGATGTTGAACAGCTTGCATACGACAGTCGCCACCCCTTCAAAGTGACCGGGTCGGCTGGCGCCGCAGAGCCCTGCGGAAACGCCGGGAACAGTGATCAGGGTCTGCCCCTGCATGCCGTCGGGGTAGATCTCCTCCACATCAGGGGTGAACAGCAGATGGCAACCGGCATCGATCAGTTTTTCCTGATCAGCGGCCAGACTGCGCGGGTACTTGTCGAGGTCTTCAGTCGGGCCAAACTGCAAAGGGTTGACGAAGATGCTGGTGACCACGAAGTCGGCGCGCTGGCCGGCTTTTTCCACCAGAGCCACA
>DATMWH010000003.1:0-3237 GCA_035562615.1 Pseudomonas sp. | reverse complement strand
CTATGAGCGTTTCAAGGCCATGGCTTACCCCGCCAGCGGCTATCACAACCCGACCATCGGCTGGATGGCTGATCTGCAGCGCATGCAGATCGACCAGCTCAGCGACTGGTACAAAGCATGGTATGCACCGAACAACGCGACCCTGGTGGTGGTTGGTGACGTCAGCGTGGACGAAGTCAAAGTGCTCGCTGAACGCTATTTCGGCCATATCCCGCGACGCAGCGTGCCACCCGCGCGGCAGCCACTGGAATTGGCAGAGCCTGGCGAGCGGCGTATCACCCTGCAGGTCAAAACCCAGCTGCCCAGCCTGCTGATGGGCTTCAACGTACCCAGTCTGGCAACCAGCAAAGACGCCACGCCGGTGCATGCACTGCGGCTGATTTCAGGGCTGCTCGATGGTGGCTACAGCGCCCGCCTGCCGACCCGTCTGGAGCGCGGCGAAGAACTGGTCAGCGGTGCCTCGGCCTGGTACGACGCTTTCAGCCGCGGGGACAGCCTGTTTATCCTGTCCGCCAGCCCGAACGTGCAAAAAGGCAAAACCCTGGAGCAGGTCGAAGCCGGTCTCTGGCGCGAACTGGAAAGCCTGCAACAGCAGCCGCCAAGTAGCGAAGAACTGGAGCGCGTGCGGGCCCAGGTCATCGCCGGTCTGGTCTACGAGCGTGATTCGATCACCAGTCAGGCCACCACCATTGGCCAGCTGGAAACGGTCGGCCTGCGCTGGCAGCTGATGGATGAAGACCTCGCCGCCCTGCAGGCGGTTACACCCGAGGACATTCAGGCTGCCGCCAAACGCTATTTCACCCGCTCACGCCTGAGCGTGGCCCACGTATTACCCGAGGAGTCCCGCGATGAATGAGCATAACGGCTGGCGCTATGCCCTGATCGCCGTCTTGCTGAGTCTGCTGCTCGGCCTGCTGGCCTGGATGGCAAAGCACCCGGCTGAACAGACACCAGAGCTGCCTGAGGCAGTCACCACCGGCACCCTGCAATCACTGGCCGAACTGGATGACCAAGAGCCGGCGCGGCGAGCACTGAATATTCAGACCTGGCGCACGACAGAAGGAGCCAAAGTGCTGTTTGTTGCCGCACCGGAACTGCCGATGTTTGATCTGCGCGTGACCTTCGCCGCCGGCAGCAGTCATGACGGTCAGCAATTGGGGGTGGCGATGCTGACCAACGCCATGCTCAACGAGGGCATTGCCGGCAAGGACGTAACGCAGATCGCCGAAGGCTTCGAGAATCTGGGCGCCGAATTTGGCAATGGTGCCTACCGTGACATGGCCGTGGTGTCCCTGCGCAGCCTCAGCGCGCCCGAACAGCGCACACCGGCACTGGCGTTGTTTTCCGAGGTCATTGGCCGGCCAACCTTCCCCGAAGAATCGCTGGCGCGTATCCAGAACCAGCTGTTGGCCGGATTCGAGCAACAGAAACAGAACCCCGGAAAACTCGCCTCACTGGCGCTGTTCGAACACCTCTACGGCAGCCATCCCTACGCCCATGCCAGCGAAGGCAATGCGCAAAGCATTCCCGCGATCGACAGCACTGCGCTGCGGGCCTTTCATGCCCGGGCCTACAGTGCCGGCAATGCGGTGATAGCGCTGGTCGGCGACCTCAGCCGCAGCGAAGCCGAAGCCATTGCCAAGCAGGTTTCCAACGCGCTGCCGCAAGGCCCGGCCATAGCCAAGCTGGTACAGGCCGAACCGCCCAAAGCCGCACGTCAGCACATCGAGTTTCCTTCAGCCCAGACCACCCTGATGCTCGCCCAGCTCGGCATTGACCGTCAGGACCCGGACTACCCGGCACTCTATCTGGGCAACCAGATCCTCGGCGGTGGCGGCTTTGGTACCCGCCTGATGGAAGAGGTCCGCGAAAAACGCGGCCTGACCTATGGCGTTTACTCCGGCTTCAGCCCGATGCAGGCACGCGGCCCGTTCATGATCAATCTGCAGACCCGCGCCGAACTCAGCGAAGGCACCCTGCAACTGGTGCAGGATATTCTGCGTCAGTACCTGGCGGAGGGCCCGACCCAGCAGGAGCTGGATAATGCCAAGCGCGAAACCGCCGGCAGCTTCCCGATGAGCACCGCGAGCAATGCCGATATCGTCGGCCAACTGGGCGCTATCGGTTTCTACGACCTGCCACTGACCCAGCTGGAAGATTTCATGGCGCAAGTGCAGGCGCAAACCGTAGACAGCGTGAAGGCGGCCCTGCAGAAGCACCTCTCGGCCGAGGACCTGCTGATCGTCTCCGCCGGCCCGACCGTAGCGCAGGAAGCCCTGCCGGCCCCCAGCGACAACCGTTCAGAACCCTCATTCGGCGTACCGGAGCACTGATGCGCAAACCAACCCCGGGCTCCAAGGCCCAGCCCGCCCACGGCGGCGACGGCCAGTTGCGCATCATTGCCGGCCAATGGCGCAGCCGGCAGTTCAACTTCCCCATGGCCGCCGGCTTGCGACCCACCCCCAACCGCGTGCGTGAAACCCTGTTCAACTGGCTGGCGCCCTATGTCGAAGGCGCCAAAGTGCTCGATCTGTTTGCCGGCAGCGGTGCACTGGTGCTGGAAGCCTTGTCGCGCGGCGCCGGCAGCGCACTGGCGCTGGACCTCAATCCGGCCGCCATCAACAGCCTGCGCAGTCACCTGCAGACCCTGGGTTGCGACAACGGCCAACTGCTCAATACCGATGCCCTGCGCTATCTGGAACAGCAACCGGCCACCGCGTTCGACCTGGTCTTCCTTGATCCCCCTTTCAACCAGAACCTGCTGCAAGCGGCCTGTACCTTGCTGGAAGAAAAAGGCTGGCTGGCAGCAGATGCGTGGATCTATACCGAAAGCGAAAACCCGCCGTCCAGCCTTGGCCTGCCCGGCACCTGGCGTCTGCACCGCGAGCAAAAGGCCGGTCAGGTGTATTACGCGCTCTGGCAGCGAAGCAGTTGACCATGACTGCGCTGTTCCAACCTGCGTGGTGGCTGCGCAATGCCCACCTGCAAACCCTGTGGAGTGCGTTCTTTCGCCGCGCCCCGGTGTTGCAACGCACCCGGGAGCGCGTGTGGCTGGAAGACGGCGACTTCCTTGACCTTGACTGGCATGGACCGCACTCGGCGGAAGCGCCCCTGGTGCTGGTGCTGCACGGACTGACCGGCTCATCCAACTCGCATTACGTGCTGGGCCTGCAACACGCTCTGGCGGCACAGGGCTGGGCCAGCGTGGCGCTGAACTGGCGCGGCTGCTCCGGCGAG
>DATMWH010000002.1:0-3307 GCA_035562615.1 Pseudomonas sp. | reverse complement strand
AAGAAAAGTGAGGCGCCCGGCGGGGCGCAACCGAAACTATCAATCAACCGCGATAGTCATCTCGGCACAAAACAACACCGGATTGCCAATCCGCAGCCACAGGCACGGAGCCGCCTGGCTCTGCGTTCCCACGCTGAAAACGTGAGAGCGATCATCAGCTGTAGCCCGGATGTCATCCGGGGTGACGACGCAAAACCTCCCGGATTACATCCGGGCTACGGTTCTGCACTCCCACCCCGGAGCGCGGGAATGATAAGCACCCGAAGCATTAAGCGCTCGGCTTGAGGTGCAGCAGCGCCCGCGCCTCATCCGGGCTGGCGATTTCGCGGCCGGCGCGGCGGGCGCAGGCAGCCAGTTCGGTGATCAGGTCGCCGTTGCCACGCGCCCGCGAGCCATCGGGCAGGTAGAAGGTATCCTCCAGCCCGGTGCGCAGCATGCCGCCCAGATCGGCGGTTTTCTGGTGCACCGGCCAGATTTCCTCGCGACCGATCAGCGTGGTCTGCCAGAGGGTATCCGGCTCGCGCCAACGCTCCAGCAGCACCAGCAAATCAGCATCCACCGGCATGCCTGACGCCACGCCCATGACAAAGTTGTATTCGATGTCCTTGACCATGCCTGCCTTCAGGTACATGCCGACCGAACGCATGATGCCGACGTCGAAGCACTCGAACTCCGGGCGGGTGCCGCACTCATCCATCACCGTGATGAACTCCTGAACCTTGGCCACCGGATTATCAAAGACCATCGGCGGCCAGGCCCATTTGCCGTCGCTCTTGATCTTCAGGTAATTCAGCGAACCGGCGTTGCAGGCCGCGATTTCCGGTTTCACCCGGCGGATGCACGCCAGCGGACCGGAGATGTCCTTGCCGATCACGCCGGTGGTCAGGTTGATGATCACGCCCGGACAGGCAGCGCGAATTGCTTCGGTGACCTCCAGCATCACTTCCGGATCCCAGGACGGCAGATGGCCCCGGCCTTCTTCCTGCTGACGCACATGCACATGCATGATCGAAGCGCCGGCATCATAGGCAGCGCGCGCCTCAGCGGCCATTTGCGCGGGAGTCACCGGCACCGGATGCTGGCGCGGATCAGTGAGTACGCCGGTCAGTGCGCAGGTAAGAATTGCCTTGCTCATCAGTCAACCTCGTAACGTTATTTTCAGCGGGAAGGGGTGACAACGCCCTGCATTGTAGGGGTCGACCCGCGCACTGAACGCAGGCAAACCTGACGAACACCCATGGCATAAACGCCACTTTTCGCACTTATGGCCGAATCGTCACACTCTGCAAACCGCTGCACAGGTACAGTGCAAGCGCACTGCCCTGCTGGCAGCAGCCTTCAATGCCCGCGCGGAATCAGGCATGCTGCACTACCTTGCAAGACCGCCAGTCACCATCAGGAATGTCCGCATGTACGCACTCATGGCTGTAATTTTCGTCGTAGGTTACCTCTGTATTGCCCTAGAACATCCCCTGAAAATAGACAAGGCGGCCTCGGCGATTCTCACCGCCGTATTCTGCTGGACGGTGCTGGTATTCGGTGCCGAGAGTATTCTCCCGGCAGTGACTGCTGGAGAGGGCCACGGCATCACCGGCGAGTTACGCCACCATCTGGGCGAAATTTCGGAAATCCTGTTCTTCCTGATGGGTGCCATGACCATCGTCGAACTGATCGACGCCCATGAAGGCTTCAAGGTCATCACCGACCGCATTCGCACCACCCGCCGGGTCAAGCTGCTGTGGGTGATCGGCCTGATTACTTTCTTTCTGTCATCCGTACTGGACAACCTGACCACCACCATTGTCATGGTTTCGCTGCTGCGCAAGCTGATCAAGGATCAGCATGACCGCTGGTTCTTCGTCGGTATCGTGGTGATTGCCGCCAACGCCGGCGGTGCCTGGTCGCCGATCGGCGACGTCACCACCACCATGCTCTGGATCGGCAATCAGATCACCGCCAGCGGCATCATCAGCCAACTGTTCCTCCCCAGCCTGGTCTGCCTGCTGGTGCCGCTGACCTTCCTCAGCCTGACCATGAAAGGCGAATTCGAGCGGCCGCAGGCGGCCGTATCAGAAGAGGAGCGCAAGGACCCGACTACCCCTTTCGAGCGCAATCTGGTGTTCGCCCTGGGTATCGGTGCCCTGCTGTTTGTACCGGTGTTCAAGACCGTCACTCACTTGCCACCCTATATGGGCATCCTGTTTGGGCTGGGCGTACTGTGGGTGGTCACCGAAATCATGCACCGCAGCAAACACGCTGAAGACAAGCACCCGCTGTCGGTGGTCGGCGTATTGCGCAAGATCGATACCACCAGCGTGTTGTTCTTTCTCGGCATCCTGCTGGCCGTTTCCAGTCTGGCGACTGCGGGCCATCTGACTCAGGTGGCCACCGCCCTGAAGGAAAGTCTGGGCAACGTGTTTGCCATCAACATTGCCATCGGCCTGCTGTCGTCGGTGGTGGACAACGTCCCGCTGGTGGCCGGCGCCATGAAAATGTACCCGCTGATCAGCCCTGAGGCTCTGAGCGCCTCGGGCTATGACGCCTGGCTTGCCAACTTTGTAGTCAACGGTACCTTCTGGGAAATGCTCGCCTATTGTGCCGGCACCGGAGGCAGCTGCCTGATCATCGGCTCTG
Organism: Pseudomonas sp.; assembly: GCA_035562615.1. Classification (GTDB taxonomy): domain Bacteria; phylum Pseudomonadota; class Gammaproteobacteria; order Pseudomonadales; family Pseudomonadaceae; genus Aquipseudomonas. The sequence continues at coordinate 673 of DATMWH010000002.1, read as the reverse complement.
CCGCCGGGGTGGCAGCCATGGGCATGGAAAAAATCAACTTTATTTGGTACGTGAAGAAAATCAGCGGCCTGGCCCTGCTTGGCTATCTGGCAGGTGCGGGTACTTACATCCTGATGTACAGCGTATGAGCATCAGCAAAACCCGCAGCAGCTTCTATCGCCGTCTGTACGTGGCCTGGCTGATCGCCAGCGGTCAGGCCACCACGGTGGCGGCGCTGATGGCGGCTACCGGCATGCCACGCCGCACGGCGCAGGACACCCTGAGTGCGCTGGCTGAGCTGGATATCGACTGCGCGTTCGAGCAACAGCCAGGCGAGCGCAACAATGCCGGGCACTATTGCATTCGCGACTGGGGTCCAATTGATCGCCAATGGATCGAACAGCACCTGCCGCGCCTGCGTCAGGTGCTGGGTTACCCCTGAAGACGTTTCCTTACTCAGCCATTGCCAAGAGGATCTGCCAAACATGACCGCCACCCCTGCTCCTGCCTGGGCTCAACGCATGCGCCACTTCACCAACTGGTTGACTCAGGATATCGGTGGCGGCCCGCGCCCGTGGAAATTCTCTTGGGTGATCAATTTCCAGAAGTGCGGCACGTTTTTCTTTCTCGGCTGGCTGATCTGGCTGTATGACAACCACAGCACCGGCGCCTGGATCTATCTGGCCCTGCACGG
>DATMWH010000001.1:0-1823 GCA_035562615.1 Pseudomonas sp. | reverse complement strand
TGGCGAACGGATGGGACATGTCAGTGCTCCGGAGCAGGGGCGCGGAGTGTAACAGCCCGCGCGCTCAGTCGCCGGGGCGCGGGGTGCGTGCCAGGCAGTAGATATCGATGCGGCGGGCACCGGCCTTGCTCAGCAGGCGGGCCAGGGTATTGGCGGTGGCGCCGGTGGTGAGTACGTCATCGACTATCGCGAAGTGGCGGCCCCTGATCTGTGCAGTCTCGTTCAGGCTGAACGCCTGTTTGAGGTTGCGCTTGCGCTCGGCGGCATCCAGTTGCTGCTGGGCCGGGGTGTCGCGAGGGCGCTGCAGGCAGTGATGCTCGACCGGCAGTTCAAGACTTGCGCCCAGCCAGTTGGCCAGCATCCCGGCCTGATTGAAGCCGCGCTGGCGCAGCCGTTGTTTGGCCAGGGGCACCGGCAGCAGGCAGTCCGGGTGTGGCAGGCCGTGGTCGAAGGCATGCTGCAGGTGTTCGGCCAGAAGTTCGGCCAGCAGCCGCCCATAGGGCCAGCGTGACTGGTGTTTGAAGCGGGTGATCAGGCTGTCCATGGGAAAGCGAAAACGCCAGGCCGCTTCGACCCGCTCGAACGCCGGAGGCTTGCGCAGGCATTCACCGCAGATCTGTCCCTCGGCCGCTAAGGGCAGTGCGCAGATGCGGCAATGCGGCCCCAGCCAGGGCAGATCCAGCTCACAGTCGGGGCAAATTGGCCGCTTTTGCTGCGCCGGCAGATCGCACAGCAAACAGCTGTGGTTGTTTTTTAACCAGTCGTAAACCGGTTGATGTCTTTCGGGTTGACAGTGCATAAACCTTCCCTGAGTATGCCGAGCATCCGTGCTACCCAAGCCTAGCAGGCACTAACTGTCTTTCTGAGGAGTCGCCATGCGCGCAACCCATTCTTCTTCGCTTCGCCATGACTGGAGCCTCGCAGAAGTCCGCGCCCTGTTCGAGCAGCCGTTCAACGACCTGCTGTTCCAGGCGCAGACCGTGCATCGCCAGCATTTCGATGCCAACCGTGTGCAGGTGTCGACCCTGCTGTCGATCAAGACTGGCGCCTGCCCGGAAGACTGCAAGTACTGTCCGCAATCCGGTCACTACAACACCGGGCTGGATAAAGAGAAGCTGATGGAAGTGCAGAAAGTGCTGGAGGCGGCCGCCGAAGCCAAGGCCATTGGCTCGACGCGCTTCTGCATGGGTGCTGCTTGGAAGCATCCGTCGGCCAAGGACATGCCTTATGTGCTGAAAATGGTCGAGGGCGTGAAGGCGCTTGGGCTGGAAACCTGCATGACGCTCGGCAAGCTCGATCAGGAGCAGACCCAGGCGCTGGCTGCAGCTGGCCTCGACTACTACAACCACAATCTGGATACCTCGCCGGAGTTCTACGGCAATATCATCACCACCCGCACCTACAGTGACCGCTTGCAGACGCTGGGTTATGTGCGTGATGCGGGCATGAAAATCTGCTCCGGCGGCATCCTCGGCATGGGTGAGTCGCTGGATGACCGCGCCGGCCTGCTGATCCAGCTGGCCAACCTGCCGGAACATCCGGAGTCGGTGCCGATCAACATGCTGGTCAAGGTCAAGGGCACGCCGCTGGCCGAAGAGCAGGATGTCGATCCGTTCGACTTCATCCGCATGCTCGCGGTAGCGCGGATCATGATGCCGCAGTCGCATGTGCGCCTGTCTGCCGGCCGTGAGGCGATGAATGAGCAGATGCAGGCACTGGCCTTCTTCGCCGGCGCCAACTCGATTTTCTACGGCGAGAAGCTGCTGACCACCGCCAACCCGCAGGCGAGCAAGGATATGGAGCTGTTTGCGCGTCTGGGCATC